>DASRQT010000374.1:0-5330 GCA_035696485.1 Polyangia bacterium | reverse complement strand
ACGCTACAGGCAACGGGACATTTGACGGCGTGAATAGCTTCGGCGAAACCTTGCTCAGATTGTCGCCCACTCTGGGCGTGGTCGACTGGTTCACGCCTTCCAATTGGGCCAGCTTGAATTCGTTCGATCTCGACCTCGGTTCTTCCGGACCGATCTTCGTGCCCGGCACCAGTCTTCTGACCATGGGTGGCAAGGGCGGCGGCACCTGTTATCTCGTCAACGCCAACAGAATGGGGCACGTCAACACGCCGATTCCGCAGACATGGCAGTGCGTCGACCCCAACAACGTCCGGTCAGGTCTCAGTCACCATCTTCACAACAGCATGGTGACCTGGGGCAGCCCCAGCGGCGTCAACCTCTACACCTGGGGCGAAAACGACTTCGGCCGGATGTGGCGATTCAACGGAACCACCTTCAACACGCCGGCGGCCTCGGTGAGCAACGTGTTGCCGCCGCAGGGGATGCCCGGCGGCATGATGTCGCTGTCGTCCAATGGATCCGGCAACGGCATCCTCTGGGTGACGATGCCCCTGTCGGGCGACGCCAATCACAGCTCCGTGCCGGGCGTCTTGCGCGCCTTCGACGCCACCAATCTGACCCGCGAGCTGTGGAACAGCACGATGAACGCGGCGGACAACATGATGAACTTCAGCAAGGGCTCGGCCCCGGTCATCGCCAACGGCAAGGTCTACCTCGCCTCGCTGTCGAGGAGTGTCGGCGTCTACGGCCTGACCGCGAACGTGACGACCGAGGCGGAGTCGGCCCCGGTGGCAGGGTCCACCGCCGGCCGCCTGGTGCGCGTGTTCATCGACAGCGCCGCCAGCGGCGGGGCGGGCGTCATCATCGAGAGCCATGCTGTCGGCGAATTCGTCTCGCTGACCATCAACGTGCCGCAAACCGGGCTCTGGGGCATACGTCCCCTCTTCAAGAAGTTCAGCAACCGCGCGATCTGGCAGCTCAGCATCGATGGAGGCAACCAGGGCGCCGCGCAGGACGGGTTCGCTTCGAGTTTTATCTACACCGAGGTCGATCTCGGCACGCGCAATCTCACCGCCGGCAATCACACGTTCAGGTTCCAGGTCACGGGCAGGAACGGCGCGTCCAGCGATTTCTGGATCGCGGTCGACACCATCAAGCTGACGCGGTGACGGCCGGCGCAGCGATTGTCGCGTGTCTGGTGGCGGCGGCGTCTCCCGGCACACCGCCCGGGCCGCCTGCCGCGCCGGCGGACGTGGCGTCTCCGCCGGCGGGCGCGAGCAAGACGCCGTCGGGTCTGGCCATGCGCGTCCTCAAGGCCGGGCGTGGCAGCCAACGCCCGACGGCCAACGACTGCGTGAAGCTTCACTTCACCGCCTGGAAGCGCGACGGCGGGTTACTGTCCAGCTCGCGTCAGTCGGGCGATCCGCAGAACCAGTGCCTGGTGAAGGCCTTCCCTGGCGTGGCGGAGGCGCTGGCGAAGATGGTGGTGGGCGAGCAGCGGCGGGTCTGGGTGCCGGCCGGCTTGACCTTCACCGGAGACGACGACGACCATCCGCCGCCGGTTGACGCCACCTTCGATCTCGAGCTTTACGAGATCGTCAAGGCGCCGCCCACACCGCGGCACGTGAAGGCGCCGCCCGCGACGGCACGGAAAACCGCCTCCGGTCTGGCGATCGAGGTGCTCAAGAAAGGGAAGGGGACCCAGCACCCGCAGGAGCGAAGCCAGGTGAAGCTGGACTTTTCAGGCTGGACGACGGATGGCCGACTGATCGAGTCGTCGGTGATGGCGCATCACCCGGCGGTGTTTTCCATGATCGGTATCATGCCCGGTTGGCGCGAAGCCCTGTCGGACATGGTCGTGGGCGACAGGGTCCGGCTCTGGATCCCGCGCGAGCTGGCCTTCGGTCCCAAGCCTCGCCGCGGTCAGCCCAAGGGCGATCTGGTCTACGACCTGGCTCTGCTCGAGATCCAGTAGCTCAGGTGGTCCGAGATGAGCCGCCTCATTGAATGTTGACGACCAGGCGATCGATCGACGGCGCCCGCGACGTGTTGTTGCCGATCGCGATGGTGTTGTCTCCCGCGTTCAAGCTGACGACCGCGTCGAGTCGCGCCACGGTGTCGAAGTTGCCGCTGGACGGAAACGCAATCGGCGATCCCGCGACGCCGTTGACGGTCAGCGTACCGGTGCGGTCGTCCTGGCTGGTATAGAACAGGCTGACGACGTAGCTGCCGGGCGCGGGGACGTTCACGTTCGTGAAGGTCAGGGTTCCAACGGTGACGGCGCCACTGGTCGCGGTGTTGCCCAGGAACCCAACCCGCTGTCCGCCCGAGCAGGCGGCGCACGCTTGCAGCTTGGCCTCGCCAGCCAGGGTCGCCGATTCGGCCTCGAAGCTCGTCGTCACGGCCGGTATCAGGGTCAGCGGTGAAAACGGCGACAACGTCACGGTTTGGCCCTGCACCACCGCGGTGACCACGCGGTCGGCTTCGACGGCGGTGACGCGCCCGTTGGCCAGCTGGAGAATGAAGCCGCAGCTGGTGCTGAAGGTGACGTCGTTCTCGCCGTCATCGTCGAGGTCGACGGCCGACCCCACGCCGCCCGCCGAGGTGCGACCGATGTAGAGGTCCCCGACCACGCGCCCGAGCACGCTGGAGAAGCCGCCGTTACCGTCTCGCGTGAAGCTGGTGCGAACGCTCTCGGCGCCGGGATCCCCCGGGCTGCGGGGATAGACAAAGGTCTGGACGTCGCCTTGCCCGGCGCCCGACAGCACGCGCACCGGCCGCAGGTCTCCGTACGAGCTGCGCAGCGTGCCGAGGTTCGTCACCAGCGTGGGGGAAGGGTGCAGGGCGATGAAGTTTTGCTGGTCGCCGCCGCCGGCGAAGCTGACGGCGGCGATGTGCTGGGTGAAGCTGTTGGTCAGGGGCGCGCCGTCGTTCGTCAGTACAGGCCAGGTCACGCCAAAGTTCCCGGCGGCCGCGCTGGAGGTGATGGTCGACAGCACGCCGTCGGGCGTGATGATCAGATCGTCAGAGAAGGTCGGACCGCTCTGTCCCGCCCGGGGCGCGTAGTCGAGCCGGCAGCGAACCAGCAACGGGTGGGTGAACGTGACGCTGAGCTTCGCCTGATAGCGCTGCGGCATCGAGGCCAGCCGGGACCAGTTGCCCGATTCTAGAAACGTGGGCGCGTAGCTGACGCCCAGGGCCGAGCCCGCGTCACGAACGCCGTCGGAGGGCCCGAGGCGCGAGTCCCAGTTGACGCGGCTGAAACGCGAGATGCCCAGCGTGGTCCAGAACTGGCCAAATTCGCGCGTCGTGGTTCCGCGCAGCGCCGCCTGGATCATCATGCCGCCCGCGTTGGCGACGGCGATGGCGAACTGCGGGTCGGGATCCAGCGCGTAGCCGCCGATCTCGACCGGGGCGGGCTGCTCTTCGATCGGCGACTGGCGCGCGCGCCAGGCCTCCGCCATGTGGTACATGACGTTGCCGTTGTAGTTGGTCAGCTGGCTGTAGTCGGCGTAGCGCACGCGCAGGCCGATATCGAAGTGGTTCTTGGTGACGAAGTAAAAGCCCTGGCCGCTGCGCCAGCGATCAACGCTCTTGAGCGCCAGCATCGCAGAGTGCCGGTACTGACCCGCGAGACGGTCGTTGCCGTCGGCGTTTGCCCGCTCGGCCATCATCTCGAAACCGAGACCGGTGTACACGTCGTTCCAGCTGTGCAGACCCGAGCGGCCGCCGAACGGCGCCTGGCCGGTCGCGTCCTGCAGCAGCAAGTCGCTCTGCGTGCCGCGCCGGATCAGCCTCGACATCTCGGCCGCCGAGGCGCCGTTGTAACCGCGCACCAGCATGTTCCACAGGTTGGCCCGCGACGCGGCGTCGTAGGCGAACGTGTCCGGATCGCTGCTGGTGTCGTGATACAGGTTGAGCGCGTTGCCGGTGAAGCGCGAACGCTGGGTGTTGATCCAGCCGTCCTCGATGAAGGTGACGGCGTCCGCTCGCGGGACCAGACCCTGCTGGAACCGGTACCACTGCCCCTTCATGGCGTAGCCCCGCCAGTTGTGGTCGAAGGTCTGGATGAGGTTCGCGACCGGCAGCCTCATCCGGCTCCTCCAGGTCGCGATCTGCGCGGCGTCGACGAGCGGCTGGTAGAGCGACAGCGCGTCGGCCATGGGAGCGATGAAGAAGTTGCCGTGCTGCTGCGGTATGGCGCCGTTGCCCACGGCCATCTGCGAGCTGGCGCTGTTCATGGCCGCGACGCCGCTTTCCAGCAAGTCTTGCGCGCGTCCGGCGGAGAGCAGCAAGCCGAGCGAGTTCGCGAAATACGGCGTCGCGTATTGCCATTCCTGATGGGCGACCGGATCGATGATGGCGCCGGCGCCGTTTTGCAGGGTCGCCTCGAATCTTACGATCCCCTCGATGCGATCGAGGTAGGCGTCGCGCGGCGTCTCCAGCGGCGTCCAGGGACGGGCGGTGAGGTGGTACTGGATGTCAGGGAGCGAGGCCGGCGAGAGAATCCCCGAGGTGGTCGATATTTCGTCCGACGCCCGCCAGCCGCAGGCCGACAGCCCAGCCAGGCAAGCGCCCGCAAGGCAGGTCATTCTTCCGATCGGCAGCCACTGCATGGACACCCCCGGGCGAGGATGTACCACAGTCCCGGGCATGGCAGCGATGACACGTCGTTCAGGCGGCCCGCTACTGCGACGTCTGGTTGAGCATCACGATCAGGCTGGGCGACGACACAGCGGGGGTCGCCGTGGTGGTCATCGCCAGGTCGGGACGGCCGTCGCCGTTGAAATTAGCGATCACGAGCCGGCCGATGCGCGTCCCCACGACCATCGTCGTACCAGGCTGAAACGTGCCGTCGCCGTTACCCAGCAGCACGGTGATCGTGCCAACCTTGCTGTTGTTTACCACCAGGTCCAGCTTGCCGTCTCCGTCGAGGTCGGCGGCGGTAGGGACACTTGGCTCGCCGGCGCCGATGACCTGCGAGGAGGGGACCATGAACATTCCGTTCTTGGCGCCGAGTCGTACCTGAAGTTGCGAGTTGGAGCCGCCGGCGACGAGGTCGAGGTAGCTGTCGCCGTTGAAGTCCGCCAGCAACGCGCGCAGCGTCCACGATCCGGTGGGGATGTCGAGGCCGGCGCCGAACTGATTGACGCCGGTCCCCACGTAGAGGGTGACGGTGTTGCTGGTGTCGACGTTGGCGGCCACCAGATCGATGAGGCCGTCGTGGTTGACGTCCGCCGCGGCTATCGCTTCTGGCTGGTGCGGATCGGCGAGGGCGCCGCCGGGGCGCAGGGTGCCGTCGCCGTTGCCGAGCAGGGTTGCCACCGTCGGTCCCGCGGCCTGTCCGTTGC
>DASRQT010000373.1:0-9202 GCA_035696485.1 Polyangia bacterium | reverse complement strand
TTCGCGCCGAGATGGCCGACGGCAGCGCCAGACTCACATTCACCTGCGCGACCTGTCACGCCGCTTCGGCAAATGGGTCGCTGGTCGTCGGGCTGGCAAATGCGTCACTCGACCTGGGCGCCTGGCTGGCCGATGGCCTGGACTCGGCGCCCCCGTCACCATCCTCGCCCTTGTCCGTCGTCGACGCGTCCCTGCTCCGCCTCTGGGGTCCGGGCCGCATCGACGCCGTGACCGCCAGCGGCCGACTACCCGTCGCCATCCCCGACCTGCGCCCGATCCGCTGGTTGACCCACCTTCATCACGAAGGGAACCTGCTGCAGGTCGATCGGCAGGCGCTGGCCATCCGCCTCGAGACCCTGATCATCACCAGTCACGGAGAATCGCTGCGCCCACCTCGCGAGATCACGCTGGGATTGGCCCACTATCTGTGGACACTGGCCGCGGCGCTGCCCGACAAGGCCGCCCAGAATCAGCGCGGTCATGACGCGTTCGCCGCCGGGCGCTGTTCCGCCTGCCACGCCGGCCCGGGCATGACCGGCCCGCCCGTCGACGTTGCGATCGTCGGGACCGACCCAATCGTGGCCCGCGATCCGGACCGTGGCACCGGACACTATCGGGTTCCGTCACTACGCGGCGTGGGGTCGCGCGGGATCCTGTTGCACGACGGGTCATTCCGGTCGCTCGAGACGATGTTCGATCCGCGCCGGCGCGCCGGGACCGCCGCCCCCGCCCACCCGTTCGGTCTGGGGCTGCCGGATTCGCAGCGCGTCGACCTCATCGACTTTCTCCGCGCACTCTAAAATCAGTTACATTCCGGCCCATGGCCACACCGCGGTCAGGGGCAGACGGGCAGGCTGGCGGAACCGAGGCGCACCCGACCGGGCTCTACGCCCTGTTCGGCGCCGAGGCCTGGGAGCGCTTCTCGTACTACGGGATGCGGGCGCTCCTGACGCTGTACCTGGTCAACCATCTCAAGTTCCCGCGTGCGGAGGCGCTGTCGATATACGCCACGTACACGGGCCTCGTGTACCTGACGCCGATCGCCGGCGGCTTTTTCGCCGACAAGGTGCTGGGCCGGCGCAAGGGGGTTTTGATCGGCGGCATCTTGATGGCCATGGGCCACCTGGCGATGGCATTCGAGCCGTTGCTGTTCATGGCCCTGGGGTTGCTCATCGTCGGCAACGGGTTCTTCAAGCCGAACATCTCGACCATCGTCGGCGGCCTCTATCGTGAGGACGATCCACGTCGCGACGGCGGCTTCACCATCTTCTACATGGGGATCAACCTCGGGGCGTTTGCCGCGCCACTGGCGTGCGGCACGCTGGGTGAGAAGGTCGGCTGGCACTACGGGTTCAGCCTCGCGGCCATCGGGATGGCGCTGGGGCTGATCATCTTCGTGTGGGGGCAAAAATTCTTGGGCTCGATCGGCCTGCCGCCCGCACGAGGCGGCACCGGCACACAGCGGCTGCAAAGGCGCGACTACATCGACGTCGTGATCTGGGTTTTGGGCGGCGCCGCGTTCGTCTGGGGCGTCGTCACCACACGCGGGTTCCTGGGCAACGCCTGGGACCACACGCCGTCGGCCGCCAAGTTCGGTCTGGTGGGCATCGCGCTGGGCGCGGTGTTCTGGCAATTGTTCCGCGGCAGCACGCGCGACGAATCGCAGCGTCTGGCCGTGATCGTGATCCTGTGTGTCTTCAACATCTTCTTCTGGATGGGATTCGAGCAGGCCGGCGGCACCATGACCCTGTTCGCCGACAAGCAAACCGATCGAACCGCCGGATGGCCCGTGCTCATTGTCATCGCCCTGGCCATGATCGGCGCCGGCCTGAACATCTATCGCTCGACCCGTACGGAGAAGAGCGGTCGAATCTTGTGGTTGGTCCTGGCCTGCGGGTTCCCGCTGTTCGGCATCGGTCTTCTGATCTGGGGTGGGACAATCCTGTCAGGCGGCGGTCATATCGAAATCGCCGCGTCTCACTTTCAGGCCATCAACCCGCTGCTGATTGTCGCGCTGGCGCCCAGCTTCTCGCGGCTGTGGCTGCGCCTGGATCAGGGGCGGCTCCGTACCTCGACGCCGACCAAGATGGCCATCGGGATGATCATCCTGGGCCTCGGCTTCGTGGTGATGTACATCGGGCAACAACTGGCCCAGACGCAAGGGAAGGTCAGCTCCGGATGGCTGGCGTCGGTGTACGCGCTGCACACCATCGGCGAGCTGTGCCTGTCCCCCATCGGTCTGTCGATGGTCACCAAGCTGGCGCCGGTCCGGGTGGTGTCGCTGGCGATGGGCCTATGGTTCGTTTCGTCGGCGGTCGCCAACTATCTGGCCGGAAAACTCGAGACCATTCTCGAGAGTTCTCATCTGCCCATCTATGGCGTTCTGGTCGTCAGCAGCGTCGGGCCGGCGCTGCTGCTGCTGGCGTTGACACCGATGCTGAAACGCTGGATGCACGGCCGCGCCTGACCCCGTTTGTCTGTGGACAGCGACGGCGTTCGGCCTTATGTGTTGGGCACCATTATTTTCCGGAGTCCAACATGATCGCTCGCTTTGTCTCCCTCTTCGGTTCGGTTCTTCTTGTCACCAACCTTGCTTGCGGGAGCAGCGGCTCCACGCCCGCGGATGCGGCCGGTGATGACTCCGCCACCGGGGACGTCGCGGGCGGCGATGCGGCCGGCGATCGCGCGACCGATGTCGGGATCGCCGAGCGCCCGCCCAGCCCTGACCTGGCGCCCGTCGCGGCTGGCAATCGCTACTTCGTCTACGCGGGCGGCGATCGCGGGATTGACATTCTGTACATGGATCCTGGGACCGGGGCGCTGACCGCCAGGTCCTGGATCGATCGCAATCCGGCGGCCGGCTTCGTCAACGCGTCGTTCCTGACCGTCGACCAGGCCAAGAAGGTCGTGTACGCCGTCAGTGAACATCAAGGGTCGGTGAACAAGGTCATGGCCTACGCCATCGACCCGCTGACCGGCTACCTGACGCTGCTCAACGACCAGGATACCGGCGGCGAGGGGGGCGTCCACGTCGCGCTTGAACGGAGCGGCAAGTGGGTCTTCGTCGCGAACTTTGATTCACAGCTTGTGAACGTGTTTCCGCTGATGCCCGACGGCAAGCTGGGGGCCAGCGCCGGCACCGCACTGACCTGCAACAACCCGCACGGCGTCTTCCCGGAACCCAGCGGCAAGGGCGTGTACGTGCCGTGCCTGCTGGGGAACATGATCTGGCAGTTCTCGTTCACGCCCCAGACCGGCAAGCTGACGACCAAGGTTCCCATCGTGCTGCCGGAGAAGCCCGGACCGCGGCACATGGAGATATCGGAGGACGGCCGGTTCGCCTACCTGGTCAAGGAGTTCACGCAAACCGTCAGCGTCTACAACATCGACACCAACACGGGCCTGCTCATCGAGCCGCCCTTGCAGGCTGACATCTCGACGCTGCCGGCGGCGGTCAAGCCGGACAACAAGTCCCTGCGCGGGCGGGCGGCCGCGATCGCGATGCATCCGACGCTGAAGAACCTCTACGTCACCACGCGCCTGGACAAGGGCACTCCCGATCCGCAGAATCCCTCACAGTACATCTTCGACCAGACCGTCCTGGAGGGATACCTGACCACCTTCTCGGTGGCGCTGGACGGCAAGTTGACGTTTGTCTCCTCGGAGAAGGTGAACCGCGAGCCGCGCGGCATGAGCATCGATCCGGCCGGGCGCTTCCTGCTGGTCAGCGGCGTCAGCGCCGAAACCGACAACCTGCTGTCGTTCACGATCAACGGCACCGACGGCGCGTTGACCAAGTCCAGCGCGGTCACGATTCCGCAGCACCCCAACATCGTCGCCATCGCGAACCTGCAATAGCGCGGACGGCCCGCACCGGGACGGGCGTGACCGGTCAGCCGTTCGGTTTCAGCAAGACCTTCATCAGCCCCGGCTCTCGTTTGTAGAGCCGGTTGAACCACTCGGCGCCGTCCTCCAGCGGGGCGGTCGCCGAGATGAACCGGTCGACGTTGACCTTGCCCGAGGAGATGAGGTCGATGCACTCCGGGTATTCGCCGCTGGACGCGCACGATCCCTGAAGGCGGATCTGGCGCGTCACCACCGACTGCAGCGGCAACGACACATCCGGCGACAGGTTGCCGATGAGGGTCACCGTGCCCCCCTTGCGAACGCTGGCGATGGCGGCGCGGACGGTGGCGTCGATGCCGACCGCTTCGAACGCGACGTCGGCGCCGCGCCCCTCGGTCAGCGCCTTGACCTGCGTGGCGACATCGCCCGCCGACGAATCCACGACGTGCGTCGCGCCCAGCTCCTTCGCTACGCCCAGGCGCAGCGGATCGACGTCGACCGCGATGATCTGCTTGACCGCGGTCTGTTTCAAGACCTGCACGGCCATGAGGCCGATGAGGCCGGCCCCCAGCACCAGCGCGCTGTCTCCCGCCGCGATCGGCGTCAGGTGAATCGCGTGCACGGCGATGGACACCGGCTCGATCATCGCCGCCTGTTCGTAGGTCATCGCGGCGGGCAGCGTGTAGACGATGTGCCCGGGGACGGAGACCAGCTCGGCGAAGGCGCCATGGCGGCGATAGTCCTCGCACGACACCCCCAGGACGCGGCGGTCGTCGCACAGGTTCACCAGGCCCCGCCGGGAGAAGAAGCTGTCGGGATTGTAGATGGTGGAATCGAACGTCACGCGATCGCCGGGGTGAAACTGGGTCACGTCGGGACCGACCTGCTCGACCAGACCCGACGCCTCGTGACCCATGACAATGGGGGGGCGCCGGCGGCCGGTGCTGCCGTCCATGCCGTGGACGTCGCTGCCGCAGATGCCGCACGCCTTCACGCGCACCAGCACGTCGTTCGATCCGACTGTCGGTGCCGGCACGTCCTGCACCTCGAACGATTTGTAGTCGGTCATGACCAGCGCCTTCATGGCTCAGGTATTAGCATTTTCCAGGACGATCCGCTTCAATGGCCCCTTGCTGACCACCACGGAAATCTTCATGGAAGTCGCCCACCGCGTCGACGGCGCCCGCCTGGTCAAGCAGGGTTTGGCCCGCATCCCGACGCTGCTCGGCGGCGGTCGCGTGGCGGTGCTGGCGGTCGGCAAGGTCGCTTTTCCGATGTTCGACGGCCTGGTCACCGCGCTGGGCAGCGAACGTATCGGCGCCGGCCTGCTGGTCGCGCCCCAGACGCGATTTCCTGCCCAGCCCCACCTCCCCGCGGGCGTGACCGCGCTGGTCTCCGACCATCCCGACCCCTCCAGTCGCAGTGTCGCGGCGGCGCGGGCCGCCCGTGATTTCGTCGCCGCGCTGTCGCCGTCGGATCGGCTGTTGGTTCTGCTGTCGGGCGGCGGTTCGGCGGCGCTGGCGTTGCCGGCGGGCGATCTCTCGCTGGAGGAGAAACGGGCGACCACCAAGGCGGTCGCGCGCGGCGGCGCCACGATTCATCAGCTGAACACCGTTCGCAAGCACCTGTCGGCCATCAAGGGCGGACAGCTGGGAATGCTGACGCGCGCGCCGACCGACGTCCTGGCGCTGTCGGACGTGGTCGGCAACGATCCGGGGACCATCGCGTCGGGACCCTTTTCGCCCGATCCAACCACCTTCGCCGAAGCGATCGCCATCTGCCAGCGCCTGGCCCCGGACGCGCCGGCGCGCGTTGTCGAATACCTGCGCCGCGGCGCCGGCGGTGGGTTGCCGGAGACGCCAAAGCCCGGCGACGGCCGGCTGGCCCACGTGACGTTTCACCTGCTGGCCGGCCCGGAACGCGTCCCCGACGAGGCGCGCCAGATCGTGTTCGGTGATGGGCGCCCCGACGGCCTGCTGTCGCGTAACACGGAGGATTCCGTCGCCGACCTGGCGTCGGCCTACGGTCGGCGCGCGCGGCACGAAGCCGGCAGCGGCGGCGGGGCTCGCGTGTTGATCGGAAACGGTGAACCGTCCATCGTCGTCAAGGGGGAGGGCCGCGGTGGCCGCGCGTCGCACCTGGCCCTGCTGATGGCGCGCGAGATCGCCGGCCTGCCGACCGTCGAATTCCTGGCCGCCAGCACCGACGATCGCGACGGGTCCAGCGATGCCTCGGGCGCGCGGGTCGACGGATCAACCTGGGCGCGCGCGCAGAGCGCCGGGCTGGATCCCGCCCGGGCCCTGGACCTTTGCGACAGTGAGACCCCCCTCAAGGCGCTGGGTTGCCTGGTGCGCGGCCCCGGCACCTCCAACCTGCTGGACCTGCACCTGCTGGCCATCGGCTGATCATCAGCGGCGGAGGTCGCGCCCGCATAGCGCACGTCGGCGCCGGGGCATTTTGTGCGATGCTATGTGCATGTTGCTGAAGATCGTCCAGGCCGGTGATCCCGTGCTGCGGCAGCCGGCGCGGCCGCTGCCGCCGGAAGAGATCCGCGGAGCCCAGATTCAGACGCTGATCGAGCTGATGCGCGAGACGATGCGCGACGCCCCGGGCGTCGGTCTGGCGGCGCCCCAGATCGGCGAATCACTGCAGCTGGCCGTGATCGAGGATTTGGCGACGTTCCCGGAGACCAAACGCGAACCGGTCCCTTTTCACGTCATCATCAATCCCCTGCTGACCCTGCGCGGCGCTGCGGTGGAATTTTTCGAAGGTTGCCTCAGCGTGGACGGTTACCAGGCCATCGTCCCGCGCTCCGAAGAGGTGACCGTCCAGGCGCTGGACCACCGCGGTCAGCCGGTCACGATCGACGCATCAGGCTGGTACGCCCGCATCCTGCAGCATGAGATCGATCACCTGAACGGCACGCTGTACATCGACCGCATGCGCCGCCGCACCTTCTCAACCTCCCGCAACGTCGCCACCCTGTGGCGCGACCAACCCCCCACCGACGTGGTGGACAAGGTCGGCCACGACCACGAGGGAGACGCGCCGGAAGATTGAACCCGAGGAGACTAGCCTCCGTCGGGCTTGCTCACCGCGACCTTGTCACAGGACGCGCTGCAGTTGTCGAGGTCTGTCTTGCAGACCGTCTTACACTGATCGTCGCTGCACTTCTGGACGCAGGTGTTGTCGACGTCTTCGCACTTTATTCTGCAGTCACTGCCGACGATGGTGTCATTGCAAGCGCCATACATTCCCATCGCCGCTGCCAGTACCGCACCGCAAGAGAATAGAGTCCATTTAGTCATCTTCGTTCCTCCTGATACGGAGAAACCCCGCAAGGAAAATGCCATCGGTCCGCGCGGATCGGCTCCCGTAAAAACGCAGGCTTAGGCGATCGGGCGTTTCATTCCGGTGACATGGGGGTAGTCTTCAGGAACCCCATACGGTGACGGCGCCATGAAGCTGACGACCTTCTTCTTTGCCTTCGTGCTGACGCTGGGCGTAACTGCCCTTCCAGCGGCGGCATGGGACGGCTCGCTTCGCTGCGGCGTGCGTCTCGTGAATGTCGGCGGCTACGGCAAATAGTCGCGGACCCGTGCGACCGCGCTAACGTGTCCGCCGCTGGATCGGAGGTTCAAGAGCGGCGGTCGGGCTGCCGCCGCCGCTCCTGTTCACGATTCTCGGCTGGGCGGTAGCCTACTCGTCGTGGCCCCTGGTGAAGGCGAAGTTCACCGGCTTTGACAGTGGGATTGGGGTGCCGATCTGATGGACCTTTCCAGTCCGCTCGTTGATACGGAAGACCGCCATGTCATCCGAGATGTGATGAGCCACCAGAAGGAACTTGCCACTGGGGTCGATCTTGAAGTCGCGAGGCTCGTGGCCGCCGCTCGGCACGTTGTCGATCATGGTCAAGAGGCCCGTGTGGTTGTTGACGGAGAACGTCGTGATACTGTCGTGGCCGCGATTTGAGACATAGACAAAGCGGCCGTCACGGCTGATCTGAATCTCTCCGTTGTCATTCCTGCCGGCGAACGGGAGCGGGATTGTGCTGATCTGCTGCAATTGCGGCTCGGTGAGCTGTCCGGTGTGCGGATTTCGCGCGAACACGCTAGCCGATGTGGACAGCTCGTTGTTGGTGTAGAGAAACTTCTTGTTCGGATGAAAAGCAATGTGGCGGGGCCCCGTGGCCGGCGGCAGGGTCACGAAAGGCTCGGCGGCATGCGGTGAAAGCTGATTGCTCCGCCGACCCAGGTCATAAAGGAACACTCGATCGAGGCCTAGGTCCGCCACGTAGATCAGTCCCGCAATCGGACCTTCGACTATGAAGTGAGCGTGAGCGGAGTCCTGATTCGGGTGGGTACCGTGCTGGCCGAGATCCGCCACGGTGTTGCCATCGATGAGCTCGCCGCGCGCCCCGATCCGGTAGCTCGACACGTTGCCGCCGGTGTAGTTGGCAACCAGGACGTGACGGCCGGAAGCGGTGACCGAAATATGCGCCGGATCCGCGCCGTGAGAAGGCAACTGGTTGACCAAATGAAGGCTTCCATCGTGTCCGATGGCGTATGCAGTCACGGCGCCCGTGTTCTGGCCCTGGAAATCACCCACCTCGTTGACGGCGTAGAGGAAATCTTCGTCCGGCCGCACCGCCAGATAGGACGGATTGTCCGCCGCCGCCGCCAACACCGGCCCGCTCAGTGATCCGGTTCGAGGGTTGAACGTGGCGCGGTAGATTCCCTTGCTGACACACTCACCGCCGGATTCCGGCGGCGGCGGGCAAGCGTAGCCTCGGGTATAGGTGCCGATATAAACCGTCGTGGCGTGATCGTCGTACTGGACTGGCGCGGTTTGTACCGCGGTTTGGTCCTGCGCCGCCTCCTGGTCGGTGTCGCAGCCGCTCCCTAACGTGGCGTTCATCAAGCACACGGCAGTTACTGACAGAGTTCGGGTTAGCTTCATCGTATCTCCTCTCTGGACTGTGGCCAGTCCCGACCCCCCCCATCACTTGCGGCCGGAACGATCGATTTCGGCGGCACCGTCTCATGTACTGACGGCAAGTAAAACAACTTCGGTTGACGTTTCGTCGATTGTGGAATGCGGAGACCTGTAGTCGCGAGCTAGAGAAACAGATCACAAAGAATTTGCGATCTGTTTCAAGACAGCCGCGCGTATGTCGGCTGACATCGCCGTATGCTTCGAAAACTACGGCCGCAGTTCGACGTGAACCCGGTGGACTACCACACCGACGTTCTACAGCGACTCGCGCGCGGCTGCGATTGCGCGCGACGTGGCGGCCATGCTCCCGGTCCGCTCCAGCGGACGGACACGCGCCAACAAGACGCGCGCGAGACCGGAT
>DASRQT010000372.1:0-30177 GCA_035696485.1 Polyangia bacterium | reverse complement strand
CCCAGAACGCCAGCTGCGGCCGCGGGCCGAGGACGTTGTGGACCGCATACTGGTTGCGGATGTACGCCAGCCCTTGCGGATCGACCGCGCTTGGCTGTACCTGCGCCACCGGCGCCACCGTCGCTGGCGCGGTCACCACGTGGGCCGGCGTGGGACGCGCCAGTGTCAGCGTCGCGCGTGCGCGAGACGCGGCGGTCGCGCCACCTGATTTACGCCGCGCAGCCGGACGTTTACCTTTCGCCATATCGCCCGCATCCAATTTTGCACGAAAAAAGCGCAATTGGAATGACAACAAACGAACGTGTTCGTGGCAGCGCCGAATCGCAGCGCGGTCGTATTTGTTCTAATGGATGTTCGTTTCGTCATCGATGGATCTGAGCCGTTTGCCTGTGATACCACCGCCGCACTCCACCAATGGCTCATCACAGGGGGACGTCCTTCATGATTCGTGTACCTGGTTTTGCCCTCTTCTCCGTGGCGCTCGCCAGCCTCTGTCTGGCGTACTCACCGACCGCGCTCGGTCAGGGGCCGGGTTCGGTCGGCGTGCCGGCATCACCGGCGGCGCCGATTCCGCAGGCGCCCAAGGCGGCCGCGCCCACCCCTGCCCCAAAGGCGGAGACCTCCGCGACGCCGCCAAAAGAGGACAGCAGCAGCGAGGAGATGCCGCCCGAGGTCACAGGTGAGCCCAAGATCAGCCGTCAGGGCATCGGCAACGATCCCGGCGCGCTGGAGTACGGCGGCCTGGCGCTTGCGCCGGTGGGCGGCTCGCAGCTGACCACCACCAACATCAAGGCTAACCAGATCAACTTTCACGGCTTTCTGCGCGCCCCGCTTCGTATCGGTCTCGGGACCGGCGAGCCGGGGTTCGGGGGCACCAAGCTCCATTCTCCCCCGCGTGTCCCCGACAGCGCGTACACGGAATGGTCGTACACCAACAACCTCGGCGGTCCCTGGACGGAGCTTCACCTGTCGTACGGAAACGCGAAGGTGTTCGCCAACGTCAAGCTGGCCGCCTACAACCTGACCGACGCCAGCTGGAAGGATCTGACCGCCCAGCTGGGCGTCAACCAGGCCTGGATAACCATCAACCTGCCCGAGCTGTTCGGCCCCAAGGGTGGGATCCTGTGGAACGTCGGCGTGTTCAATGGCCGCTATGGCTCGCCGGGCCGGTACGACGCCGGTGAATACGGCACCTATCTGTTCGGCCGCACCCACGTCAGCGGCGAGACCCTGTCCGCCTTCTACGACGTCACGCCCGACGTGACGCTGCAGTTCGAGCACGGCATTGGCGCGCGGCTGGATGTTCAAACGCTGGTTCCGGGTATGCCCGATCCGCCGCCCTACCTGCCGTTCCCGGGCCCGCGCCAGCAGTTGCCGACGCTGCTCCACCACGTTCACCTCGGCGTGACGATCAAGGAGCAGCTGATCCTGGCGGCTCACTACCTGACCAGCTGGACGCAGTCGCAGGTCGACGCCCAGACCCCTGACGGCCACATCAACACCATGGGGGTCGAGGCCAAGCTGGTGAACTCGCGCTTCGGCAACGGCTACCTCGGCTTCGCGCACCTCGACGCGCTGAACGCGGTCCGCGTGGCCGGCGCCATCGAGGCGTTGCACTCGTGGGAAGGTTGGAGCCTCACGGAGAACTTCTGGGGAGACGGCGCCGACGGCACCGGCAAGATCGACACGGTTCTCGGGCAGTACGTCTTCAGCCTGGCGACGTTCCTCCAGGGCCCGGAGGCGTTCTGGGGGCAGAGCGCTGACCTGCTGCTAACCCTGTTCGGAATGTACAACAAGGTCTCCACCAGCGATCCTCTGTCGACCGGCGCCAAGGAGAAGTTGAAGTACGGCGGCGAGGTCACGTACATCCCGCTTTACTGGCTGGGCCTGGCGGCGCGCTACAACATGGTGCAGCCCAACCTGGCCAACAAGTACGAGTCATTCCAGGTGGTCTCGCCGCGGGTCATCCTGCGCACCTCGTTCGTCAGCAACGAGGAGATCTACATTCAATACACCCGCTACTTCACCGAGCGCGACACCCGTCTCGCCTTCCCGTTCAACGATCCCCCGGTCAAGGGCGACAAACAGGTCATCAGCCTGATCGCCAGCATGTACTGGTAAGCATCCGATCCCCTCGCCCCCGAAGGGTTAGGGAGAGGGGGCCGCGACTTCAATATAGGTGACAGGACGCCGTGTGGCCGGGCGCGACCTCGCGGGCGGCGGGGGTCTCCGTTCGGCAGCGGTCCATGACGCTGGGGCAGCGCTCCGCGAACGGGCAACCGACGCCAGACGCCGTCGGTTTGCCCGAGCCCGCGGCCGCGACCGGTCCGGTGGCGATGGACGAATCGGCGCTGGGGACCGCCGCGACCAGGAGCTGCGTGTAGGGGTGCGCGGGCGCGTCCAGCAGGGCTTCGCTGCTGGCCGATTCCACGATCTGGCCGGCGTACATCACCAGGATGCGATCGGCGAAATAGCGCGCGCTGCCGAGGTCGTGGGTGATGAACAGGTAACCGATGCGGCGCGCGACCTTGAGATCGCGCATCAGGTTCAAAAGGTCGATGCGGATCGACACGTCCAGCATGCTGGTCGGCTCGTCGGCCAGGATCAGCTCGGGGTCGACGGCCAGGGCGCGTGCGATGGCCACCCGCTGGCGTTGCCCGCCCGAGGCCTGGTGCGGGTGCTTGTCTGCGAACTCCTCGGCGGGCGTCAGTCCCACCGTCTCCAGCAGTCGATGGACCTTGGTGGTGAGGTCAGCCCGGCTGCCTGCCTTGCCGTGCCGGCGCAGCGGCCGCTCCAGGTGGTAGCGGATGGTGTGCAGCGGATTCAGCGACGAGAACGGGTCCTGGAAGATCATCTGCACGTGCGCGCGATACGCCAGCGTCGGGCGCCGCGGCTGCGACTGGAGGACGTTGTCACCCTTGAAGCGAATCTCGCCGGCGGACGGCGGCAGGAGGCGCGCGATGAGGCGCGCTGTTGTACTTTTGCCGCTGCCCGACTCGCCGACCAGCGCGACCACCTCGCCCGCATGGACATCGAACGAGACGTCGCGCAGGACGTCCAGCTTGCGCGCCCGCCAGCGGCCGTCCACCGAGAAGGTCTTGGTCAGCCGCCGGACCGACAGCAGCGGGGTCTCGTCGGTTGCGTCGGCGACGGTCATGGCAGTGTCGCCTGGTCGAGATGACAGGCGCTCTCGTGCCCCTCGCCGCGGGTCCGGGGCAGCGGCTGCTCCACGCTACAGCGGTCCATCGCGAACGCGCAGCGCGGGTGGAAGCGGCAGCCCGCGGGCGGATTTCGCAGATCAGCCGGCGCTCCCGGGATGCCCTGGCGCGCGGTCTTCTTCTGATGCACCTCGAGGAAGCAGCCCATCAGCCCCTGGGTGTAGGGGTGCTGCGGCGTGCGCAGCAAAACCCCCGCCGGCGCCGTCTCCATCAGCCGCCCGGCATAGAGGACGCCGATGCGGGTGCACACCTGCAACATCAGCGCGAGATCGTGCGTGATGAACAGCAGCGAGAAGCCCAGCTTCTCCTTGAGTCCCAGGAGCTGCCGCAGAATCTCCTTCTGAACGATGACGTCCAGGGCCGTCGTCGGCTCGTCCATGATCATCAGCTTGGGTCGGAGGGCCAGCGCGATGGCGATGACGACGCGCTGGCGCATCCCCCCGGAAAGCTGGTGCGGATAGCTGGACAGGCGATCCCGGTCGATGCCGACCACGTCGAACAGATCCGCGGCGCGGTCCAGCGCCTGCCGCAGCGACACCCGTTCGTGCGCGGTGATGGCGTCGGCGATCTGGTCGCGCACCCGCATGACCGGGTTCAGCGCGTTCATCGCGCTCTGCGTGACCAGCGAGACCTCCTTCCAGCGTAACGCGCGCAGGGTCTCGTCGCCCATGGCCAGGATGTCCTTGCCGGCAAAGCTGATCTTGCCGTCGGTGATCACCGCCGGAGGACGCAGCAGGCGCAGGATCGCCTGCGCGATGGTCGACTTGCCGCTGCCCGACTCGCCGGCCAGGCCGTAGACCTCGCCCACGCCGATGCGGAACGACACGTCGTCGACGACGCAGATCGGGCCCTTGCCGGTCAGGTACTCGACGCGCAGGTTCTCGACGGTGAGTAGGTCAGACATTGGACTTCCGTAGCGCCGGTGTCGGGGCGTGGATCTCGAGCCGCTTGCGGCCGGTCGCGCGCAGGAACGCCCGCTCCGGCGCCAGGCGCGGGTTTCCGAATTCGTCCAGCGCGTTGTTGATGAGCGCCAGGGCAAACCCGACCAGCGCGATCGAGACCCCCGTCGGCACGAACGTCCACCACGATCCCGACGGCAGCGCCACGTCGTTGCTGGCCCAGTACAGGTTCGTCCCCCAGGTGACGGCGCCGACGTCGCCCAGGCCCAGGAATTCCAGGCCGACCTGGGCGCCGATGGCATAGATCGCCGAGCCGATGAACGCCGAAACCAGCAGCGACGTCATGTTGGGGAGGATCTCGAACAGGATGATGCGCAGGTGGCTCTCGCCCACCACCAGCGCCGCCGAGACGAAGTCGCGCTGGCGCAGCGACAGCGCCTGGGCGCGGATGACCCGCGCGCTCCAGGCCCAGCCGGTCACCACCAGCACGAGGCCAATGGTCAGCGGCCCCGACGGCAGATACGCCGCGATGACCACCGCCAGCGGCAGCCCGGGCATCAGCAAGAACAGATTGATGAGCAGACTCAGCACCTCGTCGACCCAGCCGCCGAAATAGCCGGCCATGGTCCCGACCAGCGCGCCGATGGCCACCACCAGGAACCCGACGATGAATCCCAGCAGCAGCGTGCTGCGCGCGCCGGCGATGGTCTGGCCGAAGACGTCCTGCCCCTGCCCGGTGGTGCCGAACCAGTACTGCGCCGACGGGGGCTGCAGCGGCACGGTCACAAACTCCGACGAGTCGCCCACCAGCAACGGTCCGACGATGGCCATCAGCGCGAACACGCCCAGGATGCTGAGACCGACGACGGCTTTGCGATTTTCCAGCAGGGATCGCATGCGTCAGCTCCGGGTCCTCGGATCCAGCCACACGTACACCATGTCGACCAGCAGGTTGGCGCCCAGCACCGCCAGCGTCGTGGTCAGAAACAGCCCCTGGATCAGCGGATAGTCCAGGCTCTTGACCGCGCGGATCAGCAAATAGCCCTGACCGGGATAGGAAAAGACCATCTCCGTCAGCAGCGAGCCCGACAGCACGAACCCCAGCGCCATGCCGAACCCCGTGATGTTGGGCAGAAGCGCGTTGCGCGCGGCGTACTGGAACATGATGCGCCCGGGACGCAGCCCCTTGGCGTGCGCGAACAGGATGTAGTCCTCGGCCAGCACGTTGATCAGCGTGCTGCGCATGCTCAGCATCCAGCCCCCGACCGTGACCACGACGACGGTGGCGGCAGGCAGGACCGCGTGTTCGAAGACGCTCCTCACGAACGGCCAGGACAGCGACGGCGAGAACCGGTCGTCGTAGGCGTGGCGCAGCGGGAACCAGCCCAGGCCGAACCCGAACACGAACAGGGTCGCCATCGCCAGCCAGAAGTACGGGAACGCGCCCAGCAGCGTCAGCACCGGCGGCGCGATGTTGTCCAGCCACCCGCCGCGCTTCCAGACGCTGGCGATGCCCAGCAAGGTGCCGATGGTGAAGCTCAGGATGACCGCGATCCCGCTCAGGAACACCGTCCACAGCAGCGCCTGTCCGATCACGCTGCCGACCGTGGCCGGGTAATAACCGATCGAGATCCCCAGATCGCCGCGGGCGATGTGCGACAGGTACTGGAAGTACTGCTTCCACAGCGGGGCGTTGGTGAAGCCAAACGCGCTGCGCAGGGCGGCCATCGCCTCGGGGCTGAGCTTGCCGTGGAAGCGCGCGAACATCATCGACGCCGGATCGCCCGGCATCATGCGCGGGATGAAGAAGGCCAGCGTGATCGACGCCCACGCGGCGGTCAGGTAGAAGCCAGCGCGCCGGAGGATGAACTTCATTTCGGCTTCAACTTGGTCAAGACCAGGATCGCGGTCGGGTAAAGGTGCGGCGACAGCGGCGCGTAGGGGTTGTCGGCGCTGGGAAAGCCCGTGAACCGCTTGCTGTTGTAGAGGCCCCACAGCGGCCCCGGGAACAGCGGAATCACCGGCGCGTGCCTGGCGAACAGCGCCTGCAGGCGGTGGTACAGCGGCAGCTGCTCGTCGAACTCCACCGCCACGTCCAGCTTGGCGAAGATCTCATCGGTTTCGGGGATGGCCAGGCGGTGCCAGTTCTCGTTGGCCTCCTCGCCGATCGGTTTCATGAGGCGCTTGGACATGAGGCCCCGGTAAAATCCGTACGGCGTGTTGGACGGCAACGTCCAGCCCATCGAGACCTGGAACTCGCCGCGCTGGACCTCGTCGTACCAGGCGGCGTAGTCCAGGGTTCGCAGGTTGGCGTCGATGCCGACCTTGCGAAACCCCTTGGTAATGATCTGCGCCGCGACCACCCAGTCGGAAAAGCCGATCGGCGCCATGACCGGCACCGTCCACGGTGTACCGTCGGGTTTGCGCCGCCAGCCGTCGGGGCCGCGCCGAAGCCCGACTTCGTCCAGCAACGCGCCCGCGGCCTGGGGATTGAACGTCACCCAGGCCTTTTCCTCCTCGGCCACCTTGTCGTCGTGAAACCGTTTGTGCGAGTCGCTGAGCGCGGTGGCGTCGGACGGGTGCGTGTAGTTGTGCATCGCCACCATCACCACCCGCTGGCGGTCGATGGCCATGCTCAACGCCTTGCGCACGCGCACGTCCTGGTAGGGATCGACGGTGGCGTTGGCGTACAGCACGACGGTCGCGTCCAGGGCCGGAAACCAGTAGTGGTGGTTCTCGGGATCGCGCCCGACGTGGATGCGCTCGACCGCCGGGATGAAGTTCCCGGCCCAGTCGATCTCGCCGTTGATGATGGCCATGATGGTCTGGTCGTTGGCCGCGTAGGCGCGGAAGTACAGCGCCTTGACGGCGGGCTGGCCGCCCCAGTAACGCCGGTTGCGCTCGACCCGATACGCCTGCGGCTGGAACGACGTGATCTCGGTGAAGGGCCCGGTCGCGACCGGGTTCTCGTTGGCGAACGAGACCGGATCGACGACGTCCTTCCAGATGTGCTGGGGCACGATGAACTGGACCGTGATGTCGTCCAGCCCCGGCACGTACTGGCGCAGAAACTCCATCACCAGCTTGCCGTCGCCGTCGGCGCGCACCGCCTTCAGGTACTGCCAGAAACCGTAGATATCCAGGGCGGGGAACTTCTTCAGCAACGCGAACGTGAACTCGACGTCGCGCGCGGTGAACGGTTTGCCGTCCGACCACAGCACGCCCTGACGGATGGTGAAGGTCAGGGCCAGCCGGTCGTCCGAGAACTTGTAGTCGGTAGCCAGCCACGGGACGAACTCGGACTTCATCGGGTTGAAGACCAGCAGCGTCTCGTACATGGCCACCTTGGTCGGCCAGCGTAGGTCCCCCACCTCCAAGAGCGGGTTGAAGTTGCGCGTGAAGGCGGACGTCTGGCGGTTCTCCCCAACCTCAAGCACACCAGGCTCGGGGGTCGGCTTGCTGCCGGCGCAGCCGGGCTGCCCAACAGTCAGAATGACAGCCAGAAGGACGACGGCCGAGCCGGTGCCAGCGGCAGCGGCAACGAGGAGCGGGTGGCGGCGGCGATGGTTGATGTGAATCCTCGCGGACGTCGGAAACGGCGCCCATACTACGGAGGAAAACCTCATCCGACCAGCCGGCCCCCGTATATATTTCGTATCAATCGGATGTGCGATCATCGGGGCAGGGATCCGCTGCGAAACCGCTGTGGTAATAGCTTGGGACAGGCTTCGCACGCAGAGTTCGGATGAAAGAGGACGAGGGGCGATCAATGAAGAAACAGACTGGGCTGACTGTCGCGCGCCACATGCTGGCGACAACGGTGGCCATCGCGGCCGTCGCGACGGTGACCGGCAGCGGGTGCGCCGCCGATCCGGACGCAGGGAACGCGAGCATCGTCGTTCTGCCCGACGACCTGATAGACAATCTCGAGAGCGGCGACGACAGGATTCTCGCACTCGGGTTTCGCGACGGTTTCTGGTACGGGTTCAACGACATGACCGCCGGCGCCATGCAGTCACCAGACCCGAACCATTTCCTGCCCACGATGGGCGGGGCGATGGGCTCGAATTACTCGGCGTGGACGGGCGGCAGAGGATTCACTCTCTGGGGCGCCGGCATGGGCTTTGATTTGAACAACCCCGGCGATCCGGTGGGCGGCCCAGCCAACCGCGGGACGTATGATGCCAGCGCCTTCAAGGGTGTGACCTTCCTCGCCAAGGGCAACATGCCCATTCGTGTGGCCATCGCCACCGAGGCGGTCGTCGACGTTGCGTACAAAGGGACCTGTGTCCCCGACCCGGGCCTGCTCAGAAGCTGCGACGACACCCACGGCAGGCAGGTCTCCACCTCTGCCGAATGGAGAAAATTCGTCATCCCGTTTGACTCGATGAGGCAGGAGGGGTTCGGCAAAATTGCCCCGCTCGATTTGCACAAGTCGATGGCCATTCACTTCTCGGTTTCGCAAAACTCGAACTTTGAGTACCAGGTCGACGACATCGGTTTCTACAGATGAAAAACCTTTCAATTGGTAAGGCGGCGCTGCTGAGCTTCGGCGTCCTGACGATGGGTTGCTCACTCAATCAGTTCCGCGGCCCCGCCCAGGAAGAGGTTCACACCTGTGCGGACAAGGCGCTGATCGAAAACGCCGAGGACCAGGACGACCAGATTCTGCTTCGTGAGGGGCGCGGCGGTTACCTCTACACGTTCGTGGACAAGGCCGGCAGCCGCATCTCACCGGACGAGAACCACTTCAAGATGGAGTTCGGCGGCGCCCCCGGATCGAAATACGCGATCCACGTCAAGGGGCGAACCGGCACCGGCGGCGAGATCTACGCGGGCGTCGGCTTTGACTTCAAGAGCACGCCCGACACCTACGAGGCCAAGCAGTGGAAGGGGCTGGCCTTCTCGGCGCGGATCAAGTCCGGCTCGGAGAATCACTGGCGCTTCATGGTCGGCGACGTCAACACCGACCCCAAGGGCAAGGTCTGCAAGGAGTGCGACAACGACTGGGGAACCCCCTTCAAGCCGACCGAAGAATGGACCCGTTACGAGGTCATGTTCACCGACCTCAAACAGGAAGAGGGCTGGGGGTCACCGCACCCGCCGGCGGTCGACACCTCAAAGATGTTCGGGATGAAGTGGCAGATGGCCACGCCGAACGCCGCGTTCGACCTGTGGGTCGATGACGTCAGTTTTGTGGGTTGTCCTCAATGAGGAACTTTAAGGCAACGAACAAGGAGCGCGACTAGTGGCAAATATCAAACGGTTGTTTCTGGTTTCTCTCGCGCTCCCGGCGCTGCTGGTGGCCGCGTGCGCTTCAGATCCCGCGCCGGGTGCCCCTGGTGGCGCCGGTGGCATGGGTGGGGCGGGCGGCGGTCTGGCGATGCTGAACCCGCCCAAGAACGGCGCCATCGACGTCGACCCGGTGATCTGCACGACCACCGCCGACGCCGGCGCGATCACGTTCGACCACATCGCGGTCTGGCGCGACGACGCCAAGGGGGCCTATTCGATGATCCACGACGACGTGTGCGGCGGCGCGCTGCGCGGCATCGACCGCTACGCCGTGCCGGCCATGGGCCTGCGCAAGCTGAGCGCCGGCCTTGGCCCCTACGTCGAGGCTTGCGAAGACGGCGGGATCTGGTCGGTCGTCAACGACGCTGAGATGAAGGGGCACGAGATCATCAACCACTCGTACACCCACCCGAACGTCACGGCGCTGAACATGGACCATGAGATCACCATGGCCAAGACGACCTTCGACGGCAAGATCAAGAACCCGGTCACGTTTTACATCTTCCCGTTCGACTACTTCAACGCCATGACCATAAAGGCCGCCGGCGACGCTGGCCACCTGGGCGCGCGCGCCGGAAGTCGCGACGACAACGACGGGTTCGAGAATCAGCCGCTCAACGACGCGATGCCGATGCCGGGCAAGGACATGGAGATCGAGTTCGACGTCTGGCCGCGCACGTATTCCAAGTACGCGCTGTTCACCGGCAACGAGATCCTGAACCTGCACGCGTACAACGCCGCTGACAAGGGCATGTGGGCCATGCGCGAGATGCACAGCATCTCGGCGCTGCCCAATCCGCCGCAGGATGGCTCGGAGGGGTTCGGACCGGTGCCGCTGCGGGTTTACGAGGACCACCTGGATTTCCTGGTGCAGGCCTGGAAGACCAACACCCTGTGGACCGCGCCGCCGACGACGGTCCTCAAGTATCGCCAGGCGCGCGTGGCCTGCAAGGCGGCCGTCGCCGGCAACACCATCACGTACACCGCCGACGACCCCATCTGCATCAAGTACGCGACCGCGATCAGCGTCATCGTCAAGACCGCCAACGACGTCCCCGGCCTGAAGGCGTTGCAGGGCACGACGCCGATCTTCACCCGCAAGCTCGCGGCCAATACCTTCAGCGTGAGCGCGGATCCGACCAAGGGAACCGTCACGCTGGAAGGTTGCATGCAACCCAGCAGCAAGGTTGACACGACGCTGCCGCTGCCGGCCAAGGCGACGCCGGCCAACTCGGTCTGCGATCTGGAGAACGTGATCGGTAAAGGTATGCCGGGCAACATGGACAACCTGAACCGGGGCTTTGACCAGTTGCAGGTATTGCCGAACCCCGCGCAGGGCGACGGGCGCACCGGCAGCTGGTCCTGGTATCCCGGCGAGGTCATGGTCGACATCGTCAGGGAGCCCAACACCAACAACGGTTACCTGCGCTATGCCGGCACCAACCTGGGCGTCTGGAGCGGCACCACGCTGGCGTTCCTGGGCGGCAACGGCGCCGGCGCTTGCTACGACGCCAGCGTGTACACCGGCGTTCGCTTCAAGATCAAGGGCACCGTGGCCAGCACCGATCTGCTGGCCAACGCGGTCATCGTCAGCCTGGTGAGCGCCGAGACGCAGACGCGGAAATACGGCGGCGATCTCAAGGAGGAGGGTGGACACTGGAATAAGCCGATCGCGATCACGCCCGACTGGACCACGGTGTCGATTCCGTTCAAGGACTTCCTCAGGCCGACCTGGGGCGTGACGGCGGACGTCGTGAGATTCCCGGGCCTCGCCACCAAGAAGATGCAGGCGATCGACTGGGGTGTGACCGACAAGGCGACCAGCTTCGAGATCTTCCTCGACGATATCGAGCTCTACTAGTCCGGCCCGAGGCCCACGTCGCCCATTGTCATGAACGTGGGCCTCCCCCGTTTTCTTGGCCGCGCCCGGCGGCCAACCGTATCCCTGCTGGCCGCGGCGACGCTGTGGTGGGCGATGCCCGGTGGGGCCGTCGCGCACCCGTACGCCGCCAGCGCCTTCGACGCGGTGACCGAGGGCAAGGACATCTACGTCCAGTTCCGGATCGACGCCACGTCCGTGGTCGACCTGCTCAATCGCACCCGGACGCAAACGGCCGAGCTGACCAGGGCGAACATCGATGTCCATGGCCAGACGGTCTCCAGCTACGTCGTGGGCCATTTCTCCATTCACAATGACACCGACGCCTGCCCCGGCCGCCCCGACAAACGGGCGCACTGGGATGTGCAGTCCGACAAGGTGACGGTGCCGGTCGTGTACACCTGCGCCCGCGACCTGGACGTCGTGACCATCGACTCGACCCTGTTCGACGACGAAGAGACGCCGCATCAGTTTTTGGGCACGTTCCGGCACCACCGGGCGGTGGAGAACTACCTGCTGTCGAAGGGCATCCGGCAGGCGGTGATCCCGGTCAAGCGCCTGGCCCAGGTGGGGCCGTCCGACGCGGTACGCCCGGGGCAGTTCCGCATGGCGACACCGCCGCCGGGCGCGTTCGACGGCGTCGCGCCCGTCCGGCCAGCGCCGGCCCCGCCCGCGCCGCCGCCGTCGTCGCCACCGCAAACCGCGGTCGCCAAGCCTCTAGGCAGCGGCTTTGCCGCCTTCTTCGTCGAGGGCGTCGCCCATATTCTCGGCGGCCTCGACCACGTGCTGTTCGTGATCGCGCTGGTCAGCGTGGTGGCGACCGCAACCGAGCTCGCGAAGGTGGTGACGTCGTTCACGCTGGCGCACAGCCTGACCCTGGCCCTGGGCGCGCTGGACCTGGTCAAGGTCGCCCCGCGCCTGGTCGAGCCGCTGATCGCCGCCTCGATCATCTACGTCGCGCTGGAGAACGTGGTGCGCGCCCAGTCGCGCACGCGGCTGGCGGTGACCTTCGGTTTCGGGCTGGTGCACGGCTTCGGGTTCAGCGGCGTGCTGCGTGATCTGGGGCTTTCAAACCAGCGGCTGGTGCCGGCGCTGCTGGGGTTCAATCTGGGCGTCGAGGCCGGGCAGCTCCTGATCGTCGCGCCGCTCGGTCCCCTGGTCTGGTGGTTGCGCCGGCGCCCCGACATCTACCGCCGCGCGCGCATCGGCACCAACGCCGCGGTCGCGCTGGTGGCGGCCTACTGGTTCGTTCAGCGGATCACGGCGGCGGGATGAACATCAACAGGGAACGAAAAAATTTCTCGCTCGCGACCGCGCTGTTCGCGGCCGCGTTGCTCGCCGCCGGCTGCGCCAGGACGCCCGACGAGGGCGGCGCCGGTGGCGCCGGCGGCGGCGTCCCCGACGGGGGAACCATCGGCCTCCACGGCCAGCTCGGCTATCCCTTTGGCAGCCACAAGATCTCCTATGCCGGCGGCGTCATCCGCCCGTCCGGCGTCGTCGCCGAAATTGATGACAAGACCGCCGCCGCCTACGACCGCTGGAAGGCGGCGTACCTGGTAGCAGGTTGCGGTGACGGGCGCAGCTACGTGCGCGCGAACCCGACCAACCCCGCCAGCAGCGCGCCGATGGTCGTGTCCGAGGGGCAGGGCTACGGCATGCTGATCACGGCCGTGATGGCCGGGCACGATCCCGGCGCGCAGGCGTCCTTCGACGGCCTCTATCGCTTCTTCCGCGATCACCCCAGCCGCGGCCACCGGGATCTGATGGCCTGGAGCCAGGGGACGGATTGCAGGAACTCTTCGACCGAGGGCGCCAACTCGGCGACCGACGGCGATCTGGACATCGGCTATGCGCTGCTGCTGGCCGATCGCCAGTGGGGCAGCGACGGCACCGTCAACTACTTCGGCGAGGCGCTGCGGGTGCTGGACGCCGTCCTGCGCCGCGACGTTCACCAGACCACCAACCTGACCCTGCTGGGTGACTGGGTCGGCGGCGATCCGGTCTACTCCAACGCCAGCCGCACCTCCGACTGGATGCTGGGGCACTTCGCCGCCTTCGCTCGCGCGACCCAGTCGCCGCGCTGGCTGACGGTGCTGGAAGCACACCAGAGCATCCTGCCCAGGGCGCAGAACATGTCGACCGGCCTGGTCCCGGACTTCCTGGTCGGAACCGCCGCCGGCAACCCCGCGCCGGCGCCGCCCATGTTTCTGGAGGGTCAGAACGACGGCTTCTACGCCTACAACGCGTGTCGCGTGCCGTGGCGTCTCGGCAGCGCGTACGTGCTCTCGGGCGATGCGCGCCTCGGGGCCGCGCTCACGAAGCTGAGCGCCTGGGTGCGCGGCAAGACCGCAGGCGACCCGGCCGCGATCGTGGCCGGCTATCACCTGGACGGAACCGCGTTTCGGGACTGGAGCACCATGGCGTTCACCGCGCCGTTCGGCGTCGGCGCCATGGCCGACGCGTCAAATCAGGCCTGGCTGGACGCGTTGTGGGGCGAGATCGTGCGCGGCGGCGACGAAGGCTATTACGAGGACAGCATTCGCCTGCTGTCCATGATCGTTCTGTCCGGCAACTGGTGGGCCCCGTGAACCCCCTGGGAATGGCCGGCCGCGTGCCGCAGACGGTCGACGTGGGCCCGGATTTCGTGCAACACCCAGCGCGGCCGGAAACGGTGGTCAGCGGTGGTCAGTAGACAAAACAGGGACAGAAGCGGTATGCAAGCCCTTCGCCCCCCTCAACAGAGACCGGGAGGTCTTCGATGATTGACGCTCACGCTCAGGGTGTGTCCGGAGTGCGTACGGGAATAGCGGCAGAAGAGAAACGGGTCATCTTTGCTTCGTCGCTGGGTACGGTTTTCGAGTGGTACGACTTTTATCTGTACGCGACGCTGGCACCGTTCTTTGCTGCGCTGTTCTTCCCCAAGGGGAATGACACGGCGGCGTTGCTGTCCAGCTTTGCCACCTACGCGGCCGGCTTCCTGGTGCGTCCGTTCGGCGCCCTGTTCTTCGGTCGTATCGGCGACATCGTCGGTCGAAAGTACACGTTCCTCGTCACCATCACGGTCATGGGGGCTGCGACCTTCGCGGTCGGGCTCTTGCCGAGGTTCGAAACCATCGGATGGGCCGCGCCCGTCCTATTGGTGACCTTGCGTCTGTTGCAAGGCCTGGCGCTGGGTGGTGAGTACGGAGGCGCGGCGACCTACGTCGCCGAGCACGCCGCCGAGGGACGCCGCGGCGCCGACACCAGCTGGATCCAGACCACGGCGACGCTGGGCTTCTTCCTGGCCCTGATCGTCATCCTGGCCTGCCGCATGGGGCTCTCCAAGGACGCGTTTGCCGCGTGGGGCTGGCGAATCCCGTTCCTCATCTCGTTCGTGCTGCTGATCTTCTCCATCTACATTCGGCTCAAGCTGGAAGAGTCGCCGGTGTTCAAGAAGATCAAGGCCGAGGGCAAGACGTCCAAGGCGCCGCTGTCCGAGAGCTTCGCCAACTGGAGCAACGGCAAGATCGTGCTGCTGGCGCTGCTGGGGGCGACGGCCGGGCAGGGCGTGGTCTGGTACACGGGGCAGTTCTACGCCCTGTTCTTCCTCACCATCACGCTGAAGCTGGACTATCAGACGGCCTACATTATGATCGCCGCCTCGCTGATCATCGGGACGCCGTTCTTCATCGTGTTCGGGAGGCTGTCGGATCGCATCGGGCTCAAGAAGATCATCATGGCCGGGTGCCTTCTGGGCGCGCTGCTGTACTTCCCGCTGTTCAAGGGCCTGACCCACTACGCGAACCCGGAGCTGGAAGAGGCGTCGGCCAAGACGCCGATCACGGTCGCCGCCAGTGACTGTCACTTCCACATCTTCGTCGGGCCCTGGTCGAAGTTCTCCGACTGCGACAAGGCCAAGGACTTCATGACCAAGCAGGGGATCTCGTTCACCACTCTGGAGGAGGCGCCGGTGGGCGCGAGCGTGGTCACCAGGGTCGGTGACGTAGAGATCAAAGGCTGGGACGAGGCCAAGTACAAGGCGGCGGTCAAGGCGGCTGGCTTTCCCGCCAAGGCCAACCCCGACAAGATCAACTACGTGATGGTCGAGCTGATCCTGGTGATCTTGGTTTTGTTTGTCACCATGGTGTACGGGCCGATCGCGGCGTTCCTGGTCGAGCTGTTCCCGGCGCGCATCCGGTACACGTCGATGTCGCTGCCGTATCACATCGGCAACGGCTGGTTCGGCGGCATGCTGCCGCTTTTGGCCACGGCCATGGTGGCGGCCTCGGGCAACATCTACAACGGCCTGTGGTATCCGATCGTCGTGGCCGCCTTCACGCTGGTGGTCGGGACCCTGTTCCTGAAGGAGACCAAGGACCACACGGTCCGCGTCGACCTGGTCTGACGCGGCAAGGCCGGACGAAAGGGCCCCGAAACGGGGATATCGGGCGCGGGCGGCACCACCGTTCGCGCCCATTTTTTGTCCGCGGATCGCCGGCTCGCCATCCAAAAAGCGCCAACCCACTGAGAAGAACGGGTCATGGGGGGGCGCGGCCGCTCCACTATGCTGGCGACCATGACCTTGACCTCAGGTTTTCGTCGCCATGTCTGTTCGCTGGCGGCTGCCGGCGCGGTCGCGTCCTTGCTGGTCGCGATCGGCTGCGCCAGTTCGCCCGCATCAGGCGGAAACGATGGCGGCGCGGGCAGCGGCGGCGCCGGGAACCGCGCTGGTTCGGGCGGGTCGGGGGGCAGCAGCAGCGGCTCGGGTGGATCGGCCAGCGGTTCGGGGGGCAGCGGTGGTACCGGGAGCGCCGGTGGGTCGTGCGCCACAATCCCGTATGTGGAGGGAGACGCCTACAGGACCGGCAACAAGGTCATGTACATGGGAAAGATCTACGTGGCCAAGCAGGACAATCCTGGCTACGCCCCTTCGATGAATCCGTTCTTCTGGGAGCTGGACCCGGCCTGTAACGTGGGCGGCGGAACCGGTGGCGCCGGCGGCGCGGGCGGAAGCGGCGGGGCAGGGGGGACCGGCGGCAACCCGAACACACCCGGCGGCTTCGAGATGGTGATGACCGAGGCGCTATTTACCCAGATGTTCCCCGCGCGGGCCGCGTTCTACACGTACCAGGGCCTGGTCGATGCGTCGCGCGCCTTCCCCATGTTCGCCGGGACGGGCGACATGACGGTCCGCAAGCAGGAAGCGGCCGCTTTTCTGGCCAACGTCGCCCACGAAACCGGCAACCTGGTCAAAATCGAAGAGGACAACCGGGCCGTGTACTGCCAGATCACGTTCAACTGCGCGTGCGAGCCGGGCAAAAACTACTACGGTCGCGGACCGCTGCAGCTCACGTGGAACTACAACTACTGCCTGGCGGGACTGCAGCTTGGTCTCAACCTGCGCGCCGACCCCGACCTGGTCGCGCGCGACGCCAAGGTCGCTTACCAGACCGCGTTGTGGTTCTGGATGACCCAGATGGGCGCCGGCACCATGACACCGCACACGGCCATCACCGGCGGCCTGGGCTTTGGCGAGACCATCCGCGCCTTGAATGGCGCCAATGAATGCGCCGGCAAGAACCCCGGCCAGGTGCAGTCCCGCGTCAGCGCGTACACGAGGTTCGTCGGCCTGCTGGGCGTCGCGACGGGCCCGAACACCGGGTGCTAGTTTTGTTCATGCCATAGACCAAATCCGACCTTCGCGACGTCGCGGGGGCGGGGTAAACGAAAGACTCGGAGGCCACTATGCGAACCTTATCGACTGGATTCCTTGCCCTGGCGGCGATCTCTCTGCTCACGGTTGGCTGCGGTTCAGACAGCAAGCCCGGCACCACCACCGGTACCGGCGGCTCTGCCAGCGGCACCGGCGGCAGCGCGTCGGGAACTGGCGGCTCGGCCAGCGGGACGGGTGGTAGCGCGTCGGGCACCGGCGGCAGCGCGTCGGGCACCGGCGGCAGCGCGTCGGGGACCGGTGGCTCGGCCAGCGGGACGGGCGGCAGCGCCTCGGGAACCGGCGGGTCGACCGGTACCGGCGGCATGGTTGGAACCGACGCAGGCACCGACGCTCCCGCCTCCTGTATTGCGCCGACGGCCGCGAGTGGCCTGGTGTCCGACTTCGCGGGCGCCACAGCGGCCGCCACGTTGCAGACGGGGGGAACCGATACCTGGGCGGCCTATCCGACGACGGGGATGCCGATGGTCGCCGTGGCTGCTGGTGAAATGCATGCCCAGGATACCGGACCGTGGGCCAGTCTGTCGGTCTCCGTGGCCGGGTTCGGCACCTGCGTCAACCTGAGCAAGTACACGGGCGTCAAGTTCAAGATCAAGTCGGCGACGAACACGTCGCTCATCTTCCAGGTGGCGACGCGGGAAACCCAGGCGGAGTCCAACCACTATCGAGCGATGGTCACCGTGGCCGCCGCCTATACGGACATCACGATTCCGTTCACCAGCCTCATGGCAGCGCCCTTCGGCGTGAATCCTCCGGCAGGATTCAAGCCGCACGAACGAGCCTACGCCATCGCCTTCGGCGTCCTCGCGATGACCGAGAAGCTCGACATCTTCCTCGACGACGTCACCTTCTACTAACCTCCGCATCGGTTCCGATGAACCCTCTCCCGCTCGCGGGAGAGGGCCTGGGAGAGGGCAAGCCTTGCGAGAGGCAATGGCCCCCGCTCTCCCCCTTCGGGGGCGAGGGGACCGGATCGCCTGTGCGAGGGGCTAGCCTTCAGCCCACGCGCGCGATCTCGGTCGCGAACAGGCGGGCGTGGCCGTAGATCGACAGCTGCGGGTTGACGCCCAGGCTTGACGGGAAGACCGAGCCGTCGACGATCCACAGGTTCTGGAACTCGTGGTGTTTGCCGCGGGCGTCGACCACGGAGCGTTTCGGGTCGTCGCCCATCGCGCAGCCGCCCATCTGGTGGGCCGAGAACAAGGTGTGGAGGTTGGGGCCGAACGGGCGGTCGGCGATCTGCGCGATGTCGCGGTCGCTGCGGATCACGACGGGCGGATCGTGGAGCGTCATGACCTCGGCGGCGCCGGCGGCGAGCTGGAGCCGGGCCATGTTCTGTAACGCGTCGACGGCCGCCTCGCGGTGGAAGTCGTGGAGCGGGTAATTCAACTTGATCCGCCCGTCGCTGCTGACGCTGACGGTTCCGCCGACGTCGTCGTGGTGGCCGTCGATCAAGAGCGCGATGGTCGCCTGTGCGTAAGCGACGCGTTCTGCCGCGCGGCGGTGGGCGTTGCCGTGGCCGGGAAATGCCAGCGCGGCCAGCATCGGGTGGATGGGAGCGGTCTCGAAGAAATAGCCCATGCGTTCGCCGCGGTCGGCGAAGTGGTGGCAGGCCACCGACTGCGGCGGTCCGTAGAAGGCCTCGATCGGCTCCGCATAGAACGACAGCAGCGGCACGGTCGGATGCAGGAACGTCCGCCGGCCGACCTGGCCGCTGCGGTTGCCGATCTTCGAACGCAGCAGCAGCGCCGGCGTGTTGATGGCGCCGCCGGCCAGGATGACGCCGCGGTTGGCGTGCACGATCAAGCGGCCGCGCGAGCGGTTTGTGGTCGGGTCCAGCACGTCGGCGACCACGGCGCGCGCCCGCCCCCATTCCGTCTCCAGCAACCGTGCCCGGCAAAACGTGTAGACGTTGGCTCCGGCGGCGACGGCGTCGGGGATGGTGGTGATCGCCGCCGACTGCTTGGCGTCCAGCGGGCAGCCCATGCCGCAGTAGCCGAGGCGCGCGCAGCCCTTGACGTTGCGTCGGATCAGCTCGGGCTTCCAGCCCAGCTTCACGGCGCCGTCCCACAACTTCTGGTTGTTGCGGTTGACGTCGGCTTCGACGCCGGGGCCGATGGACAGGCGCGCCTCGGCGGCGGCGAAGTGAGGCGCCAGCGTCGCGGTGTCGAGGCCCTTGAGGCCGTGCCGCTCGGCCCACAGCTGCAGCGTCTTCTCGGGGGTCCGGAACGACGACGTCCAGTTCACGGTGGTGCCGCCGCCGACGCTGCGGCCCTGCAGGATGATGATCGAAAGATCGTCGGTGGCGCGGTTGCCCTGCTCTTGATAGAGGGCGGGGTAGACCCAGGACTCCTGCATGTTGAAGTCCTTGCGGGTGTAGTGCCCCCCCTCCTCGAGGACGATCACGCGGGCGCCGGCCTGGGCCAGAACCGCGGCGGCCATGCTGCCGCCGGCGCCGCTTCCGACGATGCAGAAGTCGGTTTCGATGGCGAGGTTCCCCGGCAGTGTCTTGCCGTCGATGATTTTCCCGGCGGTCTTCATCCCGGCAGCGACGGAACCTCAGGAGGGCCGGGATACCCGATGTGGGGGTAGAGCTCGGGGGACGAATAGTAGGTGGCCTGGGTCAGGCGTTTGAGGGCTTGGTAGCCGCTGCGGAGCAGGGCGATTCGCGAACGCGACCAGGCGGAGAGGCGCGCGTCCTGCTGCGCCGGCGTGCAGGCGGTGAAGGGGGTGGGGCGGAGGTGGGTGAGAAGACCGGTCAGGCCATTTTCGAACAGGTGCAGGAGCTGGCGAAACTCGGCGCCGGCCTTGGGGTGGGCGCGCGCCATGAGCTGGTCGGTCTTGCCGGCGCAGTCCACCGCTTCGGCCGTCGGCCAGGCCGTTCCCGCGCCGTCACCCGGGACGATGCGCGCGGCCACCGCCGCGAACACCGCGTACTCCTCGGGCGACAGCAACAGCAGCGGACGTCGCGGCCTGGCCGACATCGGCCCGGACCGCAGCGCGATCGGTACCGCGCCCGCCAGCAGCAGCAACGCGCCGCCAAGCAACCCCTTCTTGACGAACCCGCGGCGCCCGTCGCGGTCAGGGTTTTCCGCCACCGGCGAAGACTAGCGTATCCCCGCGGCCTTCGCTTGCCTGCGCGCCGGCGCGTGCGCCGCGGTTCGCAGGGGCGCCGGCATCGCAACCACGGCGGCCGGCTTGCCGCGCGCGGCGGGCTTGCCGCTGGCCAGCGTCGCCTGCAGACGCCCTTGATCGAACACCCACATCGATCCCGGCACCCCTTGCTGCCAGACCTCGTCGCGGGTCAGCGGTTCGGTCGCCACCACGGCCACCCGATCCTTGGCGCCGGCGACCGCGGTAAAGTCAATTTGCAGATCGGCGTCACGTAGCGTCGCGCGCCCGAACGGCGCCTGGCGGACGATGTAGCAAAGCTTGGTTCCGCAGCGGGCGTACAGGTGCCGCCCGTCGGCCAGCAGGAAGTTGAACTTGCCCTCCGACCCCAGCTCGCCCCCCAGCTCGGCGATCGTCCGCCACAGCGTCCGCACGTTGCGCGGATAACCGCCCGGGAAGGCCGCGCGTAGCTGCTCGAGGATCCAGCAGAAGGCGTGCTCACTGTCGGTGTCGCCGATGGGCAGCTCCCAGCTCAGCCGGTGCGACCGGACGCGCGGCAGCGTTCCGTTGTGCGCGAACACCCAGTGCCGCCCCCACAGCGTGCGCATGAACGGGTGCGTGTTCTCGAGCGCCGTCTGGCCACGGGTCTTCTGCCGGACATGAGCGACGGCCAGCAACGTCTTGATGGGGTTGAGGCGAATGAAGTCCGCCATCGGGCTCTGGCAGGCCGGGATCGGCTCCAAAAAGCTGCGCGCGAACCGCCCCTCGTAAAGCGCCAGGCCCCAACCGTCCGCGTGAGGCCCGGTTTTTCCGCCGCGAAGGGCGAACCCTGTGAAGGAGAAAACGATGTCAGTGGGGACGTTGCACTCCATCCCCAGAAGCTCGCACATGGAATTTTCATTCTACATGAGGGGGGCGTCCGGGGAACCTCCTTCGTCCCCCCGCCGGGTCTTTCGTGACCTGTTGACAGGGTCGTTGGTTTCTCCTAGCTTTCCGGCGGCTTACCACTCATGCCGCTTGAGTTCTCACCGCAGTCCCGACAGCAGATTGACCACCTGCTGTCGCAGTATCCCAACCGCCAGGCGGCGCTGCTGCCGGTGTTGCACGTCGCGCAGGACCAGTTCGGTCACCTGCCCGACGAGGCGCTGGAGCTGGTGGCCAAGACCCTGGAGCTGGCGCCCGCGCACGTCTACGGCGTCATCACCTTCTACACGATGTTTCACCGTGAAAAACACGGGCGCAACGAGCTGATGGTGTGCACCAACGTGTCGTGCATGCTGCGCGGCGGGTACGACATCCTCCATCACATCGAACGCAAGCTGGGCATCAAGGCCGGCGAGACCACGGCCGACGGCGCGTTCACCGTGGTCGAGGAAGAGTGCCTGGCCGCGTGCGCGAACGCGCCCATGATGATCTGCGGGACCGACTACTTTCTGGATCTGACCCCGCAGAAGGTCGACACCATCCTGGACGATCTGCGCAAGCGCTGGCAGGAGCGCCAAAAGGCCGAGAAAAAGGCGGAAATGCCCGATGACCGGCGGACGCTGATGGGCATTGGCCCGGGGACCAAGAGCTGATGGCCTGGGAAGACGCAAAAGACATCAAGATCGTCACCAAGAACTTCGGCGTCGCCGACAGCCACACGCTGAAGGTGTTCACGCAGCGCGGGGGCTGGCAGGGCTTCCGCAAGGCGCTGACCATGACGCCGGCGGCCCTGGTGGACGAGGTCAAGAAGTCGAACCTGCGCGGGCGCGGCGGCGCGGGCTTCCCGACCGGCCTCAAGTGGTCGTTCATCCCCAAGGACGCGCGCATCGTCTATCTGGTCGTCAACGCCGACGAGTCCGAACCGGGCACGTGCAAGGACCGCGAGCTCTTGGCTTACGACCCGCACCTTCTGCTGGAGGGGATGGCGATCGCGTCGTACGCGCTCGGCTGCAAGCACGCGTACATCTATATAAGGGGCGAGATGATGCGCGAGGCGCGCATTGTCCAGACCGCCATCGACGAGGCGTACGCCGCCGGCTGGCTGGGAAAAGAGCATCACGGCGCGGGCGGGACCGGCCCCTTCAAGTTCGAGGTGACGCTGCACCGGGGCGCCGGCGCGTACATCTGCGGCGAGGAGACCGCGCTGCTGAATTCGCTGGAGGGCAAGCGCGGCTGGCCGCGCCTCAAGCCGCCGTTCCCCGCCGTCAAGGGCCTCTTCCAGCAGGCGACCATCGTCAACAACGTCGAGACGCTGATGAACATCCCCGACATCGTCGTCAAGGGTGGCGAGTGGTTCGCAAAGATGGGGACGACCAAGTCGGGTGGCACGCGCATCGTGTGCGTCTCCGGTCACGTCAACCGCCCGGGCGTCTACGAGCTGCCGATGGGGATCCCGTTCCGCGCGCTCATCGACGAGGTCTGCGGCGGGGTTCCCAAGGGGCGCAAGCTCAAGGGGTTGATCCCGGGCGGCAGCTCGATGCCGCCGCTGGACGCCAGCGAGATGGACGTCCCGATCGAGTTCGACGCGCTGATGACCGACCCGCGTATCAAGGACGTCGAGGTCAAGCCCGGCGTCCCGTTCGACATGGGCGGCGGCAAGCGGCTCAAGACCATGGCCGGGTCGGGCGGCATCGTCGTGTTCGACGACAGCACCGACGTGGTCGCCCTGTGCGCGCGCATCATGCGTTTTTACGCGCACGAATCCTGCGGCCAGTGCACGCCGTGCCGGGAGGGGACCGGCTGGCTGGCGCGCATCAACACGCGCCTGGCCGAAGGCGAAGGGAAACCGGGCGACGTCGAATTGCTGGCCACCATCGCGCACGGCATCGCCGGCAACACCATCTGCCCGCTGGGCGAGGCGGCCGCGTGGCCGATGCTGGGTTTCCTCACCAAGTTCCGCGCTGACTTCGAGCAGGCGCTCCGGAAGGCGGCCTGACCGTGATGGGATCCGCCGCCGCGAACACCGCCTCGATCCCGCATCAGGTCCTGTTTTGGTTCCTGGCCGCCGCCATCATCGGGGGCGCGATCTTCACCATGACCCGCCGCAACCCGGTGACCGCGGTCATGTCGCTGGTCGGGACGTTCTTCGCGCTGGCGGCCCTGTACGCGTCGCTGGACGCGCACTTCCTGGCCATCATCCAGATTCTGGTGTACGCGGGCGCCATCATGGTGCTCTTCATCTTCGTCGTGATGATCCTGAACCGCGAGGAGGCCACGCCGGTCACGATGCGGGGGTTGCTGATCCGCTCGGTGGGCGTGGTGGCGGCCCTGTATCTGGTGCTGGTGTTCGTCCGGATCGTGGGAACGTCATCGGTGGCCGGGCCGCCGCCGTCGGTGCCCGACACCTTCGGCACCGTGGCGTCGATCGGCGACGTGCTGTTCCGCGACTTTGTCTATCCGTTCGAGGCCATCTCGCTGCTGCTGCTGGTCGCCATCGTCGGCGGCGTGACCATCTCGCGCTCGCAGCGCAAGGAGGCGGCCGCCGAACACGCGGCCGAGGCGCGCAAGGCGGTGCAGCAGATGGCGCACGCCGACTATCCGGCCGCGGACACCGCCGCGCTGGAATCGGGCCACGGGACGTCGTCATCCGGAGGCGGGGGAGGGCATCACTGACATGCCGGTCCACTATTATCTGACCCTGTCGTTCGTCCTGTTCGTCGTCGGGACCGCCGGCGTGTTGCTGCGCCGGAACGCGCTGATCGTCCTGATGGGCATCGAGCTGCAGGTCAACGCCGGCAACCTGGCGCTGCTGGCGTTCTCGCGCGGCCTGGGTGACCAGAAGGGGCACGTCTTCGCGTTTCTCATCATCGCCATCGCGGCGGCCGAGGCGGCTGTCGGCCTGGCCATCCTGGTCGGCCTGTTCCGCAGCCGCCAGACCATCAACCTAGATGAAGCCTCCTTGATGAAGCGCTGACAGGCGGCCGTCTCATGATCTTCAACTTGCGCCTCATTCCCCTGCTGCCCTTCATGGGCGCCGCGCTGCTGTTTCTGTTCGGGCGGCGCTGGAAACGCGAGACGGTCCTGCTGGTGGCGGCGGGCGCCATCGCGGCGGCCTGTCTGGTGTCGTTCGACGCCTTCTTCACCAAGCTGCCTGGCGCCAGCGAATCGGGCGGCCTGCGCGATCTGGTCTGGACCTGGTTCTCCGCCGGGACATTGAAGGTGGATCTCGCGTTCCGGATGGATGCGCTGTCCGGGATCTTGTGCCTGGTCATCACCTTCATCGGGTTCCTGATCCACCTGTACGCGTCGGGCTACATGGCCGACGACCCCGACTACGCGCGCTTCTTCGCCTACCTGAACCTGTTCTGCGGCGCGATGCTGGTGCTGGTTCTGGGTGACTCCCTGCCGGTGATGTTCGTCGGCTGGGAGGGCGTCGGGCTGTGCAGCTATTTGCTGATCGGTTTTTGGTACACCAATAATGCCAACGCCGACGCCGGCAAGAAGGCGTTCATCGTCAACCGCATCGGCGACTTCGCCTTTCTCCTGGGCATGTTCCTGCTGTTTCAACTGACCGGGACCATGACCTTCGCCGACATCACGGCGGGGGCTACTCCCGGCTCGGCGCTGACGCAGCCGCTGTGGCTGGGGATGTCGGGGGCATTCTGGGTCGGGGTGCTGATGTTCATCGGCGCCTGCGGCAAGTCGGCGCAGATCCCCCTCTACGTCTGGCTGCCCGACGCGATGGCCGGCCCGACCCCCGTCTCGGCGCTGATCCACGCCGCGACCATGGTCACCGCCGGCGTGTACATGGTGGCGCGCATGAACGCGGTGTACCTCCTATCCCCCACCGCAATGGCCATCGTCGCCATCACCGGCGCGGTCACGGCGGTGTTCGCCGCCATCATCGGTTTCGCGCAGACCGACTTCAAGAAGGTCCTGGCCTATTCCACCGTCAGCCAGCTGGGCTTCATGTTCGCGGGAGTCGGCACCGCCAACTTCGCCGGCGGCATCTTCCACCTCTACACCCACGCCTTCTTCAAGGCCGGGCTGTTCCTGTGCGCCGGGTCGGTCATGCACGCCATGTCCGGTTCCGGCGACATCACCATCATGGGCGGGCTGCGCAAGAAGGTGCCGTGGACGCACGGCGTGTTCTTTGTCTGCTGGCTGGCGATCTGCGGTCTGCCGATCTTCTCGGGGTTTTTCTCCAAGGATGCCATCATCGCGGGCGCGTTCTCGACCGAGATCTACGGCGAGCAGATGGCGTGGGTCGGCAAGCTGGTCGGCGGTCTGTTGCTGGCCGCCGCGCTGGGGACGGCCTTCTACATGTCGCGCCTCTACTTCCTGGTCTGGAGCGGCAGCGAGACGCGCGCGTCGGCCGAGATCAAACACCACATCCACGAATCGCCCGGCGTCATGGTCGGCCCGCTGGTGGTGCTGGCCGTCGGCGCCGCGCTGGGCGGCCTGGTCGGCGTCCCGGGGGATCTCCTGGGTCACCCGGAGTGGAACCTCATCGCCCACTGGCTCGAGCCCGCGGTCGGTCCCGAGCTGCACGTCGGCCACACCACCGAGATCGCCTTCATGGCCATCTCGACCGCGCTGGCGGCCGCCGGCATCGCGCTGGCCTACGTCTTCTATGGCGGCGGCACGCGCGCCCCGGCCCAGAATTTCGTGCGCCAGTTCCCCGGCTTCGTCGCGCTGGTTCGCGACAAGTTCCGCGTCGACGAGTTTTACGACGCGGTTTTCGTCCGCCCCATCCGCCGTTTCTCACGCGCGATCTACGTGGTGGTCGACCGCGTCCTCATCGACAAGGTGCTGGTCGAGGGGACCGGGATGGTGGTCGACGGTTTCGGACGCGTGTCGCGCGCGGTGCAGTCGGGTGACGGCCAGCGGTACATGGCCGTGTTCGCCATCGGGGTCGCGGCGCTGGTCTTCTTCGCCACCCGCCCCGTGATGTTCGGCGAGCTGAAGGTCCGCGCCAGCGGCCGGTCGGTCGACGTCGACGTGCGCCGCGGCGGCACCCAGCCGGCGCGCCAGCTTGAATACGATTTTGACTTCGACGACGGCACGCCCGAAGTGAAGGGCACCAGCCCGCGCGCCCAGCACGCCTTCACCAAGCCGGGCGAATACACCATCCGCGTCACCGTGCGCGACCCCCGCTGGCACACCGACAAGGACCTCAAACAGAAGGTGGAGGTGCGCTGATGGGCATCCTCGCCTGGGTCACGTTGCTGCCGCTGGTGGGCGCCGCGCTGGTCATGCTGGTCCCGCGCGAAGAGGAGAGCGTCCATCGCGGCCTGGGCATCGGCACGGCGCTGGTGACGTTCCTGGTCTCGCTGTTCATCCTGCCCGACTTCGACGCCGCGCAGGCCGGGTTCCAGTTGGTGGTCGACAAGCCCTGGATCGATTCCCTCGGGATCCGGTTCCACCTGGGCGTCGACGGCATCTCGCTGTGGCTGGTGCTGCTGACCACCTTCCTGATGCCGGTGACGCTGCTGTCGCCGCAGGCCATCGGCGTCCGCAACATCCGCGTGCGCGAGTTCATCGTCGCCATGCTGGTGCTGGAATCCGGCATGCTGGGCGCCTTCGTCGCGCTGGATCTGTTCGTCTTCTACGTGTTCTGGGAGCTGATGCTGATCCCGATGTACTTCATCATCGGCATCTGGGGCGGCGAACGGCGCCTGTACGCGTCGATCAAGTTCGTGATCTACACGCTGGTCGGTTCGCTGCTGATGCTGGTGGCCATCCTGTACCTCTACGCGCAGTACCGCGCCGCCACCGGCAGCTTCACCTTCGACTACGTCGCGCTGTCGCACCTGTCGCTGCCGCGGGTGCCGCAGATGCTGTGCTTCGCGGCGTTCGCGCTGGCCTTCGCCATCAAGGTCCCCATCTTCCCGCTGCACACCTGGTTGCCCGACGCCCACGTCGAGGCGCCGACGGGCGGGTCGGTCATCCTGGCGGGCGTGTTGCTGAAGTTCGGCACCTACGGCTTCCTGCGCTTTGCCCTGCCGATGTTCCCCCTGGCCGCCGCCGAGGCCGCGCCCCTGCTGGCGATCCTGGCAGTGATTGGCATCATCTACGGCGCATTGATGGCGTACGTCCAGGACGACGCCAAGCGTCTGGTCGCCTATTCGTCGGTCTCGCACCTGGGGTTCGTCGTCCTGGGCATCGTGACGCTGACCGAGCCGGGCGTGCAGGGCGCCATCTACCAGATGCTGGCGCACGGCATTTCAACCGGCGGGCTGTTCCTGGCGGTCGGCCTGCTGTACGACCGCCGCCACACCCGCAAGCTGGCCGACTTTGGCGGCCTGTGGGCCAAGACCCCCGTGTTCGCGGCCTGCTTCCTGGTGATCGTGCTGGCGTCCGTTGGCCTGCCGGGGCTGTGCGGGTTCGTCGGCGAGTTCCTGGTGCTGCTGGGCATCTTCACGGCCGACTCCACCTGGCAAGGCACCCTGGCGGGTTATCTACCGGGGCCCAAGGTCCTGGCGGCCATCTCGGCCTCCGCCGTGATCCTGGCCGCGATGTACCTGCTGTCCATGTACCAGAAGCTGATGTTCGGTCCGCTGGACAAACCGGAGAACAAGACCGTGCGCGACATCCACGGCGTCGAGACCTGGGTGTTCGGCACCGTCGTGGTCGCGGCGCTGGCCATGGGGATCTGGCCCAAGCCGATCCTCGACCGGTCCGAGAAGTCGGTGCAGGCGTTCATCAGCAGCTATAGCGAACGGTTGCAGGAGGCGCGCAAGAACCCCGACTCGCCGTCGCACATCTTTCCGCCGCTGCCGGCGGGCGCGGTTGGGGCGGGGGCTGGAGTTGGGGCGGCTGCGCCTGGTGCGGCGCCTGCTGCGGCGCCCATGCCCACGCCGACGCCCATGCCCTTGCGCCGGGCTCCGGTGAAGCCATGACGTTTGACGCTTCGCAACTGCTGTCGTATCTGCCGCTGCTGATCCTGATCGGCATGGGGTGCGTGATCCTGCTGGCCGAAACCTTCACCGTCGCCGCCAGCCGCGGGGGCCTCGCGTGGCTGGGGGTGGCCGGTTGTGTCGCCGCCGGCGCGGCGCTGGTCGCGCAGTGGGGTGACGTCACGGCGCCGCAGATTCACCTGCAGGGGATGCTGGTGGTCGATCGGATGGCGCTGTTCCTGGACGCCGCTTTTCTGGCGGCCAGCGCGCTGACGTTGCTGATCGCGCCGGCCTTCCTGCGTGCGCACGGTTTCGAGCACGGCGAGTTCTACGCCATGATCCTGTTCGCCGCGGGCGGCATGATGATGACCGTCCACGCGGCGCACCTGGTCTCGCTGCTGATCGGGATCGAGACCATGTCGCTGGCGGCGTACGTCCTCACCGGGTGCTGGCGGCGCAGCCTGCGCAGCGCCGAGGCCGCGATGAAGTACTTCCTGATGGGGGCCTTCGCGACCGGCTTCCTGGTCTACGGTATGGCCCTGGTCTACGGCACCACCGGCGGCGAGATGTCGTACACCGGCATCGCGACCAAGGCCGCCGACGCCGCCAAGAGCCCGATGTTCTATCTGGGCGAGTACTTCATCTTGATCGCGATGGCCTTCAAGGTCGCGGCCGTCCCGTTCCACATGTGGGCACCCGACACGTACGAAGGCGCGCCGACGCCCGTGACCGGGTTCATGGCGGCGGGCGTAAAGGCGGCGGCGTTCGGCGGGATCATCCGGCTGGTCGATACGGCGTTCGCGAATCCGGTGCTGGTGTTCGATTTCACCGGCTGGGCGAACGTGCTGTGCGTCCTGGCCGCGGCGAGCATGACGCTGGGGAATCTGGCGGCGCTCCGCCAGGAGAACATCAAGCGTCTGCTGGCCTATTCGTCGGTCGCGCACGCGGGCTACATCCTGGTGGGCGTGGTGGCGATTGGGCTGGAGGTTCCGGGGGCCAAGCCCGCGGTGCTGTTCTATCTGGTCGCGTACACGTTCACGACGCTGGGTGCTTTTGCCGTCGTGTCGTGGATCGGCAACCGGGAAGACGAGCGGCTGTTCGTCGACGACTGGGCGGGGCTGGGCGCGGCGCGGCCGGCGGTCGCGCTGGCGATGACGATTTTCTTGCTGTCGCTGGGCGGGGTGCCCCCGACGGGCGGGTTCTTCGGGAAGTTCTACCTGTTCAGGGCCGCGATGGAGACGCCGCAGCTCTACTGGCTGGTCGTCCTGGGCGTGCTGAACAGCGTGGTGTCGATTTACTATTATTTGAGGATCGTCGTCGCGATGTACTTCCGGGACCCGCTGCGCCCGGTGGCGCCGACGGATTCGCCGGCGACGCGGGCGGCGTTGTTGTTGACGGCGCTGGCGGTGGTGGGGTTGGGGTTGTTCCCGGGGAGCGTGATTGAGTGGGCGGGGCCGGTGGTGGGGGCGGTCGCGGGGAAGTAGGGGGCGGGGACGCCCTCGAGAATTACCCAGGGTCTGGCGCGCGCTGTCTTCGAAACGTTATTGAGACTCGTTGGAGTTCGTGGCCAGGAACCGCGCCACTGTCCTTCTCAGGGCAAAACATCGCTGATCGACGGCCATTTTTGGCCCAATACCAGCCCTTGTTCCTGGCAAGCCGGGACGAAACCGACGAGCAGGTGGCGTGATAGGCTGTGCAGCTGAAATCAAGGTTGGGCAGACAAGGTGAAGGTGAGGACATGCCCCTCGGACCACCCCTGAATATTTCGATGGATCGCGAATCCTTGGCGCCAGCCGGAATCTCCGGAGATCTACTGACCGTGGAAACGGAGACACCAGGGCCCGAGGACGCCGGGCTCGCGAAGATCATGGACCGATCGCCTCGCCGGTTTGAAGTTCACTGTGTTTTCCAGCGCGACAGCGGATTCAATCGCGAAGTCACCGGCCACCTGCAACCCGAAGACGGAACGTCCTTCATGGGTGCCCCCGAAGGGGCAGTGACCTTCGCTGTCCAAGCCCAGGGCCTGGAGTATCAATTCGTACTGAACGCCAAGCGTGAGTTCTCGGGGGTGCGTTCGTCGTTCTCGTCGACGTCTGTGCAGGAAGCGCGAACCACATTTCTCCGGGGACTGACGCCAATGCTAGATCACATCTCGTACTTGGCGAACACGCCCTTGATCATTGGACAAACGCTCTGCATCGATCGGACCAATGGTGTGACGTCCTTTGGATATACGTCGCCG
>DASRQT010000371.1:0-5539 GCA_035696485.1 Polyangia bacterium | reverse complement strand
GGAATGACTCCCATTCCCGCAGCGGGAAGGGGTGCGTTCACCCGCGCTTCCAGCGCCTGGATGCCGCCCATGTGCGAGTCCAGCTTGGACAGTTGCGACTTGGGAACGCTGCTGCGCAACCGCGTGAGGTCCTGATGCACGAAGTCCAGGACTCCCTTATCGCGGGCCCGCAACTTCGCCACCTTCTCGGGCGACAGATTGGGAATCGCGGCCCCGAAGAGGCCATCGAACAGCGTCGCTGGACGGCTTTCTGGAAAAAGCGGCCCATTCTGGCCGGTATATGACAGCACCTTGAAGTTCGGGAGGCCGACGCTGGAAGGCCGGTAGGCCGTGGCCTGGATCGACGGTGTCGTCGTTCCTTGCAGGGCGGTCGACTTCTGCAGCATGAACTGGTCGAACGTCGGACCGGCCGCGCACTGGTTCTTGGCGTTGAAATCGCCGCCGCTGTTGGTGCCCGGGATCTCGATTGGGCGCCGGCCGGACATCATCACCATGATTCCCGCAGCGTGCTTGTCGCCCGGCCAGCCGTTATCCCGCGGGCAGTTCACGCCGTTGAGGATGACCATGCTGTCCCTGACGGGGGCGAACGGCTCCAGGATGGACGGGAGCATGAACGTCGTCTCGGTCCCCCCCGCCGGAAAGAACGAGTCCAGGAAGGTCCCGCAAGGGCGGTGGACAACCAGGAGACGGGTGGGGGACGCGCCGGCCGCGGAGGCGAACAGCGGCCGCAGCATCACGCCGGCCGCGGTGGTCGCCATGCCCGCCAGCATGGTTCGCCTGGGAATGTGCTTGAAAGAGTCGTGCAGTTTCATGTGGGAGCCTCTCATTTCTGGCCGTCACGAGTTAGAAACCCAGGAGACGTCAGCAGCGCGCGGAAGTAATCCGTGAAGGATCCCGATGCCGCGAACTGGTTCTTGGCCTCCTGCAGAGAGCAGGAATCGTCCTCGATGACGCTGCGACCAAGGACGAACTCCGCCAGGTTGGTCGCCGCGCAATCGGAGACGCGCCGGCTTCCTTGCAGCTTGCTGACCAGATCGGGCAGCCCGGAGATCGGCCCTTCCAGCCCGGGGCCGAGGCGTGTTAGCACCGCCGAGCTGTCAATGGGACCCTTGGCGTCCGTTGCACTGTAACGGCCCATCGGATCGTAGCGTTCCGTCGCCAGGCCCAGCGGATCGAACATGGCGTGGCAGGTGGCGCAACCCGCGGAGTTCGTTGCGCGGAGATTCGCCAACTCGCGCTCGGTGGCGTTGGTCGGGAACGTGGCGGCGATGGCCAGTGCGCCGGCCGGCGGCTCGGGAATGTTGGAGCCGCAGATGAGCGAGTTGTAGATGAAGAGGCCGCGGTGGATGGGATCGCCTCTGTTGGGCCGCGAAAATGCCGCCAGCACCGCAGGCTGGGTCAGAATCCCGGCGCTGCGCTCCGGCAGGCCCACGTCCCTGGCGACCAGATCTTTTCCCATGCCGCCGGGCAAGCCATAGACCTTGGCCAGGTTGTCGTTGACATACATGCGCGACGACGTCAGCAGGTCGGTGACCTTTCCGGCGGTCAGGACGTCGCGGACAAACAGCCGCGCGCTGTTGTAAAGGTCCTGCTTGAGGGCCGGTGTGAACTCCGGAAAATAGCCCGCGCTGGTCTCTTTTTCCGTCTGATGCATGCGCTCGACGCCCAGCCAGAATCCCGCGTTGTGGCTCAGATTCTCCTGCACCTCGGGCAGCGCCAGCAGGCGATTGATCTCGCCGGTCAGCCCCGCCTGTGTCAGGAGCGATCGGTCCTCGGCCTTCTTCCAGAGGTTGTCGTCGGGAACCGAGTCCAGCAGCGCGAACGAGATCGCCGTCGCCACTTCGTGCGGGCTGAGGGTGATGCTGGCCGTCGGCCCACCCGCCGCCGTCTGCCCGCCCGCCACCCCGGCCCCGATCTCGGTGCGATAGAGAAAAGACGGCGATTGCAGCGCGGCCTCGATGATGAGGGCGATGCCCGTCGCCGCGTCGTCGGACGCGCCCATGCGATACAGCGCCATCAGGGAGGTCACTTCGGCGTCAGTCACCGGGCGCCGGAACGCGCGCCCGACACGCTGGCGAATGAAGGACTCGACACAGGCATCGGAGGGATTGCTGGCCCCGCACGGGAGGAACACGCCCAGGTTCGCCGTCACGGCCGCCAGCGCCGCGGTTTTGGCCATTGACGAGTAGGCAGCCGCGGCGCGGTTGTCGACAGACACGACCTCCGACAGGTTGGTGAAATCCGCCGGCTGCGTGGCGGGCGCGGTGACCTCGGGAGGCACGAGCACGCCGAAGACCTGGGCAACCGACTTGACGTACTGCTCGTCGGTCAAACGCCAGACGCGGGCCGGACCCAGCGACGCGCCCCGGTCGCAGGTCGCGTTTGTGGTCGGCGGACCCCCGCCGCCTGTGATCGGCGGAACTCCGCCGCCGCCGACCGGACCCATTGGCTCACCGGCCCCCGGGGATCCGACAGTACCGGTGCAGGCGCCGACGCCGAAGACGAAGACCGCCGCGACAGTCGCTCTCATCAAAAGAATGTTCCGCATTGTGAGTCCGCCATCAGTGGGTGAAGGGTGAGGTCCGTTGTCGGGTTGTGATCCGCGACGGTCCACCTGGTTGCCGGATCGTCGCTGGTTCGCGTGTAGCTCAAGGTCCCGCGTTGCATCGAATCGCAGACGAGAGGCGGAATGCCGCCGCCCCGTTTTCCTCCGCCCCAGACCGGTCCCTTGGTGGGATCGTCGCAGGCGAAGCCTTCATGAATGGTGAAGGTGTGCATCCCGGGCGGGCACCGTGTGGCCGTGAGCTCGAGAGTCACGTTCACGCCTTTCTGCGTGAAGACGGCGACGATTCCGTATGCGCTCACCTTGCCGGTCGCCATGTTGCCGTCTCCCGGGATCGCCGAGCCCCCCGCCTCCGGTGCCGTGGCTGTGCCAGCGTCGGGTTTTGCCGCGGCAGCGCCGGCGTCCGCGAGGATGCTGCTGACCGACCCGGCGTCCTTGAAGAGAAAGCCGTCGTCCACGCTCGAGCTCGACGTGCCCGGCTTGCCCCCCGCGCCACCTGTCCCGCGGGCATCCCCGGCACCGCCGGCGCCGGCGACACTGGTCATGCCCGCCCCACCGCTGCCGCCGGGGCGCGCCTCATTGTCCGCACCGCACGCCAGCAGGCTGCAGAGGCCGCAACCCAGAAGCACACCAAGCACTGACCGGAACTTCATGGCCGCGCGTGCTCCTCGGGTCCCAGGGTGATGGCGTCTCCGGTGACGGCGATGGCCTGCGCGGCTATCCACTGCGGCGACCGAGCCGTCGCCTCAACCCGCAGCTCGTCGATGAGACCGTCGAAAAAGCCATGACTGACGTCTTCCAGCGCGCCGATTACCACACGATCGGCGGCCGTGGCCGGAAACGTCGTCCGCGTCCAGTTACCCGGCCTGGGCGCCCCGCCGCCGTGGCCCGGCGTCTCCAGAGGTCCCGCCACCATCGCGCCATCCACGTAGACGCTGGTCGACCTGCCCTTGGCGTCGAAGACGACCGTGATGTAATGCCACTCCCCGGGCGGAATCGCGTCCACGGGCGACGCCACAAAATCCCAGCCGCCCGGCACTTCCTCGGGATTGATCTCGCCATAGAGGGCATTGCGCAGTGGCTGCCCGCCAAATGGGTAGGTGGCGGTGCTGCCCCAGATATAGAGCTGTGTGCGACCCAGATCCCCGGTCTTTTCGGCCGTGCCGAGCGCCAGGACGGCAGCGAAGCCGGTCTTCGCGATGGCCCCGGTCTTGACCCATGCCGACTCCGTGACCGCCTCGGCGCCGCTGATGATCTTGATCCCTCGTGCCAGGCCGATGTGGTCGCGGGCCGCGGCGTTGAATTTCGCCGCTTGCCCCAGCTTGCCAGCGTCGAACGTCGCCTGCACCGTGGCACCGTCGAAGTGGTTCGACGTGGCGTCGTCGGCTTTGCCCGCGAAGTGCCAGACCGCCGCGTACGGCGCCGGCCAGACCATCTGCGGATCGCCCGCCGGTGGTGGTGTGCCGTCGGCTCCGTAGTACATGTAGATGGGCGCGTCGTCGGCGACTCGAAGTCCCGGCAATTGCAGCCAGACGATCGAGGCGCCCTGGGGATTCCAGGCTTCGATGTCACGAGCAAGCAGGTTGCCGGCAGCGTCCACGAAACGGACGTCGTTTTCAGCGACGCTCGCCGCCGGGTCGACCGTGTTCGCTGGGATCCTGAGGGCTACCGGGAAATGGGAGAGCGTGGCGGCGGACGATGACAGTCGCGGGTCGAGGGTCAGCCGGCGCCGGCTCCGGAACATCGGACTCCACCACCCCGCCGTCGCGGCGGCGTCAAGCACGGCGTCGCCGAGCGCGGCGTCAGGAACTGGCGGCGCGACCGCAACGTCGCCGTTTTCCGGTTGTCGCTGTTCGGTACCGGCATCCAGACTGACTTTCTCACCTCCATCCGACCGGGACGAGCCTGCTTGCTCCGTCGCCGCACACGCCGCCGCTATCGAGGACAGGGACAGGAGCAGCCGGACTGCGGGTACATCGTCCATCCCATGAATGATGGTTGGAGATCGGCTTTCCTTTCCGGTTGGTGCCCGCGGCCACCGCAGCCCGCCAGCGTCAACCCGAGGAATCAGGTTGTGAACCGATTTTCCCTCGTCAGACTACCTATGTGGGGACGATGTGGCTGCTATGGGCGACGCTGGCTACCGCCCCGAACGGCGTCGCACCGTTGACCATCGATGGGGCCGCGACGTGTCCAACCGCCAGCGAGGTGGCGCTGCGGTTCTCCGCGATGATGGCCCCAGCGTGGGCGCCGACTGTTGGCGCGCCGTTGGTGCAGGCGCCCGATGACGGCGACCGAGCGCGGATCGAAATCATCGACGATACGATCGAGATCGTGCTGCGCCGTGCAGACGGGACCCTCATCGGCCGTCGCTGGCTGCCGGCGCAAGGCTCGTGCGACGAACGTGCCCGGGTTGCTTCGATCGTCCTGGCCACGTGGCAGAGCGATGTTCACCCCACGTTCGTGCGGCAGGTCGCGGCACCGCATGGGCCGCCGCCGTCGCCGTCCTCCGCCACGGACATCGTGAAATCTCTGCCGCCCGTCGCTAGCGCTTCAGGACAGGCGACGTGGGATCTCGGCTTCGGCATCTCCAGCTCGGTGGCTGGCGGGGCATTCGTCCCCGGCGCGCGCCTCGGGGGTGCGTTTCTGGGCGCGAACAGCATTGGAGCGCATCTGACCCTCGCCGGTGAGGGTGATCGGTCGACGACCGCCGGATCCGGGCAGGCGGTCTGGTCACGCTTCGCGGCGGGCGCCGGTCCGACCTATCGCCGCCACCTGGGCGCCTGGGCGATTGATACCGACCTGACGCTGCTCGCCGCTTTGTACCGCGTGCACGGTGAGCAGTACCCCGTCAGCTACCAGGGCCGCGGGGTGGATGGCGGCGTCTCGGCGGGTGTGCGCCTCATTGCGCCGGGCAGGATATGGCGCGCCTGGTTGGCGATCGATGTGACGCGGTGGCTAAACCCGCGCGAGGTC
>DASRQT010000370.1:0-3094 GCA_035696485.1 Polyangia bacterium | reverse complement strand
CGCAGCGCCCGCGGCAACATCTCGGCCAGCGTGCGCGCGTCGCGCACCACCGCGTCGTCGCCGATCCCCTTCGACGACCCTTCATAGTTGGGCTTGACGATCACCGGCAGAGCCAGGCCCAACGTGCCCGGGTCCTTGATGCGCTTGAGATCCTCGGGCGTCAGCAGCTTGCCGCGGGGCGTGTCCATGCCCTGCGCGCCCAGCACCAGCTTGGTCAGCCATTTGTCCAGCGTGACCATCAGGACGTACGCGTCGGATCCCGTGTACGGGAACCCCAGCTCCTCGAACAGCGCCGGGTAAAATGCCTCACGCGCGCGCCCGCGGCGGCCCTCGGCGGTGTTGAAGATCAGATCCGGGCCGTACGATTCGATGCGCGCAGCCAGCCGCGACGCCGGCCCCGTGACCTCGATCTTCTCGACCTCGTGGCCGCCGGCGCGAAGCCCCTCTGCGATGGCGTCGACGGTCTCGGCAGAGTCAAACTCCGCCTCCTCTTCAGCATTGGTCAGCCGAAGGTTGTGCGTGAAAGCGATTCTCATGGCCGCCGGTCGCCGCGATGTCGCAAGACAGCGTTCACCCTAACAGGATTCCCCCCCTGCCGCCGAGAGCTTCCGCCACCTTCTCGCCAAGTTTTTTCAGATCCTCGCTGGGCCGCACCAGGTACGCGTCGACCCCGGTCGCAAAAGCCTCCTTCACCGATTCGTACGACGGGTACGCCGTGTAGAGCACGGACGCACAGTGAGGCAGGAGCCGCTGCGCGTGCTCGATCACGCGCAACCCGGAAACCCCGGGCAGATGTCGATCCGCGAGCACCAGGTCGTAGTGCTCGTGCTTCAGCAGGACCAGCGCTTCGTCGCCGTCCTTGGCGGCAGTAACCCGGTACGACCGGCCAAGATAATCGGCGATCAGCTGCCGGCGCGATCCCTCGACCTCGACCAGCAGCACCCGCCCGCCGTTGCCGTCGGCGCGCAGCAGGCGCGGGCGCGCCAGTTGCTCGTCACGCCGTGACAGCGCGCGCCTGATGCGAAAACGCAGGTCCTCGATGTCGCGGATCGGTTTTTCGATGTAGTCGTGCGCCCCGATGTCCAGCGCCTCGACCGCCGAATCATAGGAGCTATAACCAGTTATCATCACGATGGCGGGCGCCGGCGACAGCGTCCGCGCCACCCGCAGCACGTCGATGCCCGACGCGCCCGGCAGGTTCTTGTCGGTCAGCACCAGATCGAACCGACGCTTTTGCATCAGGTCGATGGCCTCCTCCGCGGAGGCCGCCGTGGTCACGCGGTAGCCGCCGCGCCGCAACGCCTCGCGCAAGACCGTCAGCACCACCGCCTCGTCGTCGACCACCAGCACCTCGTGGCCGGTCGGAACCACCGGCGGATGCGTGTGCGGCACGGTCGCGTCGGCGATCAGGCGGATGTCGATGTCCCGGTACGGCGCCGGCGTCCGCGTGCGCTCCTGGCCGCTCAGGATCCCCGACCGCGCCAGCAGCTCGATCAGCTTGACGCCAATCGCCTCGCCCTGGCGGCGCAACGCCGCCGACGCCACCACGCGACCCAGAAGCTCCAGCGCCGCCCGCGGCAGGTACGCGCGCACGCCCGCGTAGAGAGCATCGCGCAGCCGTTCGGTGCTGGGCGCCGCGTCGACCACGATCAGCGCCGCGCCCAGCGCCTTGGCGCGCGCGTCGGCCAGCCGCGGATCCAGGGCATCGGCAGCGCCCACGCCGATCACCACCGCGTCCGGAGTGGCCGCCGACGCCGAAGTCGACGTCTGGTCGCCGGCCACGCGCGCCAGCTCCGCGTCGCCGATGACCAGGATCGAGGGGTCGTGCGCCGCTTCGCTGACCATCTTCTCCAGCTCGGCGGACAGCTTCGGTTCGGCGGCGCGCAGTTCCTCGCGGTGTCCCGCAAAGGCGTTCATGACCAGGAGGCCGCGCGTGCGCGCGCGCCGGAAGCCGGCCAGCCGCTTGATGTGCGCGCGCAACAGGGCGTCGACCTCCGGCAGCGGCCGCGGCAACACCGCGGCGACCTCGCGCCCGAACGCTTCGCCACAACGAACCGGATCGCTGTCGGCGATCAGGATGATGTCGCTGAAAGGGCGCAGCTCACGCGACGCGGCCAACGTGTCGCGTCCGACCGCGCGCTCGTCCAGGTCCAGGATCGCTAGATCGAACGATTCGTCGGCCAGGCGTGTCAGCGCCTCCTCATTGGTCCGGACCTCCAGCACGAACCCCTCGCTGGTCAGCGCCGAGGCGATGCGTTGCCGCTCCGTGGCGTCGGCCAGCCCAACCAGAAACCGTTCTTGACCGCCGCGGGCCGCGTTGCGCAGCACCTCGGGCGGCCTTCGGGGACCGTCACTCTCCGCCATTCAGTGGCCGGGATTGTAGCCCAAAAATCGGGTGCCACCCGGAATCATCTGGATGGGAACCCTGGGAGGGTTCCCAAACCCTCCCGCGACGAGCTCGGGGCGGCAAAGCCGTCCCTCGCTCACGCGATCCGCCGTCCCTCGCTCACGCGATCCGCCGCCCCGCACGCGATCCCGTGCCTCGCTTACGCGATCCGCCGTGCCTCGCTCACGCGATCCCCTCGATGGTGCTAAATTAGTGCTGGGGGTCAGCGTAATGAGGGAGCACGAGCTGACGGTTCCAAAGCGCGACGAGGTCGCGGAGTGGGACGGGCTCAGCGTCACGCGAGGTTCGGCAGGCCGCGAGGTTGGCTCGGGCGGCGTCGGCCGGAGGCTGGCGTCGCGGGTGAACTCGCTCGCGGCCCGATTCGTCGACTTCTTCAGCCGTCGCGGGGCGCCCCGGGACATGGATTCCGTCGCCCTGACCCGGACCGGCGGCGCCATCGCGCGCTGGATCTCGTTCCCCCGCGGCGTTCGTTTTGCCACCGCCGCCACGTCCACGGCGGCCGCGGCCCTGGCCGCCTGGGGGGTGCTGGCGATGGCCGGCAATGAATTCGGCGTCGCAGTGGCCGCCGCCACTGCCGCCACCGCGCTCTCGGCCGCGTCGGGACCCCTCGGCGTGAGGCTGGCCAACCGACTTTTCCGCCTGATCGCCAACCACAGGCGCTTCCGCGTCTCCGAGCTGCGCGGGGTC
>DASRQT010000369.1:0-8392 GCA_035696485.1 Polyangia bacterium | reverse complement strand
GCGCCCGAAGAGCTGCTGACCTTCTTCCGCGCCCTATATCTTCTGGTCGAAACCGACCTGGCCCAGTTCGACTGACGGATCCGAACCGCGACGGCGCCCGGAGCGCTAGCGAAACGGGTCGATGGTGACGTCGCCGGGCAGGGGTTTGGCCTCGCGCCTTCGGACCGGGCGCGCGCGCGGGAGATCGGCGGCGCCGTCGACGACGCGCGCGGCGGCGGCCTTGTCTGCGCCGACGGCAGCCGGCGAGATCGCGGCCGACCCCGAAGGCGCGGCGGCCTGGACCGGAGCCGCGGGCGTGGGCAGCGGCGGCGCAGAGACAACGACTGGTGGTGCCGCCGGCAGTTTCACCGCCTGCAGGGTCGCACGCTGCGGCACCGACGCCGGCTGCGATCCCGCGCGGGGATGGGTCCCGATCCACGCGGCCCATCCAAGGCAGCTGGCCAGCGTCGCGCCAGCCACGGCGGCGACCAGGCGCCGGCGGGGCGAGCGAGCCACCGGAGACGCCACCGTGTTGTCCGGCGAAGACGCCGGATCGGGGTCGAGCTCCAGCACCACATCGTCCGGCGCGTCGGCAATGGCCGCGGCCGGTGGCGGCGGCGGCGTCATCTTGCGCGACCGCTGCGGCGCTGCCGTGGGCGGCGCGTGGGCGACGATGTCCGAAAGCTCGCGCGACACGTCGCTGGTCTCGTTACCGAAGAGCTCGGTCAGAAGCCGCGGGATGGCCTGGCCGGTGTGCCGTTCCAGCTCCGTGATCTGTTCCAGGTCCTCGGCCATGGCCTGCGCGGTCGCGTAACGTCTGTCGCGATCCTTGTCCAGCGCCCTGGCGACCACCGCGTCCAGCGCGGGCGGAATGCCGGGGCGTTTCGACGACGGCGCCGGTACCGGTTGGTTGAGGACGTTGCGCATGGTGTGGAACTCGGTGTCGGCTGAAAACAGCCGCTGCCCGGTCAGCATCTCCCACAACACCACGCCCAGCGCGAACACGTCCGCTCGCCCGTCCAGCGGCGAGCACCGGACCTGTTCAGGCGACAGATACGCCAGCTTGCCCTTGACCCGTCCCGAGCTGCTCTGGATCAACTCGCCCGCGTTGGTCGCCTTGGCGATCCCGAAGTCCAGGATCTTAACGTCCCCGGTCCGGAGCAACATGATGTTCGACGGTGTCACGTCGCGGTGGATGATCTGAATGCCGTTACCCGCGGCGTCGGTCAGCGTGTGCGCATAATGCAGCCCGGCCGCGACCTGTTGCGCGATGTGGACCGCCACCGTCGGCGGCATTGCCTGCCGCGCCAGCCGCAACGCTCGCATGGTGGTCGAGAGATCCTTCCCGCGCAGGTACTCCATCGCCAGGAAGTAGCTGCCGTCGATCTGCCCGAAGTCGTAGACCTGGACGATGTTGGGATGGTGCAAGAGCGCGCAGAGGCGTGCCTCCTCGCAGAACATCTCGATGAACTCGCTGGACTCCGACTTCTCGGCGCGGATGCGCTTGATGACGAAGACGCGCTTGAACCCCTCGGCGCCCAGCGACATCGCGCGGAAAACGTCCGCCATGCCGCCCTTGCCGATGCGTTCCAGCAGGTGATAGCGGCCGTAATGCTCGACCGCCGCCGACGGCGTCGTTACCGGCGCCGGCGTCTGCACGGCCACTAGGGCTGCGTCCGACACGACATCGTCCTTCGTGAATCAGTGACGAATGAAACCAATGAAATTCCCTAGGTGGCGCAAGCCCCCAGACCGATCTCCATCGACCTGGATGCGCCGGAACTTGAGTGCCCCGGCGCACCCGAAACGGCCCATCACAGCGGCTGCTGCTGGGTCATACAGTGCAAGGTGCCCAGCCCCCAGACCAGATCCACCGCGTGTATCCCGACCACGTCCCGGCCGGGGAACAATCCAGCAAGGATTTCCAGCGCGCGGCGGTCACCGGGGTCGTTGAATGTAGGCACCAGAACCACGGCGTTGCCAATGTAGAAGTTCGCGTAGCTGGCCGGCAGCCGAACCCCGTCCAGAGACAGCGGTCGCGGCATCGGCAGCGGCACCACGCGCAACCGTTCACCCTGCGCGGTGGTCATGGTCTCGAGCCGCCGCCGGTTGTCGCGCAGGTTGGCGAAGTTCGCGTCGGCGCTGTCCGCCTCCTCGCCGATGACCACCGTGTGCGGGTCGACAAAACGCGCCAGATCGTCGACGTGGCCGTGCGTGTCGTCACCGGCGATCCCGTTGCCCAGCCAGAGCACCTTGCGCACGCCCAGATAGTCACCCAGCACGCGTTCCAGCTCGTCGCGGGACATCCCGGGGTTTCGCGCCTGGATGGGGCTGAGCAGACACTCCTCGGTGGTCAACAGGGTGCCGCTGCCGTTGACGTCCAGGCTGCCCCCCTCCATCACGATCGGGCGCGCCGCCGCCGGTTTTTTTCCGACCGCCGCCTCCCGCCACAAGGCCGTCCACGACGGCTTGCCCATACGGCGCGCAAGGCGCTCGCCGACCGCGTCGTCTTTTTTGTGGTTGGGATACTTCGCCCACCCGTTGAACTTCCAGTTGGTCAGGCCCACGGTCCCGTCGCTGCCCTTGACGAACAGCGGACAGAAATCCCGCGTCCAGCTGCGATCGGTGGGAATGCGGAAGAAGTCGACCCGGCCCAGGTCCACGCCCACGCGCTTGAGCAACGCGCGCGCCCGCTGCTGCAGCGTCGCATCGGGCACCAGGATGTGCACCCGTTCGCCGCGAACCAGGTGCCGCACGACCTCGCCGTAAACCCACGGGATCGGCGCCAGCTTCCCCGGCCAGTCGGCGGCCTCGTGCGGCCACGCCAGCCAGGTCGCCTCGTGCGGCTCCCACTCGGCTGGCATCCGGTAGCCGAGGGCAGCCGGCGTCTTTCCGTTCATTAGTCGATGAACCGCCGGGTGATCGGCGCGTAAGAATCGATGCGGCGGTCGCGCAAGAAGGGCCAGTGGCGGCGGATCGACTCCTGATGCGTGCGATCACAGGGCACGATCATGATCTCCTCCGCGGTTCGCGAACCTTCCTTGAGCAGCGAGCCGAACGGATCGCACACGAAGCTGCCGCCCCAGAACTCGATCCCCGCGGCCCCGCCGGGCCCACCCGCGCCCTCGAGCCCGACGCGGTTCACCGCCGCCACATAGACACCGTTGGCGATCGCGTGCGCGCGCTGGATGGTCTGCCACGCCCCGGCCTGCACGGCGCCGAACTCCGCCTTCTCCGCCGGATGCCAGCCGATGGCGGTCGGATAGATGAGGACGTCGGCGCCGGCCAGCGCGGTAATGCGGGCCCCCTCCGGATACCACTGGTCCCAGCACACCAGCGCCCCCAGGCGGCCGAACGCGGTATCGAAGGCGCGGAACCCGAGATCGCCCGGCGTGAAGTAGAACTTTTCGTAGTACGCCGGATCGTCCGGGATGTGCATCTTGCGGTAGATGCCCTTGAGCGACCCGTCGGCGTCCAGGACCACCGCCGTGTTGTGATAGATGCCGGCGGCGCGCCTCTCGAACAGCGATCCGATCACGACGACCTTCTCCTCGCGCGCGATCTGCGCCAGCACCGCGGTCGTCGGTCCGGGGATGGGCTCGGCGAGATCGAAGTTGGCGTGTTCTTCGGTCTGACAGAAATACTGCGTGCGGAACAGCTCCGGCAGGCAGATCACCTGGCCGCCGGCGCGTGCCGCCTCGCGGATGCAGGCCACCGCGCGCGCGACGTTCTCGTCGGGATCCCTCGAGCACCGCATCTGAATCAGCCCGAGGGTGAACTTGTTGGGCGGCGCCATCGTCGGCCTATTCTTGCCTCATTTTTACGACAGAAGGCCGACGATGTTGCCCAGCAGGCGATCCCAGACCGGGTGCGCGTCGGCAAGGAACCGCCCGGTGTCGGCCAGGATGCGCCCCGGCCCGCCGGGTCCGTCGGCGGCGATGACGAACGCGGCGTCGTCGCGTACCCAGTCGGCGATGGTCTCGGCGCCGACCTCGCAGTGGAACTGCAGACCGAAGGCCTTTGTCCCCAGACGAAAGGCCTGCTGCGCGCAGGCCGGCGTTGACGCCAGGCGAACGGCTCCAGCCGGCAGGTCGAAGGTGTCGCCGTGCCAGTGCAACATCATCTCGCGTGGCCCCACGCCCGCCAGCGCCGGTTCGCGATCGCCGCCCAGAAAATCGACCGGCGCCCAGCCGACCTCGCGGCCCGGTCTTTCAAACCCGTAGCCGTCGCGGACCCGATTGGGGTAGACGCGCGCGCCGGCCGCCGCCGCCAGCAGCTGCGCGCCGAGACAGATCCCCAGCACCGGTCGATCGGCGGCGATCAGTCTCCGCAGAAGAGCGATCTCGCGACTGAGAAACGGATAAGGCAGCGTGCCGGCATCGCCGACGCCCATTGGCCCGCCCATGACGACCAGCATCTGGTGCGGCTCCAGATCGGCGGGCACCGCCTCCCCGGCATAGACCTGCCGGCACGAGACGGCGACACCCCGTTCCTGGCATGTATCCGCCACCCGCAGCGGCCCCTCACTGGGCGTGTGCTGCAGCACCACGGCCTCGGTGACCTGCGCAAGAGTCTCAGTCATGGGGGCGCGGCGTCCCATCTTCGTCCAGTTTGGCCCAGTCGGGCGACGGCGCCACGACAAAAAGTGGCGCCCCGGTGACCGGGTGCTGCACGCGCACCGATTCGGCGTGCAGCCGCAGCGACGTGATACCCCGCTCTGCCGACCAGGCGCGGACGTCGTCTCCGCCGTAGAGGGCATCGCCCAGGATCGGGTAGCCGGCGGCGGCCAGGTGCGCCCGCACCTGATGAGCGCGGCCGGCGTGCAGGCGCGCCCGCACCAGCGTCGATCCCGCGCGGCGCTCCAGCACCTGCCAGTCGGTGTGCGCCGGCAACGGGTTGCGGCCCTTGCCGATCATCACGCGCCCGCCGCGCCGGCCGCGGCGCCCGATGGCTCCGTCGAAGCTGCCGTCGTCCGGAGGGTCGCCCCACACCTCGGCGAGGTAGCACTTCTGGCAATCGGGGCTGCCCAGCGACGCGCGCAACCGCTGCCACACTGGCCGGCTGCGCGCGGCCAGCAGCACGCCCGAAGTGTCACGATCCAGGCGGTGACCAAGGCCTGCCTCGCGCGGATCGCCGCCCGCCGTCGCGCATTCGGGGAAACGCGCGACCAGGGCGTTCGCCGCCGTGCCTCGTTCGCCGGCCTGCAGCGGATGCGACGGCACACCGGCTGGTTTGTTGATGCCGACTAGATCGCTGTCGACCAGGATCAGCTCCAGCGCCAGGCCCGGATCGGGCAACACCGCCGCGGGCGCAACCCCGTCGTCAGCGCCGGTGGCCGCGAGCGAGTCCACTTCGACTTCCGCCACCTGGCCGGCGACCACGCGGTCGCCCTTGCGCGGCTTGCGGCCGTCCAGCGTGACCCGGCCGGCGGCTATCAAGCGCCGCGCCCCCTGCGCGCTGGCGGCGGCGCCGGCATGGACGAGAAACTGGTCGACGCGAAACCCGGCGCGCGCGTCATCAACGCGGAAGCGCCGGGGCTCCCGCGGGCCCTCGCTGGTCACGGCCCGTTACTTCTTCTTCGGGCCGCTGCCGCCCCCGGAGCCGCTGGCCCCGGGCTTGACCACCGCGCTGGTGGGGCGCGCTCCCGATTTTTGATCATGCGCAGCCGTTGCCTGCGCCGCGATCGTCTTGCCGCCGGTCGGCGGGCCGGCGGGCCCAGCCTTGGCGCCGGTCGTCGCGCTGGCCTTGGTGGCGGTCGTCGGTCCCGCCTTGGCCACGGTCTTGACCACTGGCCTCGTGACCGCCGCCTTGGCGGACGTCTTCGCCGACGTGCTAACGGCGGCCGCGGCCGAGCCCTTCGGGCGCTTGCTGGCGAGGGCCATCCCCATGCTGACCTCGCGCGCCCCATCACCGGTCGGCGAATACACTACGATACGCTGGCCATCGCGCAGGTCGGTGTTGTAGGAGAACCGATTGATCCGCGCCAGGTCTCCCGGCGTCAGCCCGTAGCGCCGCCCGACCTTGGCCAGCGTGTCGCCCGTCTTGCACATATAGAAGAGCCGCTTCTTGCCCCGGCGCGCCGCCTCCAGCTCCAGGAATTCCTCCGACCCCAGCGTCACCACCCGCACCCGCGCCGAATCCAGCAGCAGGATGCCGGCCGGATCAAATTCCTTCCGGACGTAGACCTGAAACACCATGTTGGGCTGCACCTTGGCGCTGCCGTCGACGTTGTTCCACTCGCACAGATCGTCGGCGCGCACGCCAAACGCGTCCGCGATCTCATCCAGCGAGTCGCCATCGCGCGTCCTGTAGAAGACGCGCTCGCGCCCCTCGTACGTGAACACACGATCGGGAACCGCCACGATGGTCACATCGCCCTCGTCAGCCGCCTCACGTTCGGCCCCGTCCTCCGCTGACGCGGCCGCCTTGCCATCTTTTTCTTTACCTTGGTCCTTACCCTGGTCTTTGCCTTCGCGCCGGGGGACCAGCAGCGCGACGCCGGCCCGCGCCTCACTGCTGTCGCGCACGCCGTTGAGCTTGCGCAACTCCCGCGGCGCCACGCCGCGCGCCCGCGCCAGCTCATCGATGGTCTCGCCAAATCGCAGCACCACCGTGTCCAACCGCTCGGCGTTCCCGCGCGCCGCCGGCAAGGCATCGGTATAGGCGGCCGCCGTTCCCGACGGGACGCGAACCGCGGTGACGCCCCGGTCGGGCGGCGTCCGATCGCGGACCAGGTGCGGGTTCAAGGTCTGGATGACGTCCAGCCGCGCGCCGGCCGCGCGCGCCACCACCGCCAGCGGCGTCGCCGGCGGCGCCTCGACACGGTCGAAGGTGAAAGCCGCGTCAGCGGTGACCTCCGTGAACCCGAACGCGTCCAGGTTGTGGCCGACAATCGCCGCCGCCAGGATCTTGGGGACGTAGATGCTGGACTCCCAGGGCAACCCGGCCTCGTGCCGCACCAGCTCCCAGAAGTCGTTGCTGTTGTAGCGCGTGATCGACTTCAGCACGGCGCCATAGCCGGCGTTGTAGGCGGCGAACGCCAGATCCCACGATCCGAATCGGACAAACAGGTCCTTGAGATGACGGGCCGCCGCATCGACGGCCCGTTCAGGGTCGCGGCGGGCATCGACCCAGTAGCTGACCTCCAGGCCATAAGCCCGTGCCGCCCCCGGCATGAACTGCCAGACGCCGCCCGCGCCCACGCGCGACCGCGCTCCGGTGTCGAACCCACTTTCGATCATGGCTACATAGAAAAGGTCCTTGGGAATGCCGTGCCTGACGAAGCTGGCCTCGAACAGCTCGCGGAAGCGCCCGGCGCGGCGGATCCAGTTGCTCATCACCTGCCGCCCCTTGGGGTCGTTCTTGAAGTAGTCGAGGTACCGCAGCACCTGCGGATCCCAGCGCACCGGCAGCTCGGGCAGCTTCAGCGATCGCAGCCATTCCGAATCCGGTGCCGGCGGTGGCGACGCCGTCTTCTGGGTGGTCTCGGGCGAACGTAACTCAGCCGGGATGTCTCCGGTTCCGCCCCAACGTCCCGGCAACGTCGACGGCGACGGCGGAGCGTCGGCGCCATCGCGCTCGACCGGCCCAGCGCCCGCGCGGGGAAAGGCGTTGGTCTCGAAGCGCCGCAGCTCGCGTAGCTCCGGACTTTCACCGGCGGCGACGTCCTCCAGCGGCACACCCCGCACGGCCCGTCGCTCGGATGCGCTCTCCTCCACCGGCGGTGGTTGCGATGCCCGACGCGGGGCGCCCGGCGCGGCAGCGCGGACGGCGCTGGCTGGAGCCACCGCCACGAGCACCAGAACCGCCGCGCGGCGACGCGCCGAGAATGCCATGGACAGAGAATCGTATCGGATTGTGGGCGCCGCGCCAAAAAAGGTAGCGCGTTGGTTGATTGTTTCGCCTGGGGTGCTATAGATGCGACATGCCGTTCGGCATGGGCTTCGGCGAACTGGTTCTCATCCTCCTCATCGTGGTGGTCGTCTTCGGCGCCACGAAGCTGCCCCAGCTTGGGGACGGCCTCGGGAAAGCGATCAAAAACTTCAAGCGCTCGGTCGGTTCACAGAACGAGCTTGAGGTCGGACCTGGCGCCAAGACCACGCCCGAGAAGGTCGCCGGTTCCGTCGAGGACGACGCCGGCAAAGTCGCCAAGTAGTCGGGCGACCCGTCGCGCGACCGTCGCGGACGCCGCGAAGTCGTCGCTGAGGTGGCGATGACGATCGCCAGCGACGGCTGACGTTCATCGGGATCGTCGTCGCTCGTGCTGGCGGTCGCGCGTCGATCTCGTCGCGCCGCGCGTGTCCGTTTCGCCGCGTTGAACGCGATCCGCTGGCGCAAATCGCTGTCGCGTCGCGCTCTCCTGAGGAAACCGACATGCGCGCACGACGTAGTTTCTGCGTCGCGCGCACGCCTT
>DASRQT010000368.1:0-11143 GCA_035696485.1 Polyangia bacterium | reverse complement strand
CGGCCGACGACCTGGCCCCTTCGGGCGGCCGCACGATCGTCGTCCAGCCCTTCGGCGGCTACCAGGAGACGCAGATCGAGTTCTGCGACACGCGCGGCTGGGGCGTCAGCCAGCAGTGCAACCGGGCCAACGTCTATGGTTTTCACGCCGGCGACTATCAGCAGACCTGGAAGCAATCCTGGACGGCGGTGCCCGTGCAGGGCGACATGGCCGGCTATGACCGGCCGGTTCAGTGGGACGTGTACACGTCGACGTCGCGCGTATACGTCTTCATGGACGGCAAGCCGTCGGCCTGCGCCGTCCTGCCGGAGGGGCGCATGCCGGCCGGCCCCGTCACCGTCGCCTACCGCGCGGTCATCTATCACTGCGGCATCGACGAGACGATCACGCCGGCCAACACCGGGCACCAGTACGAGCGCGACCACAGCATCTGCCACAGCGATCGCCACATGGACGACTTCGGGATTGACCTGGCCGCGCCCGCGCCGATGTGGGACGAGACGGTGCTTCCCTGCGGAACCAAGTGGTATGGCGGCACGTAAGTGCGGCACCGTCGCGCCGCCGGTGCTGGCGCTGACGCTGGCGCTGGCCTGGGTCGCCGGCTGCGGCGGCGTCCCGGCGGCCACCGGTCCCCTCGGCTCGCTGGATGATCCCGACCCGGCGTTGACCGTCGAGGCGCGCGCGGCCCTGGCGGCGCTGCACTATGACGACGGTCCGCCGCCCGCCGACCCCAGCAACCACGTCGCCGACAACGGCGCGGCGCGCGCTTTCGGCCAGCGCCTGTTCTTCGAGACGGCATTCTCCGGCCGACTGCTCGAGGGTGACAACGACGGCAGCAGCGCGACGCTGGGAAAGCAGGGCGAGCCCGGACGGATCAGCTGCGCGGGCTGCCATGTCCCGCAGTTCGGCTTTGTCGATACGCGCAGCCCGCATCGCCAGGTCTCGCTCGGCGCACAGTGGACGCTGCGGCGGACGCCGACGCTGCTGGAGGTCGCCTTCGCGCCGCTTTACAACTGGGACGGCCGGCGCGACGCGATCTGGAATCAGGCGCTGGGTGTGATGGAGAGCAACCGCGAGTTCAACTCGAGCCGGCTGTTCGTCGCCGAGCAGGTCTTTCACCGCCACCGCGCCGAGTACGAGGCCATCTTCGGTCCCATGCCGGCGCTCGACGACGCCGGACACTTCCCCCAGCTTGCGCCCGAGACCACCGGTTGCATCGAGATCAACACCAGCCAGGGCGCGAGGTTCGCGTGCCGGGGCATGCCCGGCGACGGCGCCGACTACGACGGCATGAAAGCAGAGGACCAGACCGCCGTCACGCGGGTGGCCGTCAACGCCACCAAGGCGCTGGCCGCCTATGTCCGCCGGCTGCGCTGCGGCCCGGGCCGGTTCGACCGGTGGCTGGGCGGCGACGCGGCGACGCTGTCGCGCAGCGAGCAGCGGGGGGCGGCGCTTTTCGTAGGACGCGCAGGCTGCGTGTCGTGCCACGGCGGGCCCCGCCTGACCGACGGCGAGTTTCACAACGTCGGCCTGGCCGCGGCGACGGTCGCCGTGGCCATCGTTGACGTGGACGATCGTGGCGCGGCCGCCGGCATCGCCGCCGCCAAGACCGATCCCCTGAGCACGGCCGGCGTCTTCAGCGACGGTGATCGCCACGCGCTGCCGGCCACACCCTCCGCCGCGCTGGAGGGCGCCTTCCGTACGCCCACTTTGCGGTGCACGGAGTCCCAACCCAGTTTCATGCACACGGCGCAGATGAGCGACCTCGCTCAGGTGATGTCGTTCTTCGATCGCGGTGGCGACGCCGCAGGCGCCTATCCGGGCAGGAACGAGCTCGTGCCGCTGGGCCTCAGTGCGCGCGAGCGCGCCGATCTGGTGGCGTTCCTGGGCAGCCTCACGGGACCCGGGCCTGACGCGGCCTTGCTGGTGGCGCCATGAAGGTCCGACCTGCCATCCGATCTGTCATCCGATCTGTCATCCGATCTACCTTCGGATCTACCTTGCGCGCCATCCCGTTGCTCGCGCTCGGCCTGCTGCCTTCGTGTGGCGGTGGCGCTGGCGCCGGCGTTGGCGGCGACGCTGCCGGCGGGGGTGGTGGCGACGCCGTTTCCCTTCCCGACGCGGCCGTCGGCGGGGCGGACGCGGTAGTCGACGGGGCGGACGCGGGCGCGCTGCCGGACGTCCCGTTCGCACGGCCGGAGACGCCGGCGACCTACACCCCACAACCCGGCAATTGCGGCCTGGCCGGGCCCGCGTTCTGCGACACCTTCGAGACCGGGCCGGCGAAGGGCGGACGCTCGGGCGAGCTTGATCCGGCGCGCTGGAGCGTCGTCCGGGGCCAGCCGTACAGCAGCGCGAACTTCGACGACGCGATTCGCATCGGTCCGGCGCTGATCGGCCAGTGCCGCGCCGAGCTGTCGAACGCGCGCGTCTTGCCCGATTCGGACGTCCTGGTGTGCGATCCCATCGCCACCATCCCCAGCCGCCACGTTCTGGCCACGGCGGCCGCGCAGAACTATGGCCTCGCCACCTATCGCATTCGCCAGCCCTTCGATTTCGCGGGACGCACCGGGACGATCAAGCTGGACATGGAGCTGACCAACAACGGTCTCGGCGGCTGGCCTGCCCTGGTCATTGCCCAGGATCCGTCGCCCGCCCCCAGCTTTGACTGGCAAGAGCGCGGCTCGGGTCCGCGCAACGGCGTCGAGATCGAATTCGCCACCGGCTGGTGCAACACGCCGCACACGCTGGAGCCCATCATCTACACGTTCAAGGACTACGTGCAGACGACCTATACCCCTTCGTTCGACTGCGCGATCCCGCACGCCACGACGGCGCCGAACGCGCTGAACCACATCGAGGTCTACCTCACGCAGACCCACGTCGAGGTCTGGGCGTCGGATGTTTCACCGGACGGCGTCACCTTTCCCAACCTGCACATGCTGTGGGCGGGCGACGTCGCGCTGCCGTTCTCGCGCGGGTACGTCAGCCTGGCGCTGCGCAACCATGCGACGGAGAAGTACTGGCTGGGCGCGGCCGCGACGGTACGCTGGGACAACGTCGGCTTCGACGGCCCTGTCGTGACGGGCTGGCGCGAATACAGCGCCCCCGATTCCCTGACCCCCTACCAGGGTCTTGCCGGGTGCACGATGACCGGCACCGCCTGCCAGTGGATGGGCGACGTGATCGCCGCCGTCCCCGCCGAAGCGGGGCGCGTGAAATGCGCACAGACGATGTGCCCGTACGATGGCGGCGGGCGCAACGTCGGCTACCTCGTGCCCAACATGGACGAGAGCGTCGCGCCGGTCGCGCTGCATTTTTCGGGTGTGGCCCGCGGCGCCGCGACCCGCGCGCGACTGATCCTGGCGGCGAACTATCCCTGGTTCGAATGGAACAACATGTTCCCGCCGCCCACCCACCTCGAGTTGCGCTTTCGCGTGAACGGCGGCGCGTGGCATGACCGGTTCGTCAGCGCGATCGAGGCCAACGCGTTCACCGACTTTTTTCCCGCGCTGGGGGGAGCCGGGGCCAGCGCCGGCCTGCTGAACCAGGCGATTGACCTCACCCTCGCCGAGGTGCGCGACGGCGACAACCTGATCGAGCTGCAAGCCGCCGGAACCTGGACCGGCACATATCGCGTCATGGTCACCGGCGTCGATCTCGTCCTCGACGATCAACAACCAGCGCCAGTGAAGCCATGAACAATCGCCTGACGCTACCCGTGCTCGGTTTCATCGCCGCCTGCTCCTCGCCCAACAACGACGTCGTCACGAGCCGAGACGGCAGCCCCGCCGGAAGCAGCGGAATCGACGCGGCGGCAGGCGCCGGCGGGACGGCGATCGGCGGCTCGGGTGGCGGTGGCTCGGGTGGCGGCGCGGTGGCGACCGACGCCAGCGCCCCCGAGGTCCAGCCGGTAGGTCCCACGCCGCCCGCGCAGTGGGTGAACGTCACCGCCAACCTGGCAGGGATGGCGTCTGAATGCGGCAACACGCCGTACTTGGCCTCGCATTCCGCCCTCGACATGTTGATCACCAGCGTCGCCAAGCACGGCCTGTGGGCCAGCACCGACGGCGGCACCAGCTGGCATCAACTGTGGCCGACCGCGGGCAGCGCCCAGATCACCAATCGCGGCTCGTCGATCGTCTTCGATCCCCAGCACACCGGCACCTTCTGGGAGTCCGGGATCTACAACGGCCCCGGCGTGTACCGGACGACCGACAACGGCGCGACCTTCACCGCGCTGGGCGACGCCCGCCACACCGACTCGGTCAGCGTCGACCTCGGCGATCCCGGCCGGCAGACGCTGCTGGCCGGTGGACACGAGCAAAAACAGACCTTGTACCGATCGGCGGACGGTGGCGCCACCTGGACCAACGTCGGCCTGAACCTGCCGGCGGGAACGAACTTCTGCACCAACGCCCTGGTCATCGACAAGAACGTCCATCTCGTCGGCTGCTCTGGATACGCGGGCGGCACCGACGGAGTCTTTCGCACCACGGACGCCGGGAAGTCCTGGGCGCCCACCAGCACCGCGCCCGCCGCCGGCCTCCCCCTGTGGGCATCCGACGGGGCGATCTATTGGTCTCTGATCTACGACCGCGGCCTCATCAAGAGCACCGACCAGGGCAAGTCATGGCAGCAGACCATCCCCGCGGGGACGCTGAGGACAGGCCACTCCATCGAGCTGCCCGATGGCCGGATCGTGACCCCGGGGCCAAAGACGCTGATGATCTCAGCCGACAAGGGCGCAACCTTCAATTCGATCGGCGCCGCCCTGCCCTTCGCCCCCAACACCATCTCCTACTCGCCCCACCGCAATGCCTTCTACATCGAACAGTTCGACTGCGGAAACGCCGTTGTCGCCCACGCCATCAGTCGTTACGGTTTCGACTACCGCGCCCGGAACTAGCGCGGCGATGGAGGCCGCGGTGGCCGATGCCGCGCGGTAAGCTGTGCGGCGCATGGCCGCGTCCAGGTTCCCCGACTGGTTGGTTCCGATGGCGGCCACCCTGACTGCCGAGCGCTTCAACGGACCGGATTGGATGTTCGAGCGCAAGTTCGACGGCATCCGCTTGCTGGCCTACAAGCGCGGCGGCGACGTGAAGCTGTACTCGCGCAACCAGCTGCCCCAGGAGCTCCCCGACGTCGCGGAGGCCGTGGCGCGGCTGCCCGCGCGCGAGCTGATCCTCGACGGCGAGATCCTGTGGGACGGGTCGGCGTACCACGTCTTTGACCTGCTCTGGCAAGACGGCGAGAACCAGTGCGAGCGGCCCATCGAACAGCGGCTGGAGGCGCTGGCCAAGCTCCCTTTTGCAAAACCGCTCCATCACGTCGAACCGCTCCATGATGCAGAGCCCTGGTTGCGCGCCGCCGCCCTGGGCTGGGAGGGCGTGATCGCCAAGCGGCTCGGCTCGCGCTACGAGCACCGGCGCTCCCCCCAGTGGCTGAAGATGAAGATCGAAGCCTCGCAGGAGCTGGTGGTGGGCGGCTTCACCGATCCACAGGGCAAACGCGCCGGACTGGGCGCGCTGCTGGTCGGATACCATGACGGCAATGACCTGGTCTTTGCCGGCAAAGTGGGCACGGGCTTCGACACCGCGACGCTGGTCTCGCTGCGTGCGCAGCTTGACGCCCTGGAGATCGCCGCCTGCCCCTTCACACGCGCCGTCGGCCTGCCGCGCGTGCGTGCCCACTGGGTGACGCCGGAGATCGTCGTGCAGGTCGCCTTCATGGAGTGGACCAGGTACGACAAGATGCGCCACCCGCGCCTCGTGGGTATTCGGGCCGACAAGCGGGCGCGCGACGTCGTGCGCGAGCGGCCATGAACAAGGCCACAATCAGCCACCCCGAAAAGGTGCTGTTCCCCGAGGACGGCATCACCAAGGGCGACCTCTGCGCTTACTACCAGCATGTCGCGTCCGTGATGCTGCCGCACATACGCCAGCGGCCGGTCACGATGGAACGCTACCCGGCGGGCATCGACAAGAAGGGCTTCATCCAGAAGGACGTGTCGAAGGGCTTCCCGGCCTGGCTGGAGCGGGTCAACGTGCCCAAGCACGGCGGCACGGTGAACCATCCCCTGATCAACGACGAGCGCGCCTTGCTGTGGATGGCCAACCAGAACTGCGTCACGCCGCACATCTGGAACCGCCGCGCGCCGGATCTGATGCATCCCGATCTCTGCGTCTTCGATCTGGATCCCGAGCGCGATGAGCCGGAGGTGCTGCGCGCCGCCACCCTGGCCGTGCGCGACCTGCTGGCCGAGCACGAATTGCCGAGCTGGGTGAAGACCTCCGGCTCGAAGGGCTTCCACATCGTCGCGCCTCTTGATGGCCGCGCCGATGTCGAGCGCGTGGCCGGTTTTGCCCACGACCTGGCCCTCGAGCTCTGCCGCCGCGATCCCGAACACCTGACGCTCGAGTTCAGCAAGGCCGATCGCGGCGGCCGGATCCTCGTCGACACCGGCCGCAACAACTGGAGCGCCACCTTCGCCGCGCCGTACGCCGTCCGCCCCAAGCCGGGCGCGCCCGTCTCGGCGCCCTGCACCTGGGACGAGGTCGAACGCGGCACCGTCGCCCCGCGCACCTTCGATCTGCGCAACATGGCCGGGCGTCTGGCCGACGCAGGGGACCTGTGGGCGAACATGTACGAGAAGCGGTCGCGTCTGCCTTGACCGGCCGTGGGTATCGTTGAACTCACTTGGCGGGCAGCGGACCGTCGTTTCCAAAGGGCCTGGTCGTTGCGAAGCGGCAGGTGTGAACCCAACACCCCCCCCAGCCCTCAAGATTGCGCAGGCAATCGCCCGAGCTGGACCTGGATGCCGCGGCGCTCGATCGCTTCGCCGAGGGGTCGCAGCCGAGGGTTGTAAGTGACAGCCGGGCGGGTGAATATTGCCCTGTGGCTTGGCTGAAAACTTGTGCTGCAGTCCTGCTGCTCACCTGCGTGGCCTGCACCAACAGTTCAGGACCGCCGGCGGCCGCCGGCGGATCGGGGGGGTCGGGGGGATCGGGTGGCGCGGGAGGAAACCCTCCAGCCGGCAGCGGCGGCTCGGTCGTCGACGCACCGGCGGGCGGCGGTCCCGACCTGCCCGCACCGGTCGACGTGCCTGCGCCGGTGGACACCGGTGCGCCCGAAAATGGCGTCATGGCGGACGCCGGCGACGGTCCCGCCGCGACCCCCGATGGGGCTGGCGCCTCGTGCCCGCCGGGGGCGCTGGTTTGCGAGGACTTTGAGAAATATGCCACCGGCCCCGCCAGCACCGTTCTCGCCCCAGTCTGGATGACCGACACCACCGGCGGCACCGTGACCGTCGACACCACCAAACCCCACGCCGGAAGCAAGGCGGTCCACTTCACGTCGACGGCCGGCATGTCGAATGTGCTGCAGATCTGGAAGAAGGGCGGGCCGCTGTTCCCGGTCAAGGACAACTCGTTTTACGGGCGGGTCATGATGTGGCTCAGCCGGCAACCGACGGGCGGCGTGCACTTCAATACCGTGCAGGCCAACGGCCTTCTGCCGGGATCAACCCAGGTGGCCAAGTACGCCTACGGCGCCATGTTCGAAAGACTGATGGCGGGATACACCATCCGCGACGTCGAGACCGGGCCGACCACCGCCGATTGCGGAAAGAGCCCGGCCAATGCCCCCGGCTACCCGCTCTCCAAGTGGGTCTGCGCGGAATGGAAGTTCGACGGCGCCAACGACGAGATGCACTACTGGTTCGACGGCGTGCCTCAAACCTCAGTCGACGTGGTCAAGACCGATCGCAACTGCGTCATGCCGCCGCCGCAATATCGCTGGCAGGCCCCGGTCTTCGACAAGCTGATGCTGGGCTGGTTCTCGCAAATCTTTCCCATGCCGATCGAGCTGTGGATGGACGACATCGTGATCGCCAGCGAACGCGTCGGCTGCCCGAAATAGTATGAGGCGCCATGCCTCGTTTCAGACCGTCATCGTCGGGATCGTGCTCGGGATCGCCGGCCGCGCCAACGCCGCCGATCCCACCACCCAGGAGGTAACCAGCGCGCCCGCGGCCCTGCTCGCCCTGGCGGACGCGGCGGTGGACGCCGGAAAACTCGAGCTTGCCAAGGCGCTCTACGAACGATTGGTCAACGAGCACCCGAGCGCGCCGGAGGCCGGCGAAGCGCGGCGCGCGATCAAGATCATCGCGGCCCACGATCGCGCGACGCCTGCCGTGCCATCGCCGCCTGCAGGCCCCTACGCCGCAGCCGCCGCGTCCTCACAGGATGGCGTGGTGATGCGGCGGGAGCCGTATTCCCTGCGAACCTCGGAGCGCCTCCGTCTCACGACCTGGGAGAAGATGGACTTTGGCGTGACGGCGTTTCTCTACGGGATGTCGGTCGGTTTCACGTATACGCTCGGCCAATCGAATGGATCCAATGCCGACGCCGCGCCGGTCGCGCTCGGGGCGCTCGCCTATACCCTAGGCGCTGTCGGCTACCTGAACGCCGGCAACCCCGATCGCGGTGACCTGCCACTGGTGCTGGCCATCACATCGTATGTGCCGACGACGACTCTTCTCGTCGCCAACATCGCCTACGACAATCCAGACGCCAGGAACACGGCCTACGCCGTGGCCGCAGCGGGCCTGGTGGCGGCGCCCCTCGCCGTCCTGGCCGCCAGCAAGCTGGACCTCGATCCCGGTGACACGCAGCTCGTGCGCGACGCCGGCTTCTGGGGTCTGGTCCTGGGAACCACGGGCATGCTCGGCTTTGGTGGCGAGACACGGAACGATTTCGGTTTCGAACAGTACTCCGCTCCTTCAGGCCGGAGGATCGCTACTGCGGGACTCCTCGGCCTCTACGGTGGTCTTGCTCTCGGAACCATCGCCGCCGCCAAGAGCGAGACCTCGCTCGAGCGCGTGCGGGTGACGACCTGGGGCGGCTACGGGGGCGCGGTGCTGGGCTTGCTGCTGACGGTTGGCGGCGGCAACTCCGACCGAGCCGCGTATCGGGGGATAACCGGGGGGGCGCTTGTGGGCTTGATCGTCACGTTCCTGGCGACCAGCGGCCTCGACGGCATACCACCCGAAGATGCGCCGGCGCCGCACGCGGCGCTGCGCCGCTTGGTGCCCACCCTGACGTCGATCGTGAAGAGCAACGGGCAATCGCAGCTGGGTCTCGGAATCACGGGCGCGCTGTTCTGAGGAATTCGGGAACGCAACTGTCCGGAATCATGACCGGTGGCGCGCCATGTCTTTCCTCATCGGGTTTCGTGATCATCTTTCGGCCATGCAGCGAATCTCAGCCGCCTGTTTGATTCTGGCGTTGTCATTTTTCCCGGCATTGGCCCAGGCACGTTTTCATCGTCCCGGCCCTCACGAAGACCCACCTCCGCAGCGCGAAGAGGTGGTCCGTCCGCGGGCTGGATTCATCTGGGTCGGCGGCCACCACAATTGGCGCGCTCGTCATTACGTGTGGGTCCCCGGACACTACCAACGAGAACGACGCGGCCACGAATGGCGCGGCGGTGCCTGGGAACGCCACGAAGACCACTACGATTGGCATCGTGGTGGCTGGCACCCGGTCCGCTAGGTCGGGCCTTAGTCGGACGACCGATCCCCCATCACCGCTTGGCGCTGGCGCGGTACACGAACGTCGGGAGAAAGGTCTCCAGACCGGGCACCGCGCCGGCGGCGGCGGGGCTCATGCCGGGGATGTACCCATCTTTGGCGAACGCATCGATGAGCGCCCGATCGCGGCTGATCAGGTGGATGGGGACAGCGGGCGAGGGATCGTGTCCGGTCAAGCTGGCGGGAGGCTGGTGATCGCCCATCACGACGTAGAGCGCGTCGCGCGCGGCGTGAGTAACGATGTAGCGCTTGAGCACCTCGAAGTCATAGGCGAGCGACGCCAGGTAGGCATCGCCCCCCTCACCCAGGTTCTTCCAGGTCACGGGAAACCGCACCGGCTCGATGTCCCGATAGACACCCCCGTCGCCCAGCCGAGACCAGTCGTCGATGAGCGGCGCCTGGACGTTCCAGGGAGCGTGGCTCGATACCAGAGCGTATTCAATGAACAGCGGACGCAGCGCGGACGCAACCTCGCTTCGGTGGACAAAATCGATCACGTACTGGTCGGGCATGGTGGCCCAGCCGAAGGTCGGGCCCCGGTAGTCGAAGTCGCGGGCATAGTACTTTCGCTCAAAGCCTGTGACCTCCCCTTCAGGCCAGGCGCGGGTGGTGCCAGGTTGAACCAGCACCGTCCGATAGCCGGCGTCCCGGAAGTACGCCGCCAGCGTCCTCGGGGGCGGCCGCGTATTGCGCAGCACCGCGAACTCCAGCCCGTCTTTGATCACCACGCCGGTGGCCAGGGTGGCATGCGCCAGCCAGGAACCGCCGCCGTAGGTCGATGAATCCAGCAACGTCGTCGCGGTGTAGAGGCCCCGCTGGTTCAGCGCGGCCTCGAATCCGTTCAGCATGATCCGCGCGCGCTTTATGTACTCGGCGCTGCGGAAGACCGTCGCGCCGTACGATTCGATCAGGAACATGAACACGTCGGCGCGTGAAAGCGCCTGCAGGCCGGTGGGGATGCGCCCCAGCTCTTGCTGGGTGGCGGCGATGTCGCTGGACTTGCGGCGGCGAAGCGTGTTGGCCGCCAGGGCAAAGGTCACCTGTTTGGCGAAACGGGGCATGACGCTCTGACCGAAGAGGCCGACGTGCAGTGTTGCCTTGTCGTTGATGGGCCACAGCGGCGAGAGCACCACGCAGACGCCGATCGCGACGGCAAAGAACGTCCGGTGCAACGACGACGCCGGCGCGGCGAGGAAACGCTGACAATAAGCCAGCGCCAGAGTCGTCAAGAACACGACGATGCAGAGACCGAACAGGCCGGCAAGGCCGCCGAGCAGCAGCGTCGAGAGCGGCACCGTTGCGTACAGCAGACGTACCAGTTCGGGTAGCAGCGGCAGGTCCAGGTACAGGTTGAGTGGCCGGTAATAGTTGAGCTCGATCAGCCCCTCGGCGGTGCGAAAGAGCCGGATGAAGACCGCCAGCAGCGCCAACAGAAGCAGCGCCCATGCGGGCAGACGAATGCGCCGCCAGCCGAGTAGCGCGAACAGGCACAGCAGCACAGTGAGGTCCACGTTGGGTAGCAGAAACCAGACGGACGGTCCCGGCTGGGGC
>DASRQT010000367.1:0-2631 GCA_035696485.1 Polyangia bacterium | reverse complement strand
CAAAGGCAGCATATCCGGCCTGATAAATGAGCAAACGACTTTTTTTGTTGGCTCCACGGTCCGCATGTCGGAACGCCTTGGGTCGCCACGACGGCTATCCCTGAACGAATGTCAGGGTCCAATTCATAGACGTCAATCTCTGCGCGTACCGTCGCCACCGGCAAGCCAATGACGCGGCAGGTGGTGGAATAGGTGTGTGACGGGGGTGGGCAACCGCTACAATGAACGCTCAGGCTGGCGGCGCGCGGGGGAACGGCGTGACGGTCGGGTGGGCTGGGTCCGTGAAGTGTTACCGGATCGATTGGCACAAGCTCTCACCGAAAGGCTCGTAGATGAAGTCGAACGCCGTGTACGCGACGTCCGTCGTGTGGCTGCTGGGTCTGTCGCTGTTGGACGCCGGGGCGGGGCACGCCGCGGTGATCTGGAAGGGCGACTTCGAGACCGGTGACCTGAAACAGTGGATGGGCGGGGTGAACCAGATGAGGGGCGGGCGCGTGAACGCCGAGGTCGTGATGTCGCCGGTGCAGCAGGGGACCTCGGCCGGCAAGCTGACCATTCACGCCGACGATACCTTCGGCGGCGGTCAGATGCGCGTGCAGATCAACCGCGCCAGCCCACGTACCGGCGAGGGCCAGGATCTGTTCATGTCGTTCTGGTTCATGATGACCACCGCGCCCGGCATTCGCGACAACATCAACTACTTTGAATCGAACGGCAGCAACCAGAACATGATGACCTGGTGGGTGGCGCCCAAGGCGGGCGGGGGCAACACGGTGAACTACGGCACCGGGTCGCTGGGCCGGACCCAGCAGTGGACGGCCGACTTCACGCTGAACCAGTGGCACCAACTGGCGTGGCAGATTCACTGGTCGGTCAACGCGGCCACCGGCAGCGTCAAGCTGTGGTACGACGGCGCGGTCGTTGTCGACGTCAAGGTCAAGACCAAGGCCGACGGCAATTCGATGAACATGCAGACCGGGTTTCACCGGGCGGGCCAGTCCGCATTCGTCGACACCATCTATCTGGACAACTACATCGAGGGCGAAACGCTGGAGGACATCCAGATCACCACCACCGGCGCCAGCGACGGCGGCGTGCCAGCCGACGACGGTGGCCGCGGCGACAGCGGCGCCAGCGCCGACGCGGGCGCGTCCGGTTCGGGCGGCGTCAGCGGCGGCGGCAACGGCGGCGATGGCAGCGGCGGCAACGGCAGCGGCGGCGTCCCGGGCAGCGGTGGCAACCCCGTGATGGTCGGCGCCTCCGGCAGCGGGGGCAACGGGACCCCCGGCACAGGGGGGCCAGGCGTGGTCTCCGGCGGCTGCGCGGTCGCGCCCGGCGGCCCCAATCAGTCACTGGCGGTCCTGGCGATCGCGCTGCTCGCAGTCGCGATGGCGCGCGGGCGGCGGATTAGCTCCGATCTCACACTCCTCCGCGGCCAGCGGAGAAGAGGGTAGGGAAGAGGAAATCCGCTCGGCATTCGACCCCGTCGGACGTGCACTGGATGCGAGGCGATGCCCTCGAGAAGGACTGGCGGGCTGCGGGCGGGGCGCGTTTCTTGCTCTTGATCCGCGACCATGGTTCAACCTCCCCATTTTCCCGCCCGAACCGCGACTTGGATGTCCGGTCTTTCCATTGCGCTCGTTCTCCTCGCCGCGACGCCGGCGCGAGGCGCCGAGGAGACGGCCACGGTCGCCGACAATCTCGACGCGCGCCATCACGTCGGTTTTCAGTTGGGCGGCTCGGCGTTCGCGCAGATCGTCTATCGGCTGCGCGTCGTCGGCCACGCTTATCTGGAGATTGGCGGCGCCGCCGTTCCTGAGGGTACCCTGAACACGAGCGTCGGCTTCGTGGTCGCCCACGCGACGGGCACGCGTTTCTTTCCGTACGCGGGCGCCGGAGTGGGATTCGGTGGGATGTCCGGGAGGGACGCGAACAAGAATGCGGCCGGGCAAGAGTGCGGCATCGACACGCCGGGGTGTTCGTGGTCTAGCCGGACGATGGGTTTCTTCCACATCCGCGCAGGAGCGGGCGTGGTCCTCGATACGGCCCGACACATCTCGCTCGGCCTCGACATCGGTTCCTGGATCGGCGCGACGTCCCACGTGACAGACGACGGAAACGGTGGCAGGACGTCCTCCTCGCGGAGGATCGTCTGGCCCATGGCGGGCCTCGCTTTTCTCTACAGCTTCTGACCCGCGGTCCCTTCGAAGCAGCTCGGAATATCCCGACCCCGCAAGCGTTCCCACTGTATGCGGCTACTAGGGCGTCGCCGTTCACGGTTGAGAACGGAGATCCCATGCTCAAGTCCTTCGGTGGCATATTCAGCATCGCCTCGCTCCTCGCCCTTGGGTGCGGTTCCCAGCAAGGCAAGGCTCCGCCCGATGCGGGAACGCCCGCCCCCACGACCATGATGAGCAACATCTGCCCGGCGCTGACGGGGCCGGGGGTCAAACACGCGGGGACGATCAGCGCCAACGAGACGTGGACCGCGGCGGATAGTCCGCACGTCGTTACTTCCGCGCTGGACGTCGTGGGCGCAACACTGACCATCGAGCCCTGCGCGGTGGTTCGCGTCAAGGAGGGGTTCACGATCAGCTTCGGAGGTGGAAACCCGGGGGATCCGGCCGCCAA
>DASRQT010000366.1:0-17090 GCA_035696485.1 Polyangia bacterium | reverse complement strand
TAGGAAAGGTATTGTTCGATACCAGATCCTGTCAGGCGATGGTCCGGGATCGATAGTTCTGTGTCGAGATCGCGCGTGTCTAGAGACCGCAGTAGCCGTATTTCATGCCGCTCGGAATGCAGTGCATCGCGGCCGGGCAATTCGGACTCTGCTGGCTGCAGATCTGCGCGCAGCGACTACCCGCCAGCCCGGCCAGGTTGCTGACGCACACCAGGCCGGTGGCGCAGTCGCTGTAGATGGTGCAAGCCTCGCCCAGCATTCCCGCCCGGTTGGGGCAATCGCACAGCGTCTGGTTCGCGCTGGTGAGGTAGCAGTTCAGCGACGGCGAAGGGCAGCCGGTCTTGGCGACCGGATCGCAGTCTTGCGCAGCGACGTCGCACACCAGGAAGCCGGTCTCTTGATTGCCGGGCGCCAGCACCGGGATCTGACAGGAGGGCCCACCGCACTGGTCGGCCTTCGAGCAATATTTGTAGCAGCGACCCAAGGTTCCCCCGCCACAGGCCTCCTGCAAGCAGATGAGTCCCGCCGAACAATCATCGGCGCTGAGGTTGCAAACCTGCCCGACAGTTTTTGCGCCGATGGCCGTGCACGTCGGTTCCTTGCCGATCACGTTGCAGCGACCGCACTGGCACCCGTTCTGACAAACCGGGTTGCACTTCTGGTTCATCTTCGGCGCATCGCTGCAGGTTGGCGTCACCACCGGGAACGTGCATATCGGGGCGTCGGGGCGCGCGTCGGCGCCACCGGAAGTCTTGTAGCACTTCTGATCGGCGGGGTTGCACTTGAACCCGTCGGGGCACTTTGCGTTTGCGGCGCACAGGAGGCCTCCATTCGAGATGTTCGGGTCATAGCAGCCGGCGGCTCCGACTGACATCGACACGATCGCCACAAGCACGAGCCCCAAGCGTCGCAGGACGTTTTCGTTCATAAGGAAGACCCCAGAGTCAGTTGCAGAAGCCATACATCTTGCTGTCGCGAATCGGACGGCAAGACCGATTGGGACAGTTGTTCACGCCGGACAAGTTACACACGCGTCGGCAGCGAAAGTCCATCGAGTTGGAGGCGTCGACGCAAACAAGTCCCCGAACACAGTCCTGCGGCGACGAGCACGCGCCATTTTCCCCGACCGCGGCAACCGGGCAATCGCAGAAGGTCTTGTCGGGCACCAGCGTCGAAACATAACAGGCCTGGCCGCCGACGGGGCAACCGGCGGCGACCCCCGTCTCCATCGGGTTGCAGGTCACGAACGGCACCTCGCATACCTTGTGACCACCACCTATCTGACGGCTGCAGGTCGCGTTGACGCAATCGGCGTCGATGCGGCAGTGCCTGAAACAGTGATATCCGCATCCCTCCATGAGGCAGACCAGGCCGGGGGCGCAATTGTCCGTCTGCGCCGGCAAGCCCATGGCGCTGATGTCGCAACTTTTCCCGAGGGCGATGGCGCCGCCCGACGGCGCGTTGCAGGTCAGCGCGCCGCCGCCGTTGACCGAGCATTGTTCGGCGCACCCGGTGCACCCCATCTGGCAGACGGGATCGCACTTGCCGCCGGCCATCGGCGTGCAGTTGGGCACCGGCGCGACGCACGCCTTCTCCCCGGGCATATCGACGACGGCCATTTCCCCGGGCAGGTCGATGGACGGGCGATCGATCGAACCCGCGTCGTCGCCGCCGGAGCCCGCGCGACAGGTGCCCGTGGACGCCTGGCAGGAGTAACCGTCCGGACACCGCTTCTCGGGCGCCGGCGCGCAGCGAAAGCCGCCGTCGTCGATGCTGGGTTTGTAGCACCCCACGCCAAACAGCCCCGCCGCGGCAAACGCCCAGGCGCCAATTCGCCCCCAGCGTTTAGAAAGCAGCATCCCGATCCTTCCCCCCGCCCTCAGAACGACCAAGCAGCGCTGGCACCAAACAAACCGCCACCCAGCACCGGAACGACCGCCGCGCCCCCGGGGCGAGGCGCCGATTCGGCCGACGACGACCCGCCGTGGTCGGTCAGCAGCAGGATCGCGCCACCGACCAGGGCCGCGGCGCTGACCACGCCGGAAACGATGGCGATGGTGTTGGCCCGTTTTCCGTTGGTCTCGACGGCGGGATCGAACACGACGTTCCCCATGTGGGACTGCGTGCTGATCTTGTCGGCTTTGTCGCGCGCGACCTTGGCCTCGTAACCGGCCACGCCGGCGCCGACCACGCCCACGCCCAGCAGAATGTACGCGGCTATCCGGCGCCCGTGACCATCGCCCTCGTCCACGGTCGTGGGGGGCGGCGTTGGGGCGGGAACCAGTGGCGGCGGCGTCAACGGCGGCGGCACGATAACCTGCGGCTGTGCCGGTGTCGGGACCGGGGAAGAAGGCGTGGGGGTTGCCGTCACGGGCGGTGGCAACGGCGTCGGGGCGGATTGCCTGCGCGCCTCGGCCAGCTTCTCGAGGTCGACGATCCGGCGCTCGACGTCCTCGCGGTTGCGCGCATTCGGCGACCGCTGCAGATAGCGGCGGTAAAACCGAACCGCCTCCCCCGGCTGGTCGCCCAGCCGATACGCCTGCCCGATGTTGTAGAGCATGGCCGGGTCGCCGCCGATCTCGTAAGCCTTCTGGTATTCGTCGACCGCCTCGGTGTACTTCCCGACGTCGTAGGCGCGAGTCGCCTTGTCATAATGCTGCTTCATCTCTTGCTTCTGCTGCGCGGTCAGCTGCGCCGTCTGGCCCCAAGAAATCCGGGGGGCAGCCGACAGGCCAAGCGCAACAGTCACCGCCAGCAGAAGCTGACGTCCAGCACGCGAAGTAATGCAGGTCATGAAGTCCTCAAGGTTTTTTGAAGGCAGGCCAGTAAAATCTTCGCGCGTACAGTACTCCGGCGGGCGGGCCTTGGAAAGGGTGCAACGGACGGCGGCCAAAAAGGTTTCCAACCGAACGTCAGGGGTCACGGGAAGGACCGGGGCCGGCGTTCCCACGCGACCGGCAACTGTAGTACGGTCGCGCATCTCGAATCGACCAGGAGGTCTGCCATGTGCTCTCGCCGTGTCTTCCAGAAACTGGGCGCCCTGACCGTCGTCGCCGCCGGGATTGTCCTGCCGGCCTGTTCGACGCAGAAGGCCGACGCCCCCCGCGTCTGCTGCGACCAGCCCAAGTTCCCGGCGGGCGTCCCGGCCTTCACGGTGATCAAGGACGACGTGACGGGACCGTCCGACGGCCAGGACGTCAGGATGCGCGTGGCGCTGCGCCAGAAGACCAAACGGGACGACATTTACGCCTCGATGCAGTTTCTCTACCGCTACGCGATGACCCGCGGGACCTTTCAGCCGATCAATTTTGTCGGCGAGCTGTACACCACCGAGGGGGAGGCCCAGACCGGCGGCAACCCGGTGGCCAAGGTCTGGCGAGAACGGTCCGACGCCGGCCCCAAGTGCGAGAACAGCGTCCCGCTGGAGTTCCCCGAGCAGGTTCAAAAGGCCTTCGAGTACAGCTTGAACCGCGCTGTGCCCGAGGATCTGGCCGACACCTGCCACATCGCCGAAAAGAAAAAAGAGGTCCGTTTCGACGAGAAATTCACGCACAAACCGACATACAAGGTCGACCTTGCCACAAACTCCGCGGAGGTCACGTACCCGTATCTCGAGACCGGCAAGGACGATTACGTCAAGACACTGTCGTTCAATTCGGCGATGACCTACTGGGCTGAATTCACAAGCACCATGTTCAGCAAGGCGCCGGCGCTGAAGCAGCTGACGTACGTCGGCACTTTGAACGACACGCCGATTCTGAAGATCACGGTGCTGCGTGACGAGTTCGAACAGAAACTGTCCAACGTGCAGGAGACCATCGCCTCGTACGCGGCGATCACGTTCGCCAAGCTTGGGCTGCACAAGACCGACGACAAGGGCGCCCTCAAGGACCAGGAAGAACAGAAAACCAAGACCTACAAGGCGGCTCTGTCCTTCCTACCCAAGCAGCGGGTCTTCATCTCACCCAAGCTGAAAACTTAACCCAGCCGAAATTGAACCATCGGGAGGACGCCGAGGCCGACGAGCAGGCCGAGGATGCCGAAGGTCACGGTCACGACGGCGGTGATGGTGGCGCGGTTGATGAGCCGCTCGGCGGCGGTCTCGCTGGGCTTGCGCGGGCGGAAGAAAACCTGCATCACGCCGCTGATGATCAGGATCACGCTGCAGATGACGAAGAACTTGGGCAGAAATGCCGCGGCTTGGTTCATGGTCGTCCCTGCCCGCCCGCCAGCCTCTAATCCAGGCCGCGGCGGGCCAGCTGATCGTAAAGAGACATCAGCCGGCGGGTTGTGGTTCCCGGTTTGCCGTCGCCGGTGGTTGATTCGTCGACCCGAATCACGGGCAGCACGCCGCGGGCGGCGCTGGTGATGAACACCTCATCGGCGGCGCGCAGCTCGGCTGGCGAGATGCGCCGTTCGGCCACCGGGATCTGGTGTTCGCGGCACAGATCCAGGATGTGGCCACGGGTGATGCCGTCGAGGATTCCGACATCGATCGGCGGCGTCCGTACCTCACCGGTCACCACAACGAAGACATTGCTGCTCGATCCCTCGGCGACACTGCCGTCGGCGGCGCACAGGATCGCCTCGTAGGCCCCGTTTCGACGCCGGGCCTCGCCCAGGGCCATCACGCTGTTGAGGTAATTGCCCGATTTGACGGCCGGGTCGATCGCGGTCGGGCTGTTGCGCGTGACGGACACAATGGAGATCGTGACCCCATTTTCGTACATGGCTGGGGTGGGTCCCCCCAGGGGCCAAACAATCACAACCAGCTGGGTGTCGTCGACGGCGGCGGGATCCAGGTCCAGCTTGCCCGCGCCACGTGTAAGGATTATCCGGACACGCGATTCCGGATTTCCAGCGGCCGCCACCGTGTCGCGAATGGCCTCTTCCATCTGGGCGCGTGTGGGGACGCGCAATCCGATACGCTGCGCCGATCGCTCCAGCCTCACCAGGTGGCCGTTCGCCGCAAAGAGTCGACCGTAGGCCGTGCCTATGGTTTCGTACACGCTGTCCCCAAAGAGAAAGCCGCGATCGAACACCGAGATTTTTGCATCCTCGGGCAGACAAACCCGACCATTTATATGAACACGGATGGACATGAACGGTGAGAACCTAGTACATCCAGCACGGCTCGGCTATTCTGCCGATTCTCTCCCCCCTCCCTCCGCCGCATACCCTCTGGAGCGCCCGTGAACATTCTCCGTGTCCGCTGTCGCAATATTGAGGAGTTCGATGAGCACTACCTCGCTGACCTCCCACATGGTGGGGTCTTTGCGCCCACCACCACTGAGCTCTCGGTCGGGACGGCCGTGGTCGTGGAGATGGCCTGCGATGGATTGCCGAACAAGGTCCTGATTCGTGGAACGGTGACCGCCTGGCGCCCGGCCCTACCGCGCATGCGCATCCGGGCCGGCGCCACTGTCGCCTTCGACGAGGAGGAAAAAGGAAAACGCGACTTCGTCGTGCAGACTTTGCACGGTGACCGGCCGCCGACGCGCCGGCGCAAGCATACCCGGATCCCGATTGGCATACCCGCCAAGGTCAGAATAACCAGCGAACTGGATTACACAGAAGCCGAGCTGCGTGAGATCAGCGTCAGCGGCGGGCTGATTTGCGGTGCGTTGCAGCCGCCCATCGGAACCGACGTCGTGTTGGAGATTACGCCTCCTGGCAGCGAGGCATCCTTCGACCTCGAGGGGCGCGTGGTTTATCATGCTGGACCCAATCAGACCGGGGTCAGGTTCCTGTATCGCGAAGGCGGCGGATCGCGGCGCCTGCGCGAGCTGGTGCGCCGCTTCAAGGCGCTCTAGTCCAACGGCCAATCGAGGAGCATTCATGAGATACGCGACCCGAACGTTCTTCTTCGCACTTTCGCTTCTCGCTGTTTCCCCGGTGGCGAAGGCCAGCCATTACGCCATCACCGAGGTTCCGCGGCTGATCAGCCCGGCGGACGCAGAAAAGCTGAAAAAGGCCGGTGTCACCACCACCGAAGAGCTGTTCGCCAAGGCGGCCAAGAGCAAGGACCGCAAGGCGCTGGCCAAGGAGTCGGGGCTCAAGGCGCCGGCCTTGACGGCGATGGCTCAGCGCGCCGATCTGCTGCGGATCAAGGGCATCGGCAGCGAGATGGTGCTCTTGCTGGAGGCGGCGGGCGTCAAGGCCACGGCCGATCTGGCCAAGAAGGACCCGGCGGCGCTGACCACGGCGATCACCAGCGCCAATAACAGCAAGAAGATTACGGAAAAACTGCCGTCACAGGTCCAGCTTGAGGATTGGATCGACCAGGCCAAGAAGCTGCCGCAGGATCTCGAGCCGAAGTAGCGTGATAGAGTCGCCGGTCGCGAATGGCACACGCACGTGACTCCCTAGCCGCCGCGCCACCCGCCGCCCAGATTCCAGCGGGAACGACGGTCGGGGCGCGATTTCGCATCGAGAGCCTGCTGGTCGCAGACGCGGTCAGCCAGACCTACCGGGCGCTGGATATCGCGCAGGGGATCTCGGCCGCCGTGCGCGTGATTCCGCTGCGCGTGCTGGGGGCGGGAGCGGCGACGCTGGAGGCGGACGTCCAAAAAACCAGCGGCATCGTCCACAAGAACCTGATCGACGTCCTGATGGTCGGACGCGAGGCCGACTTCTATTTCATCGCCACCGAGCTGCTGGATGGCCAGAACCTGCGCGACTTCATGGACGGCAAGCGGCGCGACGGGGACGGCATCTCGGTCAAGGGCGCGTGCAACCTGATCTCGCACGTGGCCAACGCGCTGGAGAAGGCGCACGCGGTGATGCCGCACGGGGGGCTCAACCCGGCCAGCATCTGGGTCAACAAGGCGGGGCGGGTCAAGGTCGGGGATCTGGGCCTGACGCGGACTCTGCCCGCGCTGGCTCGACGGGGCGCACCGGTCGGAAATCCCGACCACGTCTATGCGGCCCCCGAGGTCCTGAACGGCGGTGGCGCCACGCCGGCATCGGACGTGTACTCGATGGGTGTCATCCTGTACGAGGTCCTGACCGGGCGAGTCCCGATCGGCCCGATTCGCCCGGCCAGCCAGCTGGCCCCCGACGTTTCGCCGGCCATCGACCGCCTGATCGAACGGGCGATGAACAAGGTGCCGGACGCGCGCTTTCCCACGCCGGCGGAGTTCAAGCGGGTGCTGACGGCGACGGTGACCGGTCACGAGCTGCCGGCGGCGGGCAGCGGCCCGGCGCAGTCGGCGGCCGGCCCGACGAACGTGAGAGCGCCGGGCGCTGCGACGAGCGGCGGGCAAAGCGGTAGCCATCCGACGCAGGCGCCGCTGTTGGCCACGCCGGGGCCGATCACGGGGGGCCCCGGCGAGGCGCCGCGGCTGACGCTGGGCCGCGCCTTCGACGTCATGGAGGCGGTCGGTGGCGGCGCCGACGACAACCATGAGCACTGGCTGATTCAGAAGGACAAGCTGGACTTCGGTCCGTATTCGCTGGCGCAGATTCGCAGCCAGATCGAACGCGGCGAGATCAGCGGCGAGCACATGATCGTCGACAGCGATTCGGGCGCGCGCAAGAAGGTCAAGGACTTCCCCGCCCTCAAGGAGTTCACAAAAAAGGCGGAGCGCCGGCTGGAACAGCAGCGCCGCGCGCACGCGGAACGGGCCCACGAGAGCGTCGAGAAGAAAAAATCGGTGGTCACGTTCGTGGTGGTCGGATCGGCGCTGCTGGCGGTGCTGGGCGGCGTGGGCCTCTACGTCGTGTCACGCAAGGCCTCCGAGGGCGGCAAGCTCGCGTCGCGCGAGGAGGAGCGCGAGGTCGACGCCTTCCTCAAGGCGGTGAAGCTGAACTTTGCAACCGCGCACGTGGCGAAACGAACGGCGGGGCATCGACCGGGCGGCGCCAGCGGCGGCGGCGACGCCGAGTTCAACAACGACGCCAACCTGGGTGACGTGACCAAGGGCGGCGGCGGCGACGAGACGCTGGACGACGGCGTGATCCAGAAGGTCATGATGGGGAACTACCGCAGCCTGGTGCCGTGCATCCTGCAAGAGCGCCATCACAGCGCCGGGCTATCGGACGTGAACGTCGACTTCGTCGTCCGTGGAACCGGCAAGGTGTCAGCCGTGAAGGTGAACGGCCAGCGCAACGGCCCCTTCGCCGGGTGCGTCCTGTCGCGCATGCAGGGCTTCGGATTCCCCAAGTTCAACGGCAGCAAGACCATCGCCAGCTGGTCGATGTCGATGCGCTAGGGAGGGCGCGCGTCTAGCGTCCGAAGCCGGCGGCGCGATCCTTGGCCGGACCGGTGGTGGTCAGCTTGAAGCCAAGCACGTCCTCGTAGGCGAAGTGGAAACGTTCGTCGCGGGAGGTCTCGAGCACGACCGACTTGTCCTTGAGCTCGATCTTGATGATCCGGCCGACCGGCAAGACTTCGCCGGGGGAGGAGACGAAACATGTCGCCTCGCGATCGTCGCGGATGACGTAGCTGCTGCCGGTCAACTTGGCACCTTCGGATTCCAGGATCTGAACAATGATCTCGCGGGTCATGCGCGGAAGTCTAATCCATTTGCTCCGGCTATACTCGGGGCGTGAACGCCGCCACCATCTTGGGCGCCCTCGCCGGCCTGATGGTCGCGTTGGCCGGGAGGCCCGGCTGGGCCGCTGATGGTGGTTTCGCCTGGCCCGGGACCGCCGAGCTGGCCGCGCGCGATCTCACGTCGCTGGATCGCACCCAGCGCCTGCGCGCGGTCGAACAGGCGATCGTGCGCGACGGCGCCGACATCGCGCGCGACCTGATGCCGATGCTGCAGGACAACGACCCCCAGGTCCGAGGCGCTGCGGCGCGGGCACTGGCGCGCCGGGGGGCGCCTGAAGCGATCGACGCCGCCACACGCTGGATTGGCTCCGCCGCGCCCGCCGATCGGCCGCTGGGGCTGGAAGTGCTGCGGGAGGCCGACGCCCTGTCTGCCGCCGCGCGCCGCGCCGTCGAGCGCAGCCTCGCCGACAACGACGCGGCGGTGCGCCTGCTGGCCATCGACGCGCTGGCGCGACATGACCTGGCGCCGTCGTACGCGTCGATCGCGGCCGCCCTCGACGACGAACATCGTGAGATCAGGCTTAGAGCGGTCCGGCTGCTGCAGCGCTTGCACGATCCGCGCGCGCCGATGGTCTTGCTGGGTCGGTTGTCGGACGCCGACCGCCAGGTCCGGGTGGAGGCGATCCAGGCGCTGGGCGCGCTGGGAGATGCGCGCGCGGTCCCCGCCCTGACGCGCGAGCTGATGGAGGGGAGCGACGACCTGCGCATCGCGGCGATCGGCGCGCTGGGCCGCCTCAAGGTCGCATCGGTGGTCTCCCTGCTGGCGCCGCTGGCGCGACGGCGGCCCGTGGACGATATCGGTCGCCAGGCGCAGCTGGCCCTGGGAGAGATCGCGACGCCGCCCGCGCTGGCGATTCTGCTGGAGCGGCTGCGCGACCCGCCGATCTCCGATCAGACCAGGGAGGGGTTACGCCGCGCCGGACCTCAGGCCGTGGCCCCCCTGTGCGCCGAGTTGAGCAACGGCGGCGCCGGCAGCGCGGGTGTCGCGGCGGCGCTGCTGGGCGAGATCGGCGACCGGCGCGCAACGGCCGCCCTGGCCGACCTGGTCCAGCGGCGCGGCGCCGCCACGGGTGCCGCTTTGACGGCGCTGGCGGCGCTCAAGGATCCGACAGCGGTCGTCGCCTTGATCCACGCAACCGGCGATCCATCCCCCGAGATCCGACGGCTCGGCTACCAGGCGATGCTGGCGATCGGCGATCATCGCGCGCAGGTCAGCCTGTCGCGCGGGTTGAACGATCCCGACTCCGCCGTAAGGCAGAGCGCCTTGCTGCTGGCCGCGCGCCTGGGCGCGCGCAGCGTCGCCGCCACCGTCGTGGCCCGGCTGGGCGACGGCGACGAGGCGGTCAGGCGCGCGGCGACCACGGCATTGATCGCGCTCGACATCCGCGTCCCGGAAGCGGCGACGACGACAGTGGCGGCGTTGCTGGCGGCGCTGCGACTGGTGGGCGCGGCCACCGGCGCGCGCGCGTCGTCGGATCGGGCGGCGCTGGGTGATGCGCTGGAGGCGGCCGCGACGGACGCCGACGCCGCCCGGCTGGATGCGGCGGTGCGCGACACGTCCAGCGCCGGGCGCGCGGCCATCGTGCGCGGTCTCATCGCCGCGCACGGCGCCAAGCCGATCGAGGACGGCACCGTGATCGACCGTCTGTTCGAAATGCTGGATGAAGGCGGCCCCGCGGCGGCGACCGCCGCCGATGCCCTGGTCGCGGCCCGCCTCCCCGATGATCGGGCGGCCGCGCTGGTCCGCGCCTTCGAGGAGGCCGAATCGCCGGTACGCGCGCGCCTGTGCGCGGCGTTTGCGAAAGGCGGCGCCGAGGCTTTGTCCCGTCTGGATGTGGTGCTGGAGGACCAGGCCGAGCCCGATGACGTTCGCGCCGCCGCGGCCTGGTCGGCGGCCGCCGTGCCCAGCCCCGAGCGGCGCGCCGTGCTGGAACGGCTTGCAGGCGCCCGCCACCCCGCGGTTGCCGCCAACGCGCGAGCGGCCCTGGCGGTGGCCGGGACAGCAAATCGCGATGGCGTCGCGCTGCGATCGCCGGGATCCTGGGTGGGCGTGCGGTTGCTGGCGCCGACCGGCGCGCCCCTGCCGCAGCGCTGGTTGATGGCGCGGGCGCGCGGAGGTCTGTGGATCTGGGCGCGCACGGACGACGACGGAATGGCGCGCATCTGGGGCCTCGGCGACGGACCGATCGAGATCAGCGCCGCCGAACCGGCCAGCGTGCGCCTCCGTCGTCCGCCAGCTGGGTGGTGACGGACCGTGACCGCTACTCGAAACCGACGTCCAGCGAGAGGTTGGCGAACAGGGCGCGGCGGCTCTTGAGATAAAGCGCGTCCTCGAACTGCGTGTAGATCCCCTCGAGCTGGACGGTCAGCGCCCAGGGCGAATGGATGTCGGTATTGAGCAGGTACCTGGCGCCAGCGCCGGCGGTGACGGTCTTGAGGGGACCGAGCTCGCGATCGCCCGTCCGGTAGCGCGGGATCGCCAGGGTGCCACCCGCGACCAGCGTCGCTTCGTAGGCGCGCTGCCAGAAGTCGATCCCGTGCTGCGCGTGAAACCGGACGTGAGGGCCCAGCGACCATCGCCCGCCTGCGTCCACCGTGTAGCGCGCGTCACTGGTCGATGCGGTCAGACCCCAGCTGTCCCGGTAGAGGCGCTGATCAAAGCGAACGGTCGACGAATCAAAGCGATGGGCAATGCGGCCGCTGACGGCGAAGCGATCGCGCGCATCCGGCAGCGCGTCGGCCGGACGCTGGTCGATGCGCAGCTGATTGACCAGATCGACGCTGGCACCCGGCGGAACGCTGGCACCGACGCCAGGCGCGAACAGAGGCACATATCGATACGGTTTCGCCAGGTAGCCGCGCTCGAGGATCAGGTCGCCCGAGATCGATGCGATGGTCGAACGGTTGACCACGAAAGTAGCGCCCAGCTGCAGCCCCACCTTCTGCATGGACTGCCAGAAGGCCTTGTCCATTCCGGTCCGGCCGACGTCGTCATGGCCGTAGGAGCCGCCAATGAAGGGCGTGAAGTTCTTGTCCATAAGCTCCATCGAGATGGTGCCGCCCAGGCCCAGCGACAGGTAGTCCGGTTCGCGCGACAGGCCGCCGCCGACCATCAGGCCGACCGGTCCGGTCTTGACGTCGGCAGCCAGCGATCCGACGTGGCGAATCTCGAACCAGTGACCGGAGGCGGCCGAGACGACGTCAACCGAAGCCGCCGACACGGCGTCGACCAGATAGCGGCCGTTGACGGACCACCCGGCGATGTCGTCCGCGACTGTGCCGGAGATCGTCGGCGACACGACATGGACCGAATCGCTGTCCGAATAGGCCGACACTGCCGTCGAGGCGCGCACCGCGACCCCGGAGCGCCGTGGCCGGGCCAAGGCCTCGGCGTCTTCTTCTTCGTCGTCGTCTTCGTCGTCGTGGTTCTTGGCGGTCGCTTGCTTCGCGGCGCCCAGGACCTTCGATGGCCGCAGTCCGGTCGGTATCACCGCCAGCGCCGTGAAGGCCCAGGCCGCCAGACGAAACCAGGTACGATGCCGCCGCGCGACCGCGGTCGGTGTCAGTTGCACCCGCAGCCGCCCTCGACCCCCGACCCGCCGCCGACAGCGCCTTCCTGGATCGCGTAGATGTGCGCCTCGCCCGGGCTGGCCGGGTCGGTGAGCAGCATCGTCGGATGCGCCAGCCGGCCGCGCTGATAGGGCGCAACGCGCGCGCAGCCGACGGCGCCCAGCAACAGCCCGATGCCCAGAACTACCGCCCAGAGCGACGGTGGCTGCACCTGCCTTTGCTGTGACTGCCGGGGCGTCATCACGGGAAAAAATTGATGGTGCGGTAGCGGAAGCTCGACGTGTCGGGGGGCTTGGTGGTCTCCGGCATCGGGCCCTTGTTGAAGTTCACGCAGTCGTACTCCGAGTCGCCGTTGGTCTCGTTCAGCTCGAAGCACACGCGATAGGGGCCGTCGGCGACCCGCTGCTTGTCTACCCCGGTGCAATTCCAGACCACCGTCTGACGCACGTATTGGTACTGTGTCGCTCCCGTCACCGCGTCCACGCGGTTCTGGCGAACGCCGGCCGCGGTGGTCGCGGCGATCCATTTTGGCAGGTGGCTGATGCGACGGTTGGCCCACACGCCCACGCTCTTGATGAACTTGCCGGCGCCGGTGTTGATCCAGATGGCCTCGATATGGTTGGGCGAGTAGTCGAGGTTCAGCGAATCCGGGGTCACATCGATGTCGACGTGGCAACCGGCCACGCCAGACTCGTAGGCGCGCAGGTCGGGCGGGGTCCTGACATCGGGCGCCGCCGCGGCCGGGACATCGAACGTCGCCGCCAGGTCGGGCCTGGCGTCGAATCCAGGCGACCCGCCGGAGCCGCCGCTGCCCGCGAAACCTCCAAGGTCCCTCGCGTCAATGGAGCTCACGGTCGGCGCGCGCGTCTGTCCCCCCCAGGACAGGGCGCCATCCGTCGGAGGCGGCGCGCACGCCGTCACCAGACCGCCCGCGTACAGGCAGGCGCTGGCCAGGGCCAGCAGCAGGCAACCGGAGTGGCGAAGACAGCTCGCTTGCCCTTGCATTACTTCCTCGAGGGGCCTAGAGCCCGGGCTCGATGTTTCATCTTAACCGGAGGGGGTGGGCCGGCACCACACATTTTCGCCCCGGCCGCGACGGGCTGGCATGCTAATTGATTGTGCTCACGATGGTGGTTTTTCGCCAAAGAGACTTGGCCGTGGTGCTGGTTCCGCTGCTGCTGGCGTGCTCCGGGTTACCGCTGTCGCCCATCGACCCGGAGCATGACGCCAAGGTGAAAAAGATGGGTCCCGAAGACCCCCAGGTACAAATCGGCCCGCTGCACCGCCCCGGGCAGTCGTGCGTCGTCTGCCACGCCGACGGGCAGGAGGCGCCGGCGTTCTCAGTCGCCGGGACGATCTACCGGGACATCACGATGTCGATCCCGCTGCCGGACGTCGAGGTGCAGATGATCGACGCGCGCGCGATGACATTCACCGCCGTCAGCAACTGTGTCGGGAACTTCTACGTGCAGCCGTCCGAGTTCGCGCCGGTCTCGCCGCTGTGGGTGTCCCTGCGTCTCGGCGAAGAAAAGATCGAAATGGAGTCGCCGATCTATCGCGATTGGTCGTGCGCCGGCTGTCACACCGATCCGACCGGACCGGCGTCGGCGGGACACATTTTTCTGGCCGCCGATGATCTGGTCGCGGCGCGGCTTCCGACGCGGCCCTGCCGTCCCGACGAGGGGAATCGGCCGCGGTGAAAAGCGGCGGCGCGCTCCTCGTCCTGTCGTTGCTGGCCACTTTCGGCTGCACGAACAGCGAGAACGCGGGACCGATCTCCGACGCGCGATCGACTTCGGACGGCGAGCGGCCGTTGCTGGCGCCAACGCGGGCCGGTTTCGAGACGGTGGCGAACGCGATGCAGCCCCGCTGCGGCACGCTGGATTGCCACGGACAGATCGGCCGCAACTTGCGTCTGTTTGGCTCGCGCGGCTTGCGCCTGCTGGCCAAGGACAACCCGGCGGATAACGTCACCTCGGTCGAGGAATACGACGCGACCTACTGGTCGGTCATCGCGCTGGAGCCGGAGATCATCACCCAGGTCGTCCGCGACGGCGGCCAGCGCCCCGAGCGGCTGACGCTGATCCGCAAGGCCCGTGGCGTTGATGAACACAAGGGCGGGACGCTGATGAAACCGGGTGACGACCTGGACAACTGCTTGCTCATCTGGCTGGCCGGGAACGTCGCCGACAGCTTCTGCCGCAAAGCCGCAGCCTTCACGCGCCCTGGCGCCGCAACGGACGCGATGCCCTAGCGGTTGCCCTAGCGACGCAGCTTGACCGCCAGTTTCGCCATGACCGGGCCAATGAGATCGGCCAGGTCGCCGGCAATGATGCCGCCGCCCTTCTGGGCGACCGCCTCGTCGCCAACCCTTCCGTGGATGAAGACGCCGGCGATGGCGGCGTCGACCGCCTCCAGCCCCTGCGCCAGCAAGGCGCCGATGAGGCCGGTCAGGACGTCGCCGCTGCCGGCGGTCGCCAGCGCGGGGTTTGCCGTCGGGTTGACGAAGACGGTTCCGTCGGGCGTCGCGATCAGCGTGCGGGCCCCCTTCAGGACCACGATCGCGCCGGCGTCGGCGGCCAGGCGGCGCGCGCTGTCAAGGCGCGCCGCCCCGACGTCGGCCGTGGTGATGCCGAGAATGCGCGCCATCTCTCCCGGGTGCGGCGTCAGGATGCGCGGCCCGGGCGCGGCACGAACGATCGCGGGGAGCTCCGTCGCCAGCAGATTCAGGGCGTCGGCGTCGACCACCATCGGCGCCGACAGGCGGCCCACCACGTGGTGGACGACCGCCCGCATGGCGGCGCCGGTGGGAATGCCAGGCCCGATGGCCACCGCCCGCGCGCGTGAGGCAAGCGCTTCAATCGCGGCGACACTGTCACCGTCAGCGTCATCGCCCGCTGAATAGCGCGCGGTCATCAACTCGACGACCTTGGTGTCCAGCGCCTGCTGCCCGGAAGCGGTCGAGGCCAGCGTGCAAAGCCCCGCCCCACCGCGCAGCGCCGCGCGCCCGGTCAACACGGCGGCGCCGGTCTTGCCGGCCGAACCCGCCACCACCAGCAGGTGCCCGAACGTCCCCTTGTGACCGGACGGTTTTCGGCGCGGCAACAGGCGCGCGATGGGCTCCGCCTCCAGCCAGCGACAGAACGGCGCCAGCTCGTCCGGCGGCGCCAGCGAGACTCCCAGATCGATCACCTCCACCCGACCGACCGGCGCCTCTGCATCGATTGACGGACCGAGCTTGCGCGCCCCCATCGTCGCGGTGACGTCGGCGCGAAAGGCACTCCCCAGCACACGCCCGGTGTCCGCGTCGACACCCGACGGGATATCGGCCGCGACCTTCAACCCGGACGCCTCGTTCATCGCCGCGATGGCCAGCGCCGGGATGCCGGTAATGGCGGCGCGAAGTCCGATCCCGAAGACCGCGTCGACGACCACGTCGGCGCCGGCCAGGCGCTGCCGCCAGACGTCGACATCGGCATCGTCGACCGCTTGGTGCACGCCAACCGCCGGGATCGCCGCCAGCGCACGCAGCGCCGCCGCCGCGTCGCCGGAAATCTTCTCCTTCGGCATGGTCAAGAGCACCGCCACCTCGGCGCCACGCAGCGCCAGATGGCGCGCCGCCACGAACCCGTCGCCGCCGTTGGCCCCCACGCCACACACGATACGGACGTGTAGAGGGGACCGCGTGCCCGCTTCACGTAACACCAGCTCTGCCAGGCCGCGGCCGGCGTTCTCCATCAGGAGCAGGCTCGGTAGCCCGGAACGCTCCGTCGCCGCTTGATCAGCGGCGCGCATCTGCGCCGCCGTCAGGATCAAGGGGTGAAGGGCGCGCGCGCCAGCCGCCGCCGACGGCTGCGACGCCGCCGACACCCCCCTGCGGTTCATGCCCGCGCGCCCGCGGCCCCGGCCGCGATCGCCGCGCGCAGCTCCGCCACCGCCGCGCCCATCCCGATCATGACGGCGCGCGCGATTAACCCGTGCCCGATGTTCAGCTCTTCCAGGTTGGGCAGCGCCGCCACCGGTGCAACGTTCGCGTAGTCGAGGCCGTGCCCCGCCCCCAGCCGCAGGCCCGCATCAGCGGAGGCCCGCGCCGCGAGCTCCAGCCGGTGCAGCTGCTGCCGGGACGCGGCGCTGCGGGTCGGCGCCAGGCAATAGTCTCCGGTGTGCAGCTCGACGGTGCCGGCGCCCATCCGCTGCGACGCCTCGACCACGCGCGGCTCGGGATCGATGAACAGGCTCACGCCCACGCCAGCGTCCTTGAGCTTGCGCACGACCGTCTCCAGGAGGCCGCCCGCGCGCACGTCCAGCCCGCCCTCGGTGGTCCGCTCCTGCCGTTTTTCGGGCACCAGCGTGCAAAAATCCGGCTTCACCGACAGCGCGATGCCCAACATCTCCTCGGTCGCCGCCATCTCGAGGTTGAATGTCCCGCGCAGCGTCTGGCGCAGGATGCGAACGTCGCGTTCCTGGATGTGACGGCGATCCTCGCGCAGGTGCACGGTGATGCCGTCGGCGCCGCCGAGCTCGCACAGGACGGCCGCCGCCACCGGATCCGGGTAGATGGTATCCCGCTGCTGGCGCAGCGTCGCCACATGGTCGACGTTGACGTAGAGGCGGACCATGGTCAGGCGGTCGCCAGCTCCCGCTTCAGCACCGACGCGATCTCCTCGGCCTGTGCCTTGATTCGCCCTTCGTCGGTTCCCTCGATCATGATGCGCGCCTTGGATTCGGTGCCCGAATAGCGCACCACCACCCGGCCGTCGAGACCGAGCTCCCGTTCCACCTTGGAGATGGCCTTGGTCACAGCCGGCATCTCCTCCAGCGGCCGCTTGCGCGCGACCGCGAAGTTCAGCAGCACCTGCGGATAGCGGGTCATGGCCCGCGCCAGGTCGGACAGCGGCTTTTCCTCCTGCACCATGATCGCCAGCACGCGCAGCGCGGCCACCATGCCGTCGCCGGTGGTGGC
>DASRQT010000365.1:0-3931 GCA_035696485.1 Polyangia bacterium | reverse complement strand
CCTGGTGCTGGTCGGCAGCGAGGTCGGTAACAACCACGACGTCAGCCGCATGCACCACGTCATCGCCGGCGGCAACGGCCGCTTCAAGATGGGGCTGAACTCGAACGACCGGATCAAGGCCATCGATCTGTACAATGCCCTCGGCAAGTCCTACGGAATGGCCAAGGTCGGCGACGGCTTTGACTACAAGGCCGACGCGACGGCGATCCTGGCCTAGCCCGTTGGCCTAACCCACCGCCGGCAAGGCACAACAACCACCACGTCCCTACGGCGGCGGAAACAGGAACCGGTCGACGTCGGCCAACAGCGGTGACGGGATCTCGTGGCCCCCGTCGAACGGTCGCCACGTCACGGAGAAGCCGTGTTTCTCGAGCAGATCCTTGGCGCGGTCGCCGCTGGGGAAAGGCACCACGGGATCCTGGCGCCCGTGCGAGAGCAGAAACCGCGGCTTGCTCGAGTGCGGCGCCGTCAACGCCGACACCGAATCCATCAGCAAGACGCCGGACATCGCGACGACCCGAGCGACGCCTGGCGCTCCGGCGAGCGCGACGTCGATCGAGAGCATCGCGCCCTGAGAGAAGCCGACCAGCGCCACCGACGTCGGCGCATAGCGGTCGACGACCGCTGCGATCAGAGCTTGCACGGCGGCGCGCGCGGCGACCACCGCCGGATTGGGAAGAAAGCCGGGGGCCAGTTGATCGGTGGACGCGGGCGGCGGTCGGGTGTTCGGATCCAGGTGCCACCAGGCGCGGCCGCCACCCATCTCGGGCAACGGCGCCGCCGGGACGAAGAATCGCACCCCTGGACGTTTCAGCGCCTCCGCCAGCGGCACCAGATCGTCGCCCGCCGCACCCCACCCGTGCAGGACGATAACGGCGCTACCCCCGCGCTCGTCCTCGTTCATGCCCGTTACGCGAGCCACCTCAAGCCCGCCCCACGATTGCGCGGCGCCGGCGTCCGCAGGCGCCGTGATCCTCGTGCCGGACCGCCGGCAACCGACGGGCGCGGCCGCCAGCGTGGCCAACAGAGCACTCCGACGGGAGATTCGTCGACGGGCGGTGTCGAATTGGGTCATGGCGAGAGAATACGCCGCCCTTCTTCGTTAAACTTGCGGCATGAATATCCTGATCACGGGCGGCGGCGGCTTCATCGGCGGCCGGCTCGCCAAAGCCTTGCTCGCGCGGGGCCAGCTTTGCGGGGCGATCATCTCGCGCATCACCTTGCTGGACGGCGCTTTTCCCGCGCCGGCGCAGCGCGACGGGCGGCTGGAAGCGGTTACCGGCGATATTTCCGACCCGCAAGTGGTGAAGCGTGTAGCCGGTCCCGAGACGGACGCCGTATTCCATCTGGCGGCGGTGGTCAGCGGCGCCGCCGAGGCGGACTTCGATCTCGGCATGCGCGTCAACCTGGAGGGCAGCCGGCTTCTTCTCGAAAGCCTGCGCCGATGCTCGAAGCCGCCCCGGTTGGTGTTCGCGAGCTCGGTGGCGGCCTTCGGCGGCGCACTGCCGCCGGTCATCGAAGATTCAACCCCGCCGGCACCGCTGACCTCCTACGGCACACAGAAGGTGATCGGCGAGTTCCTCGTCTCCGACTATTCGAGAAAAGGCTTCATCGACGGGCGTTCGCTGCGCCTGCCCACCATCGTGGTGCGGTCGGGTAAGCCGAACGCCGCGGCCTCGTCGTTCGCGAGCGGAATTGTGCGCGAACCGCTGAACGGGCTGGTTTCCGAGTGTCCGGTGGGGCCCGAAACCAGCGTGTGGCTGCTGTCGCCACGCCTCGTCGTCGAGGCGTTCATCCATGCGCTCGAGTTGCGGGACGGCGCACTGGGAACGCAGCGGACCGTTAACCTGCCCGGAATTACCGCCACCGTGACCGAGATGCTCGAGGCGCTGGCACGCGTCGCCGGTGCCGAGACCGCCGCACGCGTGCGCTGGAAGCCGGATGCCCGCGTCCAGGCCATCATCGGAACTTTCCCGACGCGCTTTCGCACCGCGCGTGCGCTGGAGCTGGGCTTCCGCGCTGATGACGATGTCGACTCGATCATCCGCGACTACATCGCGGACGAACAGATAAATCTCTGATCCGCGGACGACCGGCGGTCACTCCGGAAATCTGGGCGGCCAGCCGGCCAGAACCCTGAAGTTCTGGAAGTCGCTGCCATAGCGAAGACACCCATTGCAGTCGGCGTGCTCGGCGCCTAACCTGGATGCGGACCTAGCGATGGCACCCTTCCAATCAAGCGAAGAATTTCTGCACGCGGTCAAGGAACTGATGACGCGCCTGCGGGCCAGCGGCCATGACGACGCCATCGCCGAGTTGAAGAAGGGCTTCAAGTACATGAACGGGATGGCCGACGGCTGGGCGCTGCTGTTGTCGTCGATCGACACCGTCCACGCCAAGTTCGCGCCGCAGTTCGCGCCCGAGGATCGCGACGCCCTGCTCGCGATCCACGCCGAGGTCTATTCAAAAGTAACGCGCAACAAGGACTAGGGAGCGGCGGCTGCCGCGTTCGGCGCGCTCCGCGAACCATCAAGGCAGCGAGTGGCGCTGGAAGACCTCCCAGGCCACATCCGGAACCGCAACCATCTGGGCCGCGGCCCCGCCGTAGATGACGTGACCGGCGTTGGGCGAGCACAAGATGACCTCGGCGCCGCCCGCGCACTTGCTGCGGATCTGACAAAGCGGATGCATGGGCATGGGCACCGGAGCATCGGTGCACTGATCCAGGTCGCTCCACTTGGTGAAGTCGGCCATTGCGCTTGGCCAGACGTGGCCCCCAGCCATCGACGCGCCGCCGTTGTACAGGACGAGGGTGTCCTGTTTGCCCCGGTAGTTCACAACCGTGACGGGCCGCGACGGCTTGCAATCAACCAGGTTCGGGCCCGACGCGGGCGCGATGGCCGCCACCAGATCCGCGGCGTCGCAGGCCAGCCAGTGCGACATGATGCCGCCGTTCGACAGGCCGGTGGCGTAGACGCGCTTGAGATCGATGCATCCGTCCTGCGCGGTCTTGGCCACCGCCGCTCGCAGGAACGCGGCGTCGTCTGTGTTGTGATCCTGGGAAGGCTGGCAGCAACACACCAACGTTGGACAGCCGGCGGGACCGCCGTTCCACGAGTTGTACAGCCCGTCGGGATACATCATGACGATCCCGACCGCGTCGGCCTTCGCCAGCCATCCGGATCCCATCTCCCCCTGGCCGGTGCCGCCTTTGCCGTGCATGTCGATCACCAGCGGCAGGCGTGTCTTTCCGTCGTACTTCGGCGGCACGTGCAGGATGTATGACCGCATGGAACCACCGCTCTGGATCTTCACCGTGCTGTTTCCGGGTTTCAAAGTGCCGGCCGTACACGGCCCTTGCGCGACGTCCGACGACGCAGGTCCGCTGTCCGATCCGCTGTCCATGTTGGGAGCGACGTCGGCCGGCCCGCCGCCGCTGCCGGTCGTCCCTCCGCTGCCACTGTTGCCGCCGGTGCCGGCGCCGCCGCTGCCCGTGCCGCCGCTGTCCATCGGCGCCGCGCTTCCGCCGGTGCCGCTTCCGGGCGTCCCGCCGGAACCGACGGACACCGCGGCGTCACCGCCGCCCGTCGCCCCGTTGCTTGTACAGCCGACGCACAAAAGAACGATGGCGGAGATTCCGATTGAACCGAAGGCTTTCATTTTGGGCACGCACATTAGGTTCCCTCGTGCCCTGTGAACAGGTCGCCCATTTACAGATCTGACATTTCAGTCTCTCTCAGCAATACCTCATTCGACTTTGGAACTGCTCTTTGTTCCAAAGCAGACATTTCCAACTGGCCCAGTCTGGACATTTTCAGGTGGCCGCAGCGACGGAGACCGCGCAACACTTATGAGTCAGAAATTCATCGCAAAGTTGCCTGTTCGCGCCAGTCCGCTCGTCTATGCCAACGGTGAACTCATGCGGACACTC
>DASRQT010000364.1:0-9192 GCA_035696485.1 Polyangia bacterium | reverse complement strand
GACTGACAACATGCAAAGGATCACTTCGACCCCCGCAGCCACAAGAGACGCCTCGTCGCCAGCCAGGAAAGTAGATCCCATCGCGCGTGACGAGCGAATCAGGGCTCATCTTTACCTCGTCGGATCGATAGCCAGCAGTCTCCGATGGCTTCCGATAGCGAGGGGCGTCGAGTTCGAGGATCTCGTCGGTTACGGTTCGAGGGGCCTTGTCGAAGCAGCCTCTCGGTTCGATGGTGCGAGAGGGATCCCATTCGGGGTGTTCGCCCGCCATCGGATTCGCGGGGCGATCGTTGATGGCATTCGCGAACAGCACTGGTTCGGACGGCGGGCGCACAATACGATCGTTCATCGCGAGCCGGGAACCGAGCGAGCAGCTCGGGGTTGGCTTGAGGAGATCGCCGACTCGGGTCACGTCGCCAACGACACCCGCTGGAACGGCCGGCGCTTAGTTCAGCTCCCCATCGAGGCGGAAAACACCGGCCAGTCGCTTGCCGCCCAACTCTGCCTCTTGCCTGCGCGGGAGCAGCGCCTGCTCGTTCTCTGCTACTTCGAGGACAAGACGCTGAACCAGGCGGCCAAAGAGATGGGCTTCTGCCGTTCGTGGGCCTCCCGACTCCACGCTCGGGCACTCGCGACCCTCCGGGCTGCCAACGGAAACAGCGCTCCCGCTCCCTACCGCCGCCATCCGCAGATGATCGCCCATGGCCGAGCCGATATTGACCGCGGGAGTACCCCACCATGAGGGCGGCTCGTGGTGCAGAGCTCGCCGGTCCGGCGTCCGACGCCGCGGACGATCCAGCCGCGGTTCGCGACGAAACCGCGATGCCGTCTGGAATTCGTGACCTGGGTCGCTTCGTTCGCCTGCTCGCGCCGCTTTTGGCGAAGGAGCTGGTTCCGTTTCTACCTGCCCGTGATAGCGTTGCCCTCGCTGACGTTTCGCCGCGCCGAGGGAGGAAGGAGGATGGAAAATGGCGCAGCGAAGAAAGGGCGAGCGCGTCCTCGGACCATACCCACACGCCGGAAGATGGCGACTCATCGTGGTTGGCCCAGGAGGCGAAAAAACTCGTCAGGAATATGAGAGCAAAAAGGAAGCAGAGAGGGTCAAGGTCTGGGTAACGCGGGAGCTGCAGATCGCAGAGGAACGAACCATCGGCGACACCAAGAAGGAGTACGCGATGTACCTGCGGGACGAAAAACAGAACAAGCCGGGCTCGGTGGAAGACACCGAGTATCGCCTTGGAATGTTCTTCGTCGAGGTGGGAGAAGACGGGAAGGTGAGCCGCAGGTTGGATGACGAGGCGCTGTCGAGCATCACGCCAAAGAAGGGCGCGGAGCTCTATGCGGCGCTTCGCCATCGCAAGACGAAGAGCGGCAAGCCGCTCTCCGTTGACTCGCATCGCAACATCTTGGCGGAGGCGAAGTCGTTCCTGAAGTGGTGCGCCGGGAAGAAGTGGGTCGTTCGGAATCCGCTTGACGAGGTGGAAGGCGTGGGAAGGCGCAGACACGGCAAGGAGCAGCTTCGAATCGACGAGGCGCGCAGGTGGCAGGCGAAGGCGATCGAATTGGCGGATCGAGGGGAGGGCGGCGCGATCGCCGCGATGATGTGCCTGCTCATGGGGATGAGGTGCTCGGAGGTGGTGAGTCGGGTCGTGCGCGATCTCGACGACGACGGGAAACTGCTCTGGATCCCGGACTCGAAGACCCTGGCCGGTCGGCGAAAGTTGCAGGTGCCTGATTTCCTGCAGCCATACCTGATCGGCCTGGCGAAGGGACGTGAAGCAAGTGCGATGCTGTTTGGGGAGCATTGGCGCGACTGGCCACGGAAGTGGGTGCAAAGGATCTGCAAGGCAGCGGGGGTCCCTAAGGTGACCGCCCATGCTATGCGGGGTCTCCACAGCACACTCGCCGTGGACAGCGGGATCACCTCACACGCAGTGGCGGCAGCACTCGGTCACGAGTCGTTCAAGACGACGGCCGAGAGCTACGCCCAGGCGGATGCGGTGGCCAGCGCCAAACAGAAGCGCGCGCTGGAGGTGTTGACCGGAAGAAAACTTGCCTCCTGAATCACCCCCTGAATGGGGCAATCGTTCCCCAATCGTTCCCTAAACGTTCCCAAGACCGAAAACCGAAAGAAAAAACCGAATCGATTCGTGGAGATGAACGGGATCGAACCGTCGGCCTCCTGAGTGCGATTCAGGCGCTCTCCCAGCTGAGCTACATCCCCATCGCGATCGTCCGGGACTTCACGACCGCGGCGACATTCTACGCACGCAAGGTCCGTTTGCAACCGGAGAAGGCAGTGGCGGCGAAGGTTTACGTCGTTTGCAAGCGGGGGCGCCAGCCCGCAGAATCCGGGCCGGGTGGCGGATTCGGGCGATACCAAGGTCAAGAAACTGCGCGCTGACCTGGCCGTCGTCGAGCAGGGGCTGGCGCCGTCGCGTGAGAAGGCGCGGGCCTTGATCCTGGCCGGCGAGGTGCTTGAGGGCGATCGCCCGGTGGCCAAGGCCGGGGAGCTGGTCGCCGCCGGGGCCGAGCTGCGGCTTCGCAGCGCGCCCATGCCCTACGTCTCGCGCGGGGGGATCAAGCTGGCGCACGCGCTGGACACCTTCGCCGTCGATCCTGCGAAGGCCGTCGCGCTGGACGTCGGCGCGTCGACGGGCGGGTTCACCGACTGCTTGCTGCAGCGGGGGGCGGCGCGCGTCTACTGTGTCGACGTCGGACATGGCCAGCTCGACTGGAAGATCGCGTCGGATCCGCGCGTGCGCGTGCTCGACAAGACCAACATCCGTCTGGCGACGCCGGATCTTCTGTCCGAGCTGGTCGACCTCATCGTCATCGACGTCTCCTTCATCTCGCTGCGGCTGGTGCTGCCGGCGTTGCTGCCCCTCGCCCACCCGCAGTCGCCGGTGCTGGCGCTGGTCAAGCCGCAGTTCGAGGTCGGGCGCGCCGCGGTCGGCAAGGGCGGGATCGTGCGCGACGAGGCGGCTCGCGCCGCCGCCCTGGCGACGGTCAGGGAGTCGGCGCGGCAACTGGGTTATGCGGTGCTGGGCGACACCGTCTCTCCGATCACCGGCGGCAAAGGCAACGTGGAATTCCTGCTGCACCTGCGCGCGCCGGCGGCGCCGCCGGCGGCAATGTTCACGAAATAGTTCGGCCGCGACAAGGCTGGTCCTTCTCCGCTATTGTGCGCAGTGAAGATGCGCATCCTGCTCACGGGCGCCGCGGGTTTCATCGGCTCTCACCTGGCGGAGCGTCTGGTGGCGCGTGGCGACCAGGTGGTCGGCCTCGACAACTTCGACGCTTTCTATGACCGAGCGATAAAGGAGAGCAACCTCGACGGCCTGCGTTCGTCGTCGGGTTTTGTTTTTCGCGAGGGCGACATCACGACGACGCCGGATCTCGTGGCGGCGTTGTCGTCGTCGAACGGCGGCTTCGACGTGGTCGTCCACCTGGCCGCGCTGGCGGGAGTGCGCCCCTCGATCGACGATCCGGTGCGATACGCGCACGTCAACCTGGTTGGGACCTCGCGGGTCCTGGAGCTATGCCGGGCGCAGAAGATCCCGCGATTGGTGTTTGCGTCGTCGTCTTCGGTGTACGGCGCCGACAGCGCGGTCCCGTTTCGTGAATCCGATCCGTGCCAGCGGCCGCTGTCGCCTTACGCGGCGACGAAGCGTGCGGGCGAGTTGCTGGCCTACACCGCTCATCACCTGGGCGGCCTGGACGTCACCTGTCTGCGGTTCTTCACTGTGTATGGCCCGCGCCAGCGCCCGGACCTGGCGATTCACAAGTTCACCCGCCTCATCGCCGCCGAAAACCCCATCGAGCTCTACGGTGACGGCAGCACGTCGCGCGATTACACCTGGATCGACGACATCATCGACGGGACGCTCGCCGCCATCGACGAGCAGGTTCGCGACGGTGCGGCGGCCTACCGCCTGTACAACCTGGGCGGTTCCCGCACGACGTCGCTGCTGCGTCTGGTCGAGCTGATCGCCGAGGCGCTCGGGAAAAAACCGACCATCAAATGGCTGCCCGAACAGCCCGGGGACATGCGCCGCACCCTGGCCGAGCTAACCCTGTCTGGCCAGCGTCTCGGTTACGCGCCCCGGATCTCCATCGAGCAGGGCATCCCCCGCTTCGTCTCCTGGTGGCGAAGCAATAACGAGCAGAAGGCCTAGTCGCCGCCGGGGTTGTAAAACCCGGGAAGGCGTGGTCCGCGGTCGCGGTTGCGGTCGCCGCCCTCGCGCGCGGGTCGGCTTCGGTCGCGCCCCCGCCGCCGCTTTCGGTTGCGCCCGTTGCGCCCGCCGCCCCCGCCGCCGCCGTTGCTGCCATTGGGTCCGTGCGGGCCGCCGCCATGAGGGCCGCCGTGTGGCCGGGGCGGGCCGCCGCCGCCACCGTGCATCTGTCGTTGCGCCGGCGTGACCATGACCGGCAGCGCGACCGGTGCGGCAGCGCGCCAGTCGACGTAGGGCCGGATGTTCGCGTCACGGACCGCCGCCCAGCTCTCGTCGTCAGAAGGCGCTCCGCCCGCATCGACGTCACCGTCACCGTCGCCGCTGGCCACGGCCATGGCGTTGGCCTCGGCCAGCCAGGCGTTGCGCTCTTCGATGATGACATCGCCGTCCAGCAAGGTCCCGGCGTCGGGCGCGTCGTCCCAGACCCGGTCGTCGAACGGTGTCTCGTCCTCGGCGGAGGCCGCGACCGCGAACGGCGCCAGCGGCGGCAAGATGTCTGTCGGAATCGGCGTGGCAAACACCACCGGCGCGGGCGCCGGCGCTGACGGACGCGCCACCTGTCCGTCGACGCGAATCTCGGCACCACCGCCGCGACGCCGCCGTCGTCGCGGACGCGCGTGGAAATCGGTGGCGGCGTGCAGGCCGTGCCGCTCGTCGGCCGACCCGGAATCAAACACCTCGCTGTCCAGCCCCGCGTCTGAATCACACAGGCCGCATTTTTCGCCCTCCGGCTCGCCGAAGTAGGCGCGCATCATCTGGGCGCGGCAGCGCTGCGTGTTCATGTACGCCAGCAACGAAGCCAGCCGCCGCCGATCGGAGATGCGCCGCGCCTCGAACACCGACGCCGCCTTGTCGATCTGCTCGCGCGTGGGCCGCGGCTCGACGCCTTCCCAGCGCGCCGCCTTCACCTCCTGCGCGACGCCCATCGCCTCCAGCACCGACAGGATGACGCGCACGCGCCGCTCGGGCAGCGCCATCGACAGCGCCAGATCGCGCACCGAAACTTCCTTACCCTCGTCGCTCCAGGCGTAGAGGCCCTCGGCCACCATGCGCGCCTGCGCCTTGGTCGGGTGCGCCTCCTTGAGGAAGTGCTCCTGGATGTCGATGTCGTCGGGCTGGAACAGGAGCACGCAGCGCGCCGGTTTTCCATCGCGGCCTGCGCGCCCCGCCTCCTGCACGTATGCCTCGGGCGACCCGGGCATCTGGTAGTGGATGATGTAGCGGATGTCGGGCTTGTCGATGCCCAGCCCGAACGCGTTGGTCGCCAGCATCACGACCTTGCGCCCGGGCTGCATGAACGACGCCTGCGCCTTTTCGCGCTCGTCGGTGGTCATCTTGCCGTTGTAACGCTCGACCGGGATCTTGCCGTGGCGCAGCGCCACGTACAGATCGTCGACCGCGCGCACCGTCGCGCAGTACACGATGCCCGGCCGCCGCAGCCGCTGGATCAACTTGCCCAGCTGGCGCAGCTTGTCGGCCTCGCCGGCGACCTTGCGCACGTCGAACGCCAGGTTCGGCCGGTAGAACGAGACCCGGCAGACCTTGGCGTCCTTCATCCCCAGCTGCACCTGCACGTCGTCGGCGATGGCCGGCGTCGCGGTCGCGGTCAGTCCCAGGATGGGCGGACGGCCCAGCACCTCGGCCGCGCGCCGCAGCCCCAGGTATGACGGGCGGAAGTCATGTCCCCACTGCGACACGCAGTGCGCCTCGTCGACGCAGAATAACGAAAACTTCACGCCCGCCAGCGCATCCTGAACCGCTGGACTGGTGATCGATTCGGGCGTTATCAGGACCAGCTTGATGTCGCCATTTTTTACCGCCAGCAGATCGGCGGCGCGTTCCTTTGCGGTGCGCGTGGAATCGATGCGCGCGACCGCAACGCCCGCGGCCTTGAGCTTGAGGACCTGGTCCTCGATCAGGGCCAGCAGCGGCGAGACCACCAGGGTCGGCCCTTCCATGACCAGCGCCGGTAGTTGATAGGTCAGCGACTTGCCGCTGCCGGTCGGCAACACCGCCAGGGTGTCCCTGCCGGCCAGCACCGATTCCATAATTTCGGCCTGCCCGGGCCGCAGCTCGCGCAGCTTGAAAACGTCGCGCAGCTTGACCAGGGCCCGCTGCAGAGCCTCCGACGGCGGAGCTTGCGGGGCCGTGGCCGTGATCACGGGCGTGGCCCCGACGGCGCGCGTAGCCCTCTGCGTCAACGGAGCGGGGTCGCCGTCACGCCGGATGATGATCGTCGGTATTCCGTCCGCGTCAATGGCCGCGGCGCGATGGGCACGCGCGGGCTCGTCGCTGGCTGTATCTACCGAAGATGTTGAAGAATCTGTTGGGTGGGCGGCACCCTGGCCTAACGCCAGGGCGGCCCTGGAATCGTCATCGGAACTCAGGCTGTACTCCTGTCAAACGCGGGCGCATCCGCCGTGCACGCCTCCCAAACCTAATGCACCCTATACACACCATTAATGAGGGTCGGCGTCAGAACATCGACCCTACGGCGCCGGTGCGGAACAAATCCGCTAAGCACGAGCGTTATGAAAACGGTAGCACGTGTTCACGGCATCGGCTAGCAACAAGTTCGATTAATTTGTTGGGCGGGTTTTGAGGCGATTTCTGGGCCTGTGACCGCCTGTGGCATGTCGGTTGCGAGATGGACCGGCATGGTGGCAATGGCGGCCTTGAATCCGGACGCACGACCCCGAGAGCGACTGGCGGCGTGCGGGTCACAGTCCCTGTCCGACGTCGAGCTACTCGCGATTCTCCTCGGCGCTGGCAGGCCGGGGACGAGCGCGCTCGACCTGGCCAGCGTGGTTCTGGCCGGCTTCGGGGGCCTCGGCGGAATGGCGCAGGCGACGGAACGCGAGCTCTGCGCGCATCCCGGAATCGGGCCGGCGCGCGCCAGCGTGGTGCAGGCGGCGGTCGAGATCGGCCGAAGATCGGTCGGCGAGCGGCCCAAACGCGGACAGAAGTTGACCGCCGCCGCCGACGTCTGGAGCTACTTTCGCGCGCGGCTGGCTCACGCCCCGATTGAGGAGTTCTGGGCGCTGGCGCTGGACGTCCGGCACCGCGTGCAGAATGAAAGCTGCCTGGCGCGCGGGTCGCTGACCGGTGTGGAGGTGCATCCGCGTGATGTCTTCTGTCCGCTGATTCGAACCTCGGCGGCGGCGGTGATCTTCTGCCACAACCACCCGTCGGGTGATCCCACGCCATCGCGGCAAGACATCGCGCTGACCACGCGGCTGCGCGAGGTCGGCGAGCTGTGCGGCATCAGCGTGCTGGATCACGTCGTGGTCGGCTGGGAGGGCTACACCAGCCTGGCCGATCGCGGGTGGCGGTGAACTTACTGGACGGTCGACCTCGAGCCCCTAGAATCGAAAGCAATGCTTTTCGCGAGGGGCCTTGCTGTGCTGTTTGCCGTTCCGGTCATCGCGGCGTCGATTAACAATCGCGCGCAGGCGGCGGAGGACTTTGTCAGCACGCGCGCGCTGGGTCTGGGCGGCGCGCTGCGCGCGGCCGCGATCGGTGACGCGGGGCCGCTGCTGAACCCGTCGGGGATGTCGCTGGTCAAGGCCTACACGCTGGAGGCGGCGTATGGCTATTCGACCCGCCGATCGGACCAGTTTTTTCACGGGTCGATCGTCGACACCACTTCGGCCTTCAAGATCGGCGGCGGCGCCTACTACACGTATCACCCCAGCGCGCCGGCGGGCCGTCCGGAAGGCAGTGGTCACGAGGCGGGGCTGGCGCTGTCGGTCCCGTTCAGCGAATACGCCGCCGTGGGGGCGACGGGAAAGTACTTTCGATTGAGGGGCGACCAGGCGCCCGACGGCAACAGCGGCGGCATGACGGTGGATCTCGGGATCACGGTGCGCCCGCACGCGTCGCTGGCGGCCGGGTTCGTCGCGACCAACGTTCGCGATCTGCACAACCGCGAGGCCCCGCGCACCGTGGGTTACGGCGTCGCTTACAATCCCGGCGCCGAGCTGTTACTGGCGGTCGATGGTCGCACCAGCTTCACCGACCCCGGTTTTGGGGGACACAAGGGGACCAGCATCATGGGCGGTGGGGAGCTATTCCTGGCCCACGCTTTTGGTCTGCGAGCGGGCGGAGGGTACGATGCCATCAGCCGTAACGGGTATCTGTCGCTGGGGTTTTCCGCCATCTCCGAGATTGGGGCCTTCGACGTCGGGGCGCGGCGGGACCTTTTCCGGGGACAGCTGACCGACGGGTCGCCATCCAAGTTGGAGACCATTCTTGCCGCCAGCCTCAGACTGTTTATCCCACAGCCCTGACGGTGGTGCGCCTTCGGGGCAAGGGTGGGCGCACCGTTTGGCGGGTGGCGGCGGGAACTTTTTGCGCTGGGCGCTGTCCAAAGAAGTGTGGAGGCGACGCTCCGGCTGTCACGCTCTCGGCGAGGTCGGGTCCCCTACACGATGAGCGTTGCCGAACGGCTGCTGATCGGACGGCTGAAGGCGCGCGACGAACAGGCGTTCAATGAGATCGTGCGCCTCTACGGCGACAAGGTGTTCAGCCTGGTCTATCGCATGATCGGCAGCCGCGCCGAGGCGGAGGACATCGCGCAGGAAGTCTTCGTGACGGTGTTCAAGACGGTCGACGGGTTTCGCGGCGAATCCAAGTTCTCGACCTGGTTGCTGCGCATCGCGGCCAACCACTGCAAGAACCGGATGAAGTACCTGTCGCGGCGGCCGACGGCGGGGGCGGGGCTGGACGGCGTCGGCGAGGACGCGCTGGCCGACCGCGGGACGTCGCCGGTTCAGTCGCGCATCGAGGCGCCGGATGTGATGATGGAGGCGGCCGAGATGGAGGCGCTGATGCAGGCGGCGATCGCGGCGCTGGAGGAGGACCATCGGCTGCTGATCGTCTTGCGCGACGTCGAGGAGCTGTCATATCAGGAGATAGGGGAGATCACCGGGCTGGCCGAGGGGACCATCAAGTCGCG
>DASRQT010000363.1:0-4722 GCA_035696485.1 Polyangia bacterium | reverse complement strand
TCCAAGGGGATCATCAAGCGCGGCACCGCGTCCCGTTCGATCGCGCGGTTGACGGTTGCCGTCAACCGGATGAAGTAGCGCGGCGACCGTCGGCGTCTTCGGCCAGCTCCTGAACCAGCTTGGACAGGATCAGGTCGGGGTCGACGCGCGACGACTTCAACGTCTTGTCCGCTCGGTACAGGCGCTCAAAGCTGCGCGCCAGCGCCGCCTGCGACATGCGACGCGCGGGGATGAGGACGTCGTCCAGGAAGAACGGAGCGATGCCCACGGCGCCGGCGATCTCGGCGCGGGGGGCACCGGAGGCGGCCAGCTCCTTGGCGCGCCAGATCTGCCGTAGCTGCCGCACCAGCATGAACTGGATGCGCAGCGCCGGCTCGCGGTTGCGCAGCATGTTGGCCAGCAGGCGCAGCGATCGGACCACGTCGCCGTCACCGATGGCCTTGGTCAGCTCGAAGACACCGCGCTGTCGGGTCTCGGAGATTAACGTCTCGACGTCATCCAGGCGGATGCGCTGCCCCTCGCCGACATAGAGCGACAGCTGCTCCAGCGCCTGGCTGAGGCGTCCCAGGTCGGGACCGGCGATCTCGGCCAGGGCCGAGGCGGCGTCGGCGTCGAGGGCTGCCTTGCGCGCGCGCGCTTCGCGGGTGATCCAGGCGCCCAGCTCGCGGTCGCGAAGGGCGGCGAATTCGTGCAGGTAACCGGCCTTGCGCAGCGTGGTGAACACCTTGAACCGGGTGTCGACCTTGTCGCCGACCAGCACCAGGCAGGTCGACGGGTTGGGATCGGCGATGTACGGGATCAGCGGCTCCAGCTGCTCGGCCTTGACCTCTGCGACCCCCTTGGCCACCACCAGCCGGCGTTTGGACGGGCCGGTGGCGAACAGGGGCAGGGTGCGGGCGGCGGCCAGCACCGCCAGCGCGCTCGTCTCCTTGAGGTCGAAGAAGTCGGCGTTGAAGCTGGCGCTGGCGCTGGCGGTGCCGAGGATGGCGGTGCGGATCGCGACCAGGCAGCGGTCGACGAGAAATCTCTCGGTTCCGTGCAGGCAATAGATCGGATCCAGCTGGCCGCGTTCGATCGCGACCAGCGGATCTTCGCGGTCAGGGCCGCCGGGCCGGGGCGAAGGCATGACGGTTTTCTACTATAGAATTGCCGGCCACATGAGGTGGAGGTGAAACCCGAGGACAGGCGCGCCCGGCCGCGTTCGTCGGCGGGCGGGGACATCGCGGCGCCCCTGCTGCGCTGGTACGACCGCAGTCGGCGGGATCTGCCCTGGCGCAGGACGCCCAATCCTTATCGCACCCTGGTGTCGGAGTTCATGTTGCAGCAAACGGTGGTGGCCACGGTCGAGCCATACTTCGCGCGTTTTACCCGGCGCTTCCCGACCATCGAGGCGCTGGCGGCCGCCTCGGAGGACGACGTGATGGCGCTGTGGTCAGGCCTGGGTTACTACGCCCGCGCGCGCAATCTGCACCGGGCGGCGCGCGCCGTGGTGAGCCAGCATGGGGGCGTGCTCCCTGCCGACGAGGAAGCGCTGCGAAGACTGCCCGGGATCGGCGCCTACACCGCGGCCGCCGTTGCGGCGATCGGGTTTGACGTGCGCGCGTTCGCGCTGGACGGGAACGCGGCGCGGGTGTTAGCGCGCCTCCTGGGTGTGACGGAGCCACTGGGACCGAAAGTGAGGGCGAATCTGGCCGCGTGGGGGCTGGCGCAGGTGCCGGCGCGGCGGGCCGGCGATTTCAACCAGGCAGTGATGGAACTGGGCGCGCTGGTGTGCACGGCGCGGCGGCCGCGATGCGCCGATTGTCCCCTGTCGCAGGGCTGCATCGGGCTGGGGCGCGGCGAGGATGTCGTCGCGGCGATTCCCGCCAAACGGATCAAACCGGCGCGGCCGGTGGTCCGGGTCGTGTGCGCCTACGTGACGCACGCCGGGCGCGTACTCCTGGTTCGACGACCGCCGGGACAGCTGCTGGCGGGGACATGGGCGTTGCCGTCAGCGCCGCTGGATGGGACGGGCGATCCAACACCGGCCGTTCACGCCGCGGTGGCCGGCAGCGGGATCGCGGTCGGCGCGGCAAGTCCGGCCTTTCGCGGCCGGGTGAGGCACATCTTCACGCACCGCGATCTGACGGCGGACGTGTATGCGTTGCCGGCGGCACTCACCGGGGCGGGACGTGCCGCCGATGCTGACGAGGACGACCAGAATCAGCGCTGGGTCGACCCGCGTCGCCTCGCCGAGCTTGGTGTGTCAACCTTTACGCAAAAGACACTGCGGGTGGCGCGTGGGCACGGGGTTTCGCCTGTGCAAAAATGCGACACGACGGGCGCAAAGCCCTAGAAAGGGGACATGTTGCGGCTGGGAATCGTTATCGCTCTGGTGTTTGCGTCCTGCGCTGCCACGACCTCGCAGACGCTACCGGGCGGCGGTGGTCCCAGCGAACCCTTGCCGCCGCCCGTGGCGCCCGACCCGAACGCGCCGGCGCCCGTGCTGCCGCCGCCAGCGGCGCCACCTGCCGAACCCGCTCCCGGCGCTGCGCCTGGGACCCCGGGCGCGCCGCCGATTGTGCCGGCGCCCGATCTGGGGGCGGAGGCCGACTTTCGCGACGCCAAGGCCAAGTTCGATCAGGGAGACCGCGAGGGGGCGCGCGCCGCGCTGGACGCATTTGTCGTGCGCCATCCCGGGCACCCATCGCGGACGTCCGCGCAGATCCTGCTGGCCCGGTTGGCTCTGCTGCGTGCCGATGCGGCCGGGGCCAAGGTGCTGCTCGAGCCACTGGCCAGCGCCTCGGCCGAGGCGGTGGTGTCGTCGAACGCGCGCTACTACCTGGGGCTGGCCGAGCTGCGGGTCGGAAATGCCGGTCGGGCGCGCGATCTCCTGATGGCGTATCTGCCGCGGCCGGGGGCGGGTGTCTCCGACGAGGCGCTGGTCGAGCTGCGCGGTGCGCTGGCCGAGGCCACAGCCGCGACCGGCGATCTGGCCATGGCGCTGGAGCTGTGGGACGGGTTCTTCCGCGGCGCAAAGGAGTTCGAGCGAGCCTACGCGCGCCAGCGCGCCGAAGCGCTGGCGGCGCAGATGTCGGGCGAAGCGGCCTGGCGCGCGTTCAGCGGCGCGCCGCAGGGGGGACTCGGCCGCGCGGTGCTGGGACCAAAGGCAACCATCTATCTGCGCAACCAGAACGACGCGTCGGGAGCCAGCTTCATCGAGGCCGAGACGTCGAAGGTGCGCCGGTCGCTGGGTTTCGAGGAGTCGGGACAACGGGTCGGCCCCGGGGATCCATCGCGCATCGGGCTGGCGTTGCCGCTGTCCGGTAAGTTTCAGCCGATCGGCGAGGCCACAGTTCGGGCCGCCATGCTAGCGACCGGAGGGTCGAGTGCCGGGGGGGCATCGCCCGGCGGTCCGCAGCTGCTGGTCCGCGACACGGCCACCGAGCCGGACCGTGCTGCGCGCGGCGTGGCGGAGCTGACGCGGTCGGAGGCGGTCATCGGGATCGTTGGCGCGGCCGACAAGAAGGCCGGCGCCGCGGCGATGGCCGAAGCGACGCAAGACGGGATTCCGCTGCTGACGCTGGATGATCAGCTACCGGGCGCGCTGAACACCGCGTTTCAGCTGATCCATTCACCCGAGGTGAGGGCGGCGGAGCTGGCGCGGCGGGCCTTGAAGCTGGGCGTGCGTGACGTCGCCATCATCGGGCCCGACAGCGCGTCGGGCAAACGCCTGCGCGAGGCCTTCCGGCGCGAACTGGTGGCGGGCGGCGGACGAATCACGGCCGAGGCCACCTACGTCGCCGGCGCGACGTCATTTTCGGCGGCGGTGGCGGCGATCAAGCGGCCGGTTCCGCAGGCGGTCTTTGTCCCCGACGGCGCCGATCGGCTGGAGCTGGTGGCGCCGGCGCTGGCGGTCGCTGACCTCTGGCCGCAACCGTGGGGCAAACCGCGGCCCGCGGCCGAGCCCGGCAAGCCACGACCGCGGTATGTCCTGTTGCTGTCGACCGCCAACGACCTGTCACCGCGCCTCTTGCAGAATGCCGGGCGTTACGTGCAGGGGGCGTTGCTGTCGCCAGGGTTCTTCGCCGACGAGACCGACCCGCGCAGCCGCGCCTTCATCGAGAGCTATCGCGCTGCCTACGGGCAAGATCCGCGCGCGACGGAGGCCTACTCGTACGACGGCGTGGCGCTGCTGCGGGCGGTGACCGAGGCGGGGGCGCGGACACGCGCCGACGTGCTGCAGTCGCTGTCCACGCGATCGTACCAGGGGTTGACGGGGGATCTCCGCTTCGGCCCTGATCACGCCCGGGTTGATCCGCCGCTGCTGTATCTGGTCGACGGGGATCAGATCAAGGCGACGCGATAACGCGGCAGGGCCCGACGTGGCTCTTTCCGCTTCCGCGTTCCGGTGTTAAGACCACGTCCATCATGCGTCTGTCCAAGACCCTGGTCCCGACTCTGAAGGAAGCGCCGGCCGAGGCCGAGGTCCCCTCGCACATCTTCATGGTGCGCGGGGGATACCTGCGCAAGGTGGCGGCCGGCATCTATTCATTCCTCCCGCTGGGCTGGCGCGTGGTGCAGAAGATCGCGCACATCGTCCGCGAGGAGATGAACCGCGCCGGCGCCTCCGAGGTGTTCCTGCCGGCGGTGATCCCGGCCGAGCTCTGGCAAGAGTCCGGCCGCTGGGACCAGTACGGGGCGCAGTTGCTCCGGTTCAAGGATCGCAAGGGCGGCGACTTT
>DASRQT010000362.1:0-7595 GCA_035696485.1 Polyangia bacterium | reverse complement strand
GCGTGGCCCCCTTGGGGGCCCAGGGTCTCCTGTCAGGGGGAGGCGGCGCCGGCCTTGCTCTGCGCGGCCGCCATGGCGTGCTGGGCACGCTCCGCCGCCAGGCGGTCAACGTCGCCGCGACGGAAGAGGCGGCGGCCGCTGACCGTGCGCATGCCCGGAAGCCGTCCGCTGTCGGACAGCACGCGTACCGAGTCTGCCGACAGACCGAGGATTCGGGCGGCATCGCTGGGGGTCATGAGATCATTCGGGTCGGTGATGTGGTTCATTTTTGTCATCCTGTTTCTTGGAAGAGAGTTCCTAGACGGCGAATTGGTCAGTTAAGCACCCGCTCGGCGCTCGCAAGGGGGGACATGTCGCCAAACGCAAAAAATTTGACCGAGTACTCGTCGGTCGAGCTGCCGTCGGTGACAACGGCGAAGAGAGGCGCTCAAATATCGTGCTACAAGGACGGAGACTTCGGGTTTAGGTAGTATCCCGGACTACCTCGCCGCCAATGACGACACGCGCTGTTTCGCTGCTGACCTCCACAGTTCTGTGTATGGTCTCCGGTCTGGCCAGGGCCGGCGATGATTCCGCGGAGCGCTATGGCGAACCGGAGGTTCCGATCCCGCGCGGGATAGCCGAAGTCATGGCGCCGCGCCTGCTGCACGATGCGGTGACCGAGGGCCGTCAGGGCAGCGCCATATCAATCACCGTGGCGGTGGAGAGCGATCTGCGATTCGACAAGATCGTGCTCGCTTATCGCCGCGGCGGCGCGAAAGAGTTCCTGGGACGCCAGATGCGCGAAGCCGGGAGTGGATCGTACGCGACGGAGATCCCGCCGGCGGCGAACGGCGGCGCCGAGGTCGCTTATTTCATCGAGGCCCAGGACAAAGACGGACGCGTCGTCGCCACGCGTGGCTCGCTGGAGAAACCCTTCGTCATCAAGTTATTCCCCGCCGACCAGCCGGAGGTGACGAAGGCGCAAGAAGAGGCGGCGCGCGCCGACGCTGACGACCAGGTCGAGATTCATGTCGACCTGGCCAAGCTGAAGTGGTTGGTGGGGCTGGTTGTCGGCAGGGGATTCGGGTGGGCCGCCGGCAACGGCGATCTCAACGCCGACGTCAGGGTGGACCACGCCGGTTTTGTCGCCGCCAGCCTGGGTCACATCGCCCCGGAGGCCGGCATTTGGGTCGGCCGAGGTCTTGTGTTCTCGCTGCAAGGGCGGTTGCAGAGGATCGTCGGCACGACGGATGTCAACGCCGGCGGCCGGACGTTTCACTCCGCGAACTACGCGGCGGCCCTGTTCGCCAAGGCCACGTGGATATTTGGGCGTGGCCGCCTGCAGCCGACGTTCTCTCTGGCCGCCGGGTTGGGTCGTATCCGGCATGTGGTGACGTTCGCGGGACTGACCGATTGTGGCGCGTCCCACAGCGAGACCTGCGTCGATACCGTGGCCGGCGGCCCGGTCCTGGCCGGCGCGGGCGGGGGTCTTTTGTATCAGCTGAATCACCGGCTGCTGCTGGTTGCCCAGGTCAATAGCCAGCTGGGGACGCCTGACTTCACCCTGAACGTCGATCTTGGTCTGGGCGTCGCCGCGAAGTTCTAGTGGGTCTTTAGGTTCCCCGACGTCGGTGCGCGGCTGGCGCGGAACTTCAACTCGGCCTCGGCCGTCGGCCGGCTGGCGTCCGCTGGCGCGTCCGAGCTCGCTTCACGCGCGGGTGCCGGCGGCACCACCAGCCACGCGTCCCAGTCAGGCTTGGCAGAACCCAGCGTCACCGTCCGCGTCGTCGCGCCCCCGCGGGGTTCGTCGATGTCGACCACGGGTGGCGCGTAGATATCGCGTTTCACCAACGCATCCACCAGACTGGCCGGCAGCGGATCAAGAGGCGTCTCTGCGAAGAAGGCGGGGACATCAACCCCGACGGCATGGGCGTATCGCCGACCGCTTGGGTGATGAACAAAATAAAGCGGTCGTATCGGCGCCACGGTGGTGTCGACCACCGTCTGAACCTTCTTGTTGTACAGAAGCGCGCCCGTCACAATCGGGGCGGCGGTAACCGATGAGGCAAGTGGCGCATCGGGTTTTCGCGCGAGCTGCTTCTCCAGGCTGAAGGTCTCCGACAGAAGCGCGGCGACCAGGCGCTGCAGATCAACCGACAGCCGAAACGTGGCCTCGATGGCGGCGGCGTATTCGGGAGCCGCCAGCTTGTACCGTCGCTGGGCGCTGCGGCTGAAGGTGTCCTCGGAGGTCTGCGCGGTCAATTCCAGCGCGCGCGCGGCCACCTTGATCAGATCACCGCTGACCTGATCGATGTTGGCCTGCAGCGCGGGCAGACGCTGGGCCTGGTCGCGTGTCCATACCTCCGGCGGAACGCGCCGCTCGGTAGCAGGTCGCCAGCTTGCCCAGTCGTCGTCGGGGAATGGCGACGGCCGGGACACACCACTGCGCGGGTCCAGATTGACGGCTTCACCGCCGGCGACTGAAACCGGCTTTTTCAGCGCCCCCGGGCCGGCGACCTCCACCTTGCCTGATTCGACGCCAATGCGCGCCAGCCCGGGCGCCGCCAGTCCGACCACGAAGGTCGCTGCCGTCGGGGTGCGGGTGGTGCCAGCCACCGCGATCACCCCGCCGCCGACGAAGGTCAGGAATGGCCCCTCGCCGGGCACTCTCGGACTGACCGAAAAGCGAGCGATGCCGCCGAGGACGCCGGCTGAAGCGGCGGGGGCCGCGCCGGTGGCGTGACTGCCGACCACAACAGCGCTGCTGTCCCCAAGCTCGATGACCGTTTGATCCGCGACCAGCAGCATCGCGCGCGCCCCGTCGCCGGTCATGATCTGATCGCCGGGATAGAGGCGGGTTTCGATCCCGACGTCGGCGAATTGTGGTTCGCCGGTTCGTCGAACGGCGACCGTTCCCGACCGCGCGCGCAGGACCGCCGCGCTCGCGACCTCGGGCCCATACGTGAGGCCGCCGAGCGCGATCCCGATCCTCGATGTCATTGCAGTTATCGCCGTCATGGCCGTCACGGCGGCGGCGTTCACGGTCGCGTCGACGGGGCGGGCGGCGACCGGGGCAGCCGGCGAGCCATGGCCAGAGTCCGCCGAGACCGCCGCCGAGGCGGAGCGGACCGTGAAGGGTGGGCGCTGGGCAAAAGGGGAGACGGTTTTTTCGCAGGCCAACGCGCCGGTCGCGGTCAGTCCGCAAAGTACGGCCACGGTCAGCTCCGTCGCTTTCACAGCCCGGTGGCCTATGCCAATGGCCCGGTGCCCTTTGGGCGTGTCCATGTCTCCTCCTTGGCGGCGTGGGGTCGAACAGTATCGATCCCGGGCGTCGTTTGATCGACGCCTGTGTTGTACGTGCCAGGCCTTACTTTTTCGCCGTCGGTGTCACTGTTATCGGCGGTGATGGCCGTGATGGCAATGATATCGTTGGTCTGGTGCGGCGCGGATCCAGCGTGGAACGAAGCGGCCGCTTGCGGTGCCGGCAGTGCCGGATGCACCGCAGCCTGTGCATATGCGGGTTGCTGCCGTCGCTGCAGACCCGCACCCGCTTGGTCCTGGTGCTTCACCAGCTTGAAGCGAGGAAGACGACCAACACCGGCCGGCTGGCCGCGCGCTGCTTGACCAACAGCCGCATTGTAATTCGTGGGCGCGACGACGACGCGGCGCGCCCGGGGAACCGCGAGCCGGGGTCCACGCCGGCCTTGTGGGCCGCTGGCAGCCAGCCCCTGTTGCTCTTGCCGATCGAGGACGCAACCCCGCTGTCGCAATGGACTCCGTCGGCGGCGCCGATAACCTTGATCGTGCCCGACGGCACCTGGCGGCAGGCCATCCGGACGCGCAAGCGAATCGCCGGGTTGGCCGGGGTGCCGTGCGTGACCTTGCCCGGCACGGCGACATCGCGCTACCGCCTGCGGCACGATGCGCAGCCGCGCCGCCTGGCGACGCTGGAAGCGATCGCCATCGCGATGGGGATCCTGGAAGGACCGTCGGTTCAGAACGCGTTGGAGCAGGTATTCGCGGTCATGGTGGATCGGACGTTGTGGACCAATGGCCGACTCGAGCGTGGGCAGGTCACGGGCGGAATCCCGGAGGGAGCGCGGTCGCACGACCCCCTGGGGCAGCTCGATGCAACGCAGGTGGCGCGGTGGGGTCATGCACCCATTGCGGATCCGCTTGCAGCAACTAAAAAGTAATTAGGGCAAATGTTGAGAAAAGGAGGCACGTGATGGCGTGGAAAAAACTGGTTGCGACAGTGGCGTTGGGGGCGGGATTGGGGCTGGGGGTCGCGGCACCGGCGGGGGCGGAGCAGCCCATGACCGACCCGACGGCAATTCAGCCGCAGATCCAAAACAAGCTCGACCGAGTCTTGTCGCCCGATGATCAGATCGAGGTCAAGGTTGACGCAAACGGGGTCGTTGCGCTGCTAGGGGACGTGGAATCAGACGGCGAGGAAAAAGTGGCTGTGGATGCCGCCAAGAGCATCCCCGGGGTAACGCAAGTCAAAGACGATCTGCGCGTGATGCCCTTCTACGCGCCGTAACGTCGGCGACGCCAAACTACCGTAAAAACAGGGGTGACGGGGGGAAAGGGTGCCCTGTGGTACCCTCCTGTCATGACCGGAAGCTCGCGGGATGGAAACGAGCTGACGACCATCCTGCACTCGAAGTTTGACCCCTCGCCACCTCCTGAAGGATCGTTTTCGGCGACGGTGATCGAAGGTCCAGGCGCCGACGTGGGACGTGTATTCACCGTCGACGGATCGACGGCGTCGCGCATCTTGGTGGGACACGGGGCCGGCTGTGACATTCGTCTGGACGATCGCGCGGTGTCCAGCCGCCATGCCGCGCTGGATCCGGTGGGCCGTCGACTGCGGGTGACCGACCTGGGTTCGAAGAACGGAACGTTCGTTGACGGGGTCGCCGTGCTTGATGGCTTTCTGCGTGGCGGTGAAAACGTCCGCTTCGGTACCACGGTGTTGCGATTCGACCATCGCTCCGTCGGTGTCCCGCCGACGCTGTCCGAGGCCGTCCGCTTCGGTCACCTGGTGGGCGCCAGCACCGAGATGCGCCGGCTCTACCCGCTGTGCGAACGGCTGGCGACCTCGCGCGTCCCGGTGATCATCGAGGGGGAGACCGGCACCGGCAAGGAAGTGCTGGGGATGTCGCTGCACGAGCTCGGCTCGCGCGCCTCGGGGCCGTTCGTCGTCTTTGATTGCACGGCCGTGCCGGCAAATTTGATGGAGGCCGAGCTGTTCGGGCACGAGCGGGGGGCATTCACGGGCGCCATCGCGCAGCGCCGCGGAGTGTTCGAACAGGCGCACGGCGGCACGCTGTTCATCGACGAGATCGGCGATCTGGACATCGCCCTGCAGGCCAAGCTGCTGCGGGCGCTGGAACGTTCGGAGATCCGGCGACTGGGGGGAGAGATCGTTCAGGTCGACGTGCGGATCCTCGCTGCCACCCGCCGCGATCTTGACGGCGAGGTGCAGGCGGGACGCTTTCGAGACGACCTCTTTCATCGCCTCGCGGTGGCGCGGATCGAGCTGCCACCGCTTCGCCGTCGACGGGGCGATATCCCGGTGCTGGCCGGGCACCTGTGCCAGGAGCTGGGCGGAGATCCGCAGCTGCTCCCGCGCGAGGTGGTCGTGCGCTGGGAGGATTACAGCTGGCCCGGCAACGTCCGCGAGCTTCGTAATGCGGTCGCGCGGCACCTGGCGCTGGGTGAGCTGGCGAACCTGGATCCGACGCAATGGAGCCACGTCCTGCGCGGCGCCGCCGACGCCGCCGAGGGGGCGGAGACCTCCAGCGTCGACGATCTCATCGAACAGGTGCTGCGATTGCCGCTGGGCGAGGCGCGGCAGCGGATCGTGGACGAGTTCGAACGTCGTTACATAGAGCGCCTGCTGGCCCGCCACGGCGGCAACGTGACGCGCGCCGCGGAATCAGCCGGCGTCGCGCGCCGTTATTTGCAGAGCCTCAAGGCCCGCCACGGGAAGTGAAGCGCATCGTGCGCATCTTGCTGACCTTCATGATGGTCGCGCCGCTGAAGTTGGACCAGTAGACGTCGGTGTCGTCGACTGCGATTCCGCGCGGTCCGGCCTGGCCGGTCGCGAGCGCGATGATGCCGCCACCCTCTTTCATTCCGGTCATGATCGATCCTTCGGTGTCGGTGCCGCTGGTCCAGTAGACGTTGCTCTGGTCGATGGCCAGGAAGCGGGGGCCTTCACCGGTGGTGGTGGCTAGTTGCTGTATGTGGCTCCCGTCGAGGGCCGCCCGCATCACGCGACCCTGGTTGGCGGCGCCGGCGTCACGCCAGAAGATCCAGGTGTCGTCCACCGCGATGCCAAAGACGTCGCCCAGGGCCGGCGCCACCAGTTGCGGCGGCGTCGACCCGTCCTTGGCCGCGCGCATCACCGCCTGCCCCGAGCGGTTGGTCCAGTAAACGTCGGTCGCGCCCAGCGCCAGCAGCCAGGGACGCTGCTGTGCCGAGGCGACCACGACCGACATGGCAGCGGGATCATTTTTTGCCCGCTTGAGAACCATGCCTTTGATGGAGTCCGTCCAGTACACGGTCGTCGCGTCAATCGCGAGCCCGACCGGATCGGACTGGTTCATGGCCAGATATTCCACGCTGGTGCCGTCTTTCGGCATCCGTAGCACCCGGCCGTCCGAGCCCATGCGGCCGGTCCAGTAGACGTGGGTCTCGTCCAGCGCGACCGTTCCCACGATCTGCCCGCTCGCGAGCGTCGCGGTTCCGGACGACTTGTCCTTGACCACCTTCACCAGGGTTCCACTGCTCGGGTTCCTCGAGGTGACGTTGGTCCAGTAGACGGTGGTGCTGTCGACCGCGACGGCCCACGGTTCCTGCTGAGAGGTCGCCAGAATCACCGGAGGGTTAGTGCCGACCTCGACCGGCACCGCCAGATCGAAAAAACATCCCGCGCCGGCCCAGGACCCCAGCGCGAGTAGTCCTGCCAGCAATGCTTCGGGCTGGAGTAAGCGCCGCGCCATCTCAGAAACGCGTGGTTAAGAGGGCTCCGCCTGGGGCAAGCGAGATCGCGGGGCGCGACGAGATCGTTGTCCCGCCGTCGCGTCCAGCGTCGCCCAGCACCAGCACCGCACCGGCGGCTGCAGCCAGGCCCGCGCCGACCCAGAACACGTTGGTCCACGTGCGCAGCGTCGAGGCGCGATTGTAGGCGTTGAGGTCGATGTAGCCCGAATGGTTGTACGCATCCCGCGCGTCCAGCGCCTGAACACCCAGGTAGATGGCGACGCCACCCAGCGCCACCGACGTCCCCAGCGCGGCATATCCCCACGGCCGTCGGCGATGCGTCGTGGACGCCAGCGAGGCGCCGCTGGTCAGCGAGTCGGCCATGGACGTGGCGGACTGAGGTGGCGGTTCCACGGCAAAGGCGACTTCGGAGGTCCCTCCGGCCGCCACCGTGACCTTGCTGGTCTCGGTCTGCCCGCCCACGCGAAAGACAGTGACGTCATGGTCGCCGGGAGCGACATGGACGATCACCGGAGCGGTGACGCGTTCACGGTGAGCGACCGACACCATCCCGCCGCGCGGCGCGACGACGTTGATGTGACCGAGGGTCTTCTCCAGCG
>DASRQT010000361.1:0-13737 GCA_035696485.1 Polyangia bacterium | reverse complement strand
GGGCGCTGGGCCGCCATGGCCCGGTTCGGCACCGGCGAGCCGCGTGAGCTGCAGGCCAAGGGGGTGATGACCGAGCGCGTGGCCAGCGCCTTTCAGGCGGCGCGGTCGTGGCTGCTGCGCGTGCGCACCGCCATCCACATCGCCGCCGGGCGCCGGCAGGACCAGCTGCGGTTCGGGTTGCAGGAGGCGGTGGCGCCCATCCTGTGCCCGGACGCCAAGGCCGGCGAGGGCGACATCCGTCCCGCGGTGGCGCCGGCCGTCGAGGCCTTGATGCACCAGTTTCACGCGCACGCGAAGCTGGTGCGGCGCGAGACCGAACGGCTGTTACAGCGCGCGACGCTGCGCGACGATCATCGCCGCACCACGGTGCCGGTGTCGCTGGGCGCGGGCGCGAAACGTGACGAAAGCTTCGTCGTTCGCGACGGCGCCCTGGAGCCGATCGACGAGGCGGTGTTCGAGCGCAAGCCGTCCGAGATGATCCGGATCTTCTCGGCGGCGATCGAGCTGGACGTGCCGCTGTCGTTGCGCGCGCGGGAGCTGATCGGCGAACAGGCGGCTTCGCACGCCCAGGCCTTGCGCGACGATGCCAACGCCGGCCGTCGATTCATCGAGTTCCTGGCCGACACGCGCGACAGAGCCAACCCGTCGCGTCTGGAGCAGATGCAGGACCTGGGATTGCTGGGCGCGGTGATGCCGGAATGGGAGCCCAGCACCGGGCGCGTTCAACATGACATCTATCATGTGTACACGGTCGACCAGCACGCCCTCTACGCGGTGGGGCGGCTGCACGCGCTGGCGCGCGGCGATCTGGCGGACGACTTTCCGATCGCCTCGGAGACGATTCAGGAGGTTCAGCGCCCGATCGCGATGGTGGTCGGGACGCTGCTGCACGACGTCGGCAAGCCGTACGGCAAACCCCACAGCGACATCGGCGCCGACCTCACCGTGCAGATCGGGCGGAGGCTGAACGTCGAGGACGAAGACGTGCGCCGCGCCGAGTTCCTGGTTCGGCAGCACCTGGTGATGGGGCAGATGTCGCAGCGGCGTGATCTGGACGACCTGGGCATGATCTCCGATTTCGCGGCGCTGTGCGGCGACGAGGAGAACCTGCGCGAGCTTTACCTGCTGACGTTCTGCGATCTGTCGTCGGTCGCCCCCGACAACCTGACCGGCTGGAAGGAGACGCTGCTGAGCGAGCTCTTTGTACGCACGATGAACTTTCTCCGCCGCGGGCCCGATCTGTTGGGTGCGGAACGGGCCGAGATCGTGCTGCGCCGGCAAAAACGCGCGATGCGCCTGCTCGGTGAAGATCCCGACGGCGCCGAGCTGGCCAGCGTGTTCGGCGGATTTCCGGATCGCTATTTCGCCGAGAACACCGCCCGCAGGATCTCGTCGCACATCCAGCTGATCCGCGCCCGCCGGGCACGAAAGGAAAACTCGATCATCGACGTCAGCCATCAGCGGCGCCTGGGCGTCACCGAGATGGTGGTGGTGGCGCTGGACACACCCGGACTGCTCGCGGAGGTGACCGGCGTGCTGCACGCGAACCGCATCGACGTCGTCGACGCGGCCATCTACTCGCGCGAGGCGGCCGCCGCCGGCGAGGCCGCGGAGGCGCTGGACATCTTCCGCGTGCGCGACGGCATGGGCAGCTCCGTCACCGACGAGGCGCGCTGGCGCAAGATCCGCGGCGATCTCGAGTCCGTGCTTTCGGGCCGGGTCAAGGTCGAGACGCTGGTCTCGTCACGGTCGCGCACCGATTCCATCGCCGCCTGGCACACGCCGGAGGTGCCGACGGAGCTGAAGATCGACAACAACGTCAGCCGCGACTTCACCGTCGTCGAGGTGATCACCGAGGATCGCCCGGGCATCCTCTACGCCATCACCAAGACCTTGTTCTCCGACGGGCTGGATATTCACCGCTCGAAGATCGCGACCGAGGCCAACCGCGCCGTCGATGTCTTCTACGTGCGGGACAAGGCCACCGGCGAAAAGATCACCGACCCGGCGCGCACCGAGGCGCTCCGGACCGCGCTGCGGGCATCTTTGCCGCGCTAGCCGTCGCGCCAGCCGTCGCCAGCTCGCGCGCGCCCCATGGCGGGGACGTTGTAAGCTACCGGTATGACCCTCGTCTTGTTGCTGGCGCTGCTGGGACCTGCCACCGCGGGCGGCGGAAACGCCCCCTTGCTCGAGAAAGGCCAGCAGCTGTTTCGCCAGGGGGACGTCGCCGGCGCGCTGGCGGCGTTCGACGCCGCGGCCAAGGCCGATCCCGGGGACGCGCGCGCGCACTACCTGCGCGGCGTGGCGCTTGAAAAGAAGGGCGACAGCGGCGAGGCGCTGGCGGCGTACCGGCTGGCGGTGGCGCGCAAGGCGGACTTTCCCGAGGCGCAGAACAACCTGGGGGCGCTGCTTTCGGCGAAGGGGGAGCCGGCGGCGGCGGCAGCGGCGTTCACCGCCGCCATCAAGGCCAGGCCCGACTACCCGGAGGCGCATTACAACCTGGGTGTCGCCAGGGATGCGCTGGGGAAAAACGCGGAGGCGGTCACCGCTTACACGGAGGCGGTGCGGCTCAAGCCGGGCGATGCCGGCTATCGCCTGAACCTGGGCGCGTCGCTGCGGCGGGCCGGCGACATCGACGGCGCGTGGGTCGCCTTCCAGGACGCGACCCATCTGGCGCCCAAGGACCCGATGGCGTGGGCCAACCTGGGAATGGTGCTGTCCGATCGAAAGTCCTACGACGCGGCATACGACGCCCTCGCGCGTGCGGTCAAGCTCAAGCCGGAGTTCGCACTGGGGTGGAATCGCCTGGGGCGCGTCGAACTGAAGCGGGGCAAGGTCGACGCCGCGGTCGACGCCCAGAAGCGGGCGCGGAAACTGGAACCCAAGAATGCCGCCTTCGCCGCCGACCTCTGCCGCGCCTTCTTCGAAAAGAAGGACGCCGCCCACGCGGTCAGCGAATGCCAGGCGGCGGTCGCGCTGGACCCCGGCAACGCGCTGGCTCGCTACGAGCTGGGCAAGGCGCTGGTGGCCAAGAAGGATTGCGCCGGCGCGCGCGCCGAGTTTTCGCGGTTTTCCGCGCTGCCGGGAATCAAGCCCGAGGCCAAGGCCCAGGCCGACGCCATCGCCGCGTCGTGCGGCGCCAAATAGCAATTGCGACCGTTCGGTCGAGTCGCTAATCTCCCGAGATGCTGCCTGACGGTTCTCTGAGAGAGGCGCTGACGTTCGACGACGTGCTCCTCGTGCCGGCCGAGAGTGAGGTCGTGCCCAAGGACGTCGACGTTCGCACGCAGCTGACCCCGGGCATCCGGCTGGCCAACCCGATCGTGTCATCAGCAATGGACACGGTGACCGAATCGGCGACCGCCATCTGCATGGCGCGCGAGGGCGGGATCGGCATCCTTCACAAGAACTTCAGCATCGCCGAACAGGCGCTGGAGGTGACCAAGGTCAAGAAGGCGGAGACCGGCGTGGTCATCAACCCGGTGACCATCGCACCCGAGCAAAAGCTGGCGACGGCGGTCGAGCTGATGCGCCGCCACGAGATCTCTGGTCTGCCCGTGGTTGCGTCGGACGGCCGGCCGGTCGGCATCCTGACCAACCGGGACATCCGGTTCGAACGCAACCTCGATCAGCTGGTCAGCGCCATGATGACCAAGCGCCTGATCACGACCGGCGAGGGGACCAGCGTCGAGGCCTCGAAGGAGCTGCTGCACAAGAACCGGATCGAAAAGCTGCTGGTCGTCGACAACAATGGGCTGCTCAAGGGCCTCATCACCATCAAGGACATCGAGAAGGCGCAGCAGCACCCGTTCGCGGCCAAGGACGATCTCGGCCGCCTGCGCGTCGGCGGCGCGGTCGGGGTCGGCGCCGATCGCGACGAACGCGTCGACGCGCTGTTGAAGGCCGGCTGCGACGTCATCGTGATCGACACCGCGCACGGACACTCCACGGCGGTCCTGCAGGCGGTGGCCGACGTACGCCGCAACTTTCCCAGGGCCGAGATCATCGCCGGCAACGTCGCGACGGGGGAGGGTGCCCTCGCGCTGGCCAAGGCGGGCGCCAACGCGGTCAAGGTCGGGATCGGCCCGGGATCGATCTGCACGACGCGCATCGTGGCCGGCGTCGGCGTTCCACAGATCACGGCCATCAACGACGTCGCCCGCGCGCTGGACCGGATGAACGTCACCGTGGTCGCGGACGGCGGCATCAAGTACTCCGGCGACGTGTCGAAGGCCATCGCTGCCGGCGCCCACACCGTCATGATCGGCAGCCTGTTCGCCGGCACCGACGAGGCGCCGGGCGAGATCATCCTCTACCAGGGGCGCAGCTACAAAGTGTACCGCGGCATGGGATCCATCGGCGCGATGCGCGCCGGCAGCCGCGACCGCTACTTCCAGACCGAGGTCCACAGCGAGGCCAAGCTGGTGCCTGAAGGGATCGAGGGGCGCGTCCCGTATCGCGGCACGCTGTCGCAGTCGATCTACCAGCTGATCGGCGGGCTGAAGGCGGGCATGGGGTACTGCGGCTGCCGCACCATCGACGACCTGCGCACCAAGGCGCGCTTTGTCCGGGCGACGGCGATGGGGCTGCGCGAATCGCACGTGCACGACGTCATCATCACCAAAGAAGCCCCGAACTATCGCGTCGAGCAATAGCCGGTGTCTCGCGATCTCATCCTGATCCTGGACTTCGGCTCCCAGTACACCCAGCTCATCGCGCGCCGCGTGCGCGAGCAGAAGGTCTATTCCGAGATTCACCCGTTCAACATCCCGATCGGCCGCATCAAGGAGATGGCGCCGCGCGGGATCATCCTGTCGGGCGGGCCGTCCTCTGCGTACGATGACGGCGCGCCGCGAGTCGGGACCGAGCTCTACGACCTGGGCATCCCGATCCTGGGCATCTGTTACGGCGTCCAGCTGACCGCGCTTCTGCTGGGGGGAAAGGTCATCGCCGCCGACCGGCGCGAGTACGGGCGCGCGACGGTGAAGGTGACCGACACCAGCGATCTGTTTCATGGCTTTTCGGTCAACGAATCGCTGCCGGTCTGGATGAGCCACGGTGACCGGATCGAATCACTGCCCAAGGGGTTCACGCTGGTCGGCGAGAGCGCCAACTGTCCCGCCGCCGCCGTCGCGGCGCCGTCGCGCAAGTTCTGGGGCGTGCAATTTCACCCGGAGGTCGCGCACACCCCGCGCGGCGGCGAGATCCTGGCCAACTTCCTGTTTCGCATCTGCCGCGCCCAGCCCAACTGGACGATGGCCAGCTTCGTCGACGAGGCCGTGGCGACCGTCAAACGCCAGGTCGGCGCCACGGGCCGCGCCGTCTGCGGGCTGTCGGGCGGCGTCGATTCGTCGGTGGCGGCGGCCCTGGTCCTGCGCGCGATGGGTGACAGACTGACGTCGATCTTCGTCGACACCGGGCTGCAGCGGGCCGGCGAGGCCGCGCAGGTGGAGTCACTGTTCCGCGACGCGTTCAAGGCGGACCTGCGCGTGGTCGACGCCAGCGACAGGTTCCTGGCCGCGCTGCGCGACGTGACCGATCCCGAACAGAAACGAAAGATCATCGGTCGCGAATTTATCGCCGTCTTCGAGGAACAGGCCCGCCAGGTCGCCGCCGACGGCCACGAGGCCTCGTTCCTGGTGCAGGGGACGCTGTACCCGGACGTCATCGAATCGGTTTCGCACAAGGGCCCGTCAGCGACCATCAAGTCGCACCACAACGTCGGCGGCCTGCCCGAACGGATGCACCTCAAGTTGATCGAACCCCTGCGCGAGCTGTTCAAGGACGAGGTCCGCGCGCTGGGCGCCGAGCTCGGTTTGCCCCACCACGTGCTCTGGCGGCAACCATTCCCCGGCCCGGGACTGGCGGTGCGTATCGTCGGCGAGGTCACCAAAGAGCGCTGCGATCTGCTGCGCGCCGCCGACACCATCATCGAGCAGGAGATCCGCTCGGCGGGCCTCTACGAATCGATCTGGCAATCGTTCGGCGTGCTCTTGCCGGTCCGCAGCGTCGGCGTCATGGGCGACGAGCGGACGTACGGAAATGTGCTGGCGCTGCGCGCGGTCAACTCGCGCGATGGCATGACCGCCGACTGGGTGCAGCTGCCGTACGAGCTGCTGGCGACCATCTCGTCGCGCATCGTCAACGAGGTCAGGGGGATCAACCGGGTCGTCTATGACATCTCCTCCAAGCCGCCCGCGACCATCGAATGGGAGTGACATCGTCCCCGTGATCCGCCTGGCCGCCGCGGCAGCGGTCGCGCTGCTGTCGTCGGACGCCGCGGCACTGTCGTCGGCGCCTCGCCTCCTGGCCCCGCTCCAGGAAGCAAGCGATGGCGTGACCGTCGACTGGGGCGCCGGAACCCTGACGACCCAGGCCGGCGCCGCCCCTGATCTCCGCATGCCGTCGGCCGAGCTCGCGCGCCCTGGTTCCGTCCGCCGCGCCCGCGCCGCCGCGCTGGCCAGACTGAAGCAGGCCCTGACGTCCCTGCCATTGGGCGGCGAGCGAAGACTGCCGCCCGACGCCATCGAGCGTTGCCTGGCCCGCGCCCGCACCGCGGGCGTCGAATATCAGTCGAACGGCGGCGCGGTGGTATCGCTGGTCGTGCATTTCACCGACTGGCTGGACACGCCCAACCGAGCTTCCCCTCCCGTCCCCGACGGGGGAGTTGACGCCGACGGGGGGATTTCGGAGGCCTCCGCCGGACCGACGCCTGCCGACGTCACGATCTCGGTACCGGCGGCACGTTTGTCGGCGGCCCCCCTCGTCAAGGCCGGTAAACACGAGGTTGCGCTGGGCGCAGCTTGCTATCGAATCGGTGTGCCGCCCGCGTCGGCGCGCGCCGTCCCGGCCAAGACCGATCGCACCGGGCGGCTGGTCCTCGATGGTTCGGCGATCCCGCAAAAGCTCGCAGGCGCGGTCGCGGTGATCTACGTTCAGAAGGTCAGCAAATGAAGGCACGCGGCACTATCGGCAGGACCATCGGCGCCGCCATCGTCAGCGGCGCGCTCACCGCGAGCGGAATCTTGTGCTTTCGCGATGCTCCGTCGCTCGCACAGCCACTGGACCCTGGTGCGCAACCAGTGCTTGCCGCCGGCCTTCGTATCGCCGCCGGCCAGGTCGCCGTCGTGGGCGGAAATTCCGCCGGCGCGCGTGAGCGCGCGCTGGACGCGGCCCTTCGCCAGGCCGTCGAGCAGGCGCTGGGCGAGATCCTGGATGCTCAGACGCGCATCGTCCAGGCGCGCGCGATCAAGACCCTCGAGGGACGCGCGCGCACGTTCGTGAAACGTTACCGGGCGCTGGAAGAGGGGGAAGCCAACGGGCAGTACAGCGTTCGCATCGAGGCCGAGGTCGACGATGTGGCGCTCCGGCGGGCCACCGAACGCTGGACGCCACAGGCCACCGCGCCGGGTGTGCCGCGCGCGGCCGCGCCGTCGATGATGGTGGTCACCAGCGGCGCCACGGCCGCCGGTCCCGCGATCGTTGCCGCGCTGGCCCTGGTTGGCGTCAAAGCCCAGCTCGGTGATCCGGCGCTGACCGATCCGGCGCGCGCGCTGCAGGCCGCGATCAGGGCCACGCTGACGGCGGTGGCGTTCGTCTCGGCGACGGTCACCGACGAGGGCCCCGTCCGCGGCCCGGGCAAAGAGGCGATCTCCTGCCGCATCGGCGCCAAGGTGCTGTCGGTGCCCACGGGGCAACCCCTGTCGGAGCCGAGCGCCTCGGCGCGCGTGTTCGCAGACCACGCCGAATCCGGCCGCGCCGATTGCCTGAAACGCGCTGCGACCGAGATCTCCGGCCAGCTGCAGCCGCCCAGCGCCGGCGGTCCCGACGGCGCCGACCTGCGTGCCGTCACCGTGGACGCCGACATCGTCGAGCCCGCGGCGGTGACCGCGCTGCTCAAGATGCTGCGCGGCCTTGGCAGTGTCTCCTCGGCGGAGCTGCGACGCATCGCCGGTGGGCGATCCGAGATCCGGGTGCGGACCCGCCTGGCCGGTGCGGCCCTGGCGACGGCGCTGTCGCGCGACAGCGCCGCCGTGATTACGTTGAGTAACGTGGAGGTATCGGGGGATTCGATCCGGGTTCGCGTAAGGTTGCGACCGGCTCCCGCCGCCGTCGCCCCCGCGGCCGCCGCTCCCTCTTCCCCGTTGGTGCCATGAAAAACCCGCTCGCCAATCGACTCGTCATTTTAGGAATTGTGCTGGTTTTCTTCGCCGCCGCCTGCGCGCACACCATCCCGGCCGGCGCCGTCGGTTTTCGCGTCGAGAGCAACGTCGCCGACGCCACCGTCTGGGTCGACGACATCCTGGTGGGCAAAGCCGCCGACTGGGCCAAGGACGGCAAACACATTCGCGCCGGCTTCCACCGCATCGAAATCCGCCACCCCGGTTATTATTCGTTTTTCCAGGAAGTAGAGCTCACCGCCGGCTCCCAGACCCTGGTCAAAGCCCAGCTGCGCGAGTTGATTCAGTAATCGATCTGACGGGGTCCGGCTCGCTGCCGCTCGTGGACCCCGGTCCCCCTCGCTCCGCGCGGCGAAGCCGCGCTGCGCTCGCCTCCTCGAGGTGGCTCAAATAACTTCGCAGAATTCGATCTGGCGCGGGACCTTGTAGGGCGCCAGGTTTCGCGCGCAGTGGTCGATGATGTCTTCGGCCTTGCAGATGCCGGCGCGCACCACCCGCGCCACCACCATCGGTCCCCCCAGATCGTCGGTGATGACGCGCGCCTGGGCGGCCTTGACCTTGGGGAACGACTCCAGGCAACCCTCAACCTCGCCCAGCGCCAGGCGCTTGCCGTCGACCTTGACGAGATCGTCCTCGCGGCCGGTGATGGTCAGCTTGCCGCTGCGATCCAGCTGCCCGATGTCGCCGGTCCGGAACCACTTTTCCTTGTCCAGCCCGCCGATCGCGACGCCCTCGTCGTGCTTGGGCAGGTGGATCTTCGGTACCGACAGCATCGACAGGCCCTTGGACCGCACCCAGATGGGCCCGGTTTCCCCCGCCGTCAGGCGCTCGCCGCTGGCGCCGGCCACGCGCACCTCGACCCCGGCGAACGGCTTGCCGACGCTCTCGGGATCCTTCCCCGCGCGATCGATCGCCAGCGGCCCGCCCTGGGTGCTGTGATAACAGGACAGCAGGCGGATCCCGAACCGCTGGTGGAAGTTGTCGGCGATCGCCGTCGGCAGGCGCGATCCCGAGCTCAAGTAACGCGCGCCCACGATCTTCAACGGCTTGACCGTGGGGACGCGCACCAGCGATCCAAACAGGCCCGGGTTGCCCGGGAAGATGTCCACGCTCTGTTCGCGCAGCAGCTTGGCGATGCGTTTGGGCGAGATCTCGTCCTCCAGGAACAGCGTCGCCCCGTGCGCCAGCGTCGCCACCAGACCGAAGTCAAACCCGTAGCTGTGGTGCAGCGGCACCGTGCACAGCAATCGATCCGCGTTCTTGATGTCCAGGGTTTCGCCGATGGCCTCGGCCGCGCCTTTCAGGTTCGCCGTGGTCCGAACCACGCCCTTGGGGTCGCCACCCACGGTCGCCGTGAACTGCACGACGCCGGCGTCGCTGGTGGCCATGCTGGCCAGCGTCGCGCGTTTGTAGAGGCTGCAGGTCAGCAGCGTCCCCTGCAGGCGCCGCCGATTTTCCGGTACGAACTTCGAGGGCGGGTTGGGCCGTGCCACCGGTGGCAGCCTGATCGCCGCTGGATTCGCGTAAAACGGCGGCCCCGGCGTCGCCTGACCCGCGTCGCCCCCGCGCGGCCGGGTGATGAGCGCGCGCAGCGGCGCCGCCTCCAGCACCATCTCCAGCTCGCGGTTGCCCATCGTCGGGTCCAGCGGCACCACCACCGCATCGATCTTCGACAGCGCCAGCGCCAGGATGACGAAGTCGGGCACGTTGCCCAGCATCAGGCCGACCCAGGCGCCGGGGACGATCCCCATCGCGTGCAGCTCCTGCGCGCGCCGATCTACCCGATGCAGCAGACCGCGCCAGGACAGGTACGTGTCGCGATATACGAGCGCTTTCCCGCTACCGCGATCCGTCGAGACGTTCGAGAGCCATTCGTACAGCTGCATGCTGGGAGGTGCCGACCTTTACAGAGCGCGGCTAGTCTATACGGGCGAAGACTCCGCCGACAACACATCAAATTCCCGGGCCCACCGCGCCCAGGGCCGAAATTCGGGTGGAAATCCGGGTCAAACAGCCGCTAGCGGGCCGCCAGCAGGCGGGGCGACGGACGATCGCCCTTGTCCGCCACGTAGGCGGTCACGATGCGCCGAGCCACGTAGCTGGCCTTGATTTTCCAGGTGGCGTGATTCCCCAGGGCGACCGCGAACGCGATGGTCGGCTTGCCCGCCGGCGCGTATCCGATGAACCAGCTGTACCCGACGTAGCCCTTGTCCGTCTCGGCCGACAGCGTCCCGGTCTTTCCCGCCACCTCGATGGGGAGAATTCGATTGCCGCGCCGATCGCGGAACGTGTGCTTGGCCGTGCCGATGCGTGTGGTGACCTCCATCATGCGGCCAACCTCGCGCGCCACCGCCGCCGAAATGACGCGCTGGGACCGAGGTGCCGGCGCCTGGATCGCGGCGCCGTCCGCCCTGTACGCGCGGTCGATCAGCGTCGGGACGGGCATCTCGCCGCCGCTGGCGACGGCCGCCGCCATCAGCGCGCCATGAAGCGGTGACAGCGTCGAATGCCAGAACCCCGCCGCCGTGCGCGCGAACTCCAGCCCGTCGTCGCTCGGCACATCGAGGTGCGAGGGTTCCACCGGCATCTCGAACGGGATCGGTTGCCCGAACCCAAACGCGGTCGCCACGCGCTGCAATTTCGCCGGCGTCAGGTGCTGCGTCGCCAGCTTGGCGAAGATCGCATTCTGCGATTTCCCCAGCCCGTAGGCCAGCGTGTCGCATCGCCGGTCCAGCAGGGGCAAATCCACCAGATTGTCGGCCAGCACCGAAGATACGCCGCCGTGGTAGCAGGCCTTGCTGGCGCTGGAGAGTCCGCCCTCCGCCACCAACGCCGCGGCCGAGACAACCTTGAAGATGGACGCCGCCGGCGCCCAGGGCCGCAGCGCCAGCTCGGCGACGCCCAGCTTGGGGTCGACCGCCGACCGTCCGACCATCGCCAGGACGCGGCCATCAGCAATGGACAGGACCACCGCCCCCGCGTACGGAACCTGGAAACTCCGCAGCACCTCCTCGGTCGCCTGCTGCAGCTGCGGATCCAGCGTCAGCTCGGCGCGCCCACCGTCAACCGAGGAAACCAAATACGTGCGGCCTTCTCTATGCAGTGTGTCAAGGCGAAAGGGCGCGGTTCGCGCGTTGGCGTCGGCCAGTACCTCGCCCTCGGCGGGGACGGAGAAGCCGGTGGAAACAGCGTAGAATCCGAAAAGCGCAACCAGGGAGACTCGTGACATGATGACACGGTCATACATGTAGGTATATGTGTCAAATTATGCTATGCCTTTACGCAGTCAGCTGAATCGCCTACGCTGCTTCGGCTAAGCCCTTGGCGCGCCATCCCAGAGATCCGAACGACACGTCCGAGTCCGACCACGTTCGGGCAAAGACGGTCGTCACCAGCATCAGCCGCATTTCGGAGCGGCCCTCCGGCAAGGAGGCCTGCCTGGTCGTGATTTATGGCGCCGAGCTGGGGAAAAAATACAACTTGAACTCGGCCTCGCTGGTCGTCGGCCGATCGTCAAAATGCGACATCCAGATCGACCAGGAATCAATTTCGCGAAATCACTCCAAGATCGTGAACACCGGCAAGTCGATCCTGGTGCGCGATCTCGGTTCGACCAACGGCACGTACGTCAACGATGAACCCATCGATGAATACGTGCTGCGCGACGGTGATCTGATCAAGATCGGCCGCACGATCTTCAAGTTTCTGACCGGCGGAAACATCGAAAACGCCTACCACGAGGAGATCTACCGGCTCACCACGATCGACGGGCTGACCCAGATCTTCAACAAGCGCTATTTCCTGGAGACGCTGGAGCGTGAGATCGCGCGGTCGCAGCGATACCGGCGCGCGCTGTCGCTGGTGATGTTCGACATCGATCACTTCAAGAAGATCAACGACAGCTTCGGCCATCTGGCGGGCGACTACGTGCTCAAGCACCTGGCTTCGACGGTGAAGGCCAAGATTCGCCGCGAGGATCTCTTCGCGCGTTACGGCGGCGAGGAGTTCGCGATCGTGCTGCCCGAGATCACCCAGGGCAACAGCGCGCCCTTCGCCGAGAAGATCCGCCAGATCGTCGAGAAGCAGGACTTCAAGTTCGAGAACACGAAGATCCGCGTGACCATCTCGATGGGCGTCGCCACCATCGACGACGAGCTGGCCGACGCCTCGACCCTGATCAAACGCGCCGACGAACGCCTCTACGAAGCCAAGAGCGGCGGCCGCAACAAAGTCTGCTAGAGCCAGGGGCGGAGCGGGGGGACCCGAGCGAGCGCAGCGAGCGAAGTCCCCCCGATAAAATCAGAACGACGGGGCCAGCACGGCGTCCTCGTCCATGCTCTCGTTCTTGGTCGCGCCGGTGGGTTTGCGGCGGATCATCTGTTTCCGCGTCGGCGCCGGCGACGGTTCGGCGGTCTTTCCGGATTCGGCCTTGGCCGGTTTTTCCGGGGTGGCCGCGTGCAGCGTCGCGAACAGCGGCGACGGCAGGTTGGGCACGATGTACATCACCTTGTTCTCGAACCCCGGCTTCTTGAAGACGAACTCCACCGCGGCGTCGCTGTAGGGAACCTCTATGGAAAGCGGCGTGAGGCCCAGCTCCTTGCCGGTGTCGGCGCGAATCACCATCGCCTTGTCGGGGTCGGAGTTGAAGTTCACCCGGACCGCAGCCGGCGGACGAGGCGCTTCCACCGCCGGAGCCGGAATCGGCTTGGTGCTGCTGCGCCCACCGGTGAAGGCGATGGCCGCAATTCCGACCACGACTGCGGCGGCCAGAAGCACGGCCGTCCTGCGGTTGGTCGATCGCGGCGTCAGGTCGTCGATGATCTCGCCCATTCCCTGTCGGAAGGTCGAGGGCAGGGCGTTTGCGTTGGGCGGCGGCGGCGTGCTGCCACCCAGGCCGGAGCCAAAACCGACCTGCGCCGCCTCGCGCATCTCGGAGCGGGTCATGGGGCTGGCGGCGCGGGCGACCCCGCTGAGATCGTCGGGGATTCCGATGACCGGCGCCGAGGTGGCGTATCCCTCGGGGTCCAGCAGGGCGGCGCCAAAGTCGACCATGCTCTGGAATCGCTGTTCGCGATCCTTGGCCAGCGCGCGGAACAGAATCAGGTCCACCGAGCGCGGCAGGCTGGGGACCAGCGTGCGGCACGACGGCGGCGGCATGGTGATGTGCTTGACGATGATCTCGCCATAACCCTCGCCGCCGAACGGCACCTTGCCGGTCAACATCTCGAACAGGATCACGCCCAGCGAATAGATGTCGGCGCGATGATCGATGGTGGTCTTGCCCTCGCACTGTTCGGGCGCCATGTAATAGGGCGTTCCCATCACGGAACCAGTTCGCGTCTTGTGCGTGACCTTCTCTTCGCTCTGGGTCAGCTTGGCCAGACCGAAGTCCAGCACCTTGACGAAGTCCTTGTTCGGGCCGCGCGACACGAGATAGATGTTCTCGGGCTTGAGATCGCGGTGAACGATGCCATGCTCGTGCGAGGCGCCCAGCGCATCGGCGACCTGCGCGGCGATCATGAGGGCGCGCGCCGCCGGGATCTTCTCCTCGCGCTTG
>DASRQT010000360.1:0-3926 GCA_035696485.1 Polyangia bacterium | reverse complement strand
CAAATAGAGGCCGCGCGCTCGATGCCGGCGTTGGCGCCGGCCCTAGCCGGCGCGAAACTGGAAATCGCGTTCGCGTACGACCAGTCGGTCTTCCAGGTCGACCAGGAACGCGCGTCCCTCGCCCACCATGCCGTTGAACGTCAGCAGGTACCAGACATCGATCCCCCAGCGCACGTGGCCGCTCTCGCACGGTGGGGACCATTCGGCCGGCTCGAGATCACCCAGGCCCGGCGCGCGAATCTTGGATTGTGCCTTGAGCTCACGAAAGGGCTCCGACTCGCGGACGATCTCGATCGCCTTGGCGCCCGGCGCGGGTTGAATTTCGCGGCGCCAGTCGCTGACCAGACGGAGGCGCGCCGGGCTACCCCCGAGGTCCAGCTCGGCTTCGTAGGCCTCGTCGGCCGGGAGGCCGACAAAGTCAGGGACGTCGAACTCCGGGAAGAGATCCTGCCCGGCAATCTCGCGCAAGCGCGCGTCGTAGGCCTGCTGGAACTCGCGCCGTCGTTGATCGGTGTAATGGGCGTAAAGACGGAGCATCGCCTGCCGCGACGGCAATCGGTGATTCCAGTCCATGATCCAGTCGGCGGCGGTGTATTGCGCGGTTCCGAAGGGAACCAGCGGCGGCAGGGCGGAGGCCAGTCGCGCGCGATCCTCGGGGCTGCCGAACAGACCCTGCTGCGCGAGCCTCGGGTGGGGGTGCAAGTCAGCCCTGAGGAGGTCGCGAAGATCCAGGGCCATGAAGGGACTGGGATTTTACGGCCTTCCTGCTCCGTGGGCAACGCCAGCCTCCGCCCGTGGGAAACGCCAGCCTCCGCCAGGCTGGCGGCGCCGGCTCACGACGGGGCGGTGTAACGCTCTTCGATCGCGGCGCGTATTTTCGCGCGGGTCTCTTTCGGGGACGGGCGTGCCGCCTGCTCGATGTCGGAGACAACGTCCGCCAGCGCGCTGTCCTTGATCGACTCGCGCAGCCACTGGGAGTAGTCGCCCTCACGCAGGTGATGAAGCCAGGTGTCGTCGTCGACGCCGTCGGCGACTTGCAGGAACACCGTCAGGTTCTGGGCGCGAAGGTTCAGCTTTCCCTCGCGCCCCTTGAAATAGAAGCTCTTGTCCGGCCCCAGCTGCCCCTCGGCGTACTTGCGCACATGACGCCTGCGCTCGCCGCGCGACGGAATGCTGTGCACGCGAACGGGGGCGCGCCGGGGACGAAGCCACCAGACCAGCACCTCCCCGGGCTCGAGCGGGTCGGCAGAGATCGGCGGCGGCGGCTCGCCCAGCGCGTGCGCGAAGGCCTTCAACGTCTCGGCCGGCGACTGGCCGATGACGAAGATCGCGTCAACGCTGTTGAGGACGGTCGCCGACACGTGTTCCGGGTGCACGGTGATGAGCATCAGCCCGTGCCGCTCCTGCGGCAGCGCCAGCGACGAAGCATCCCACGACGACGGCAGCAGGTGATGGGTCTCGTCGACCAGAATCCAGTGCGGGCGTGCCGTGCGCGCGCGCACCTCCTGCAGGCGCGGGAACAACATCTCGAAGAAGGGCGGGCGCTGTTCCATCCCCAGCGCCAGGATGTTCGCCACCGCGTTCTGGCCGGTCTCGACCAGCTGCACGACCTCGGCGGCGCCGGGTGCATGACTGGAATCGCCCAGCACCACCGCGCCGTCGTAGTCGGAGTAGTCACCTTCGGGATCGATGATGCAGTACTGGTAACCCTTGTCGGAAAGACGTTCGAGGATTCCCGCCGCCAGCGTCGACTTGCCGCTGCCCGAGGTGCCGGCGATGAGGACGCTGGCCCCGTAGGCAGGCAAGGTCAGCTCGCGGCCGGCCGAATCGCTTCCAACCGGAATGTCATGCCGGCCCAGGCGCGGCGCCACCTGGCTCAGATCCGAGGTGATCATGGCGTCGACAAGCTCGATGACGCCCTCACCGTGATCGCCCACCGTGACCAGGTCGGCCCGCTCCTTCAGCGTGGGAAGGGCATTGGCGACCGCCACGCCGCATTCGCACAGTGACAGAAACGCGTGGTCGTTCTCCGCGTCGCCGACGCCGACGGTGTTGTGGGCAGAGAGCCCCAGCTCGTGTAGCGCCGCCGCCAGCCCGGTTGCCTTGTTGGTCCCGGACGGCAGCACCATCACCGCCCCCTTGTTGAAGATCACCTGCAGCTCGAGGCCGAGCCGCCTGATTTCCTCCAGCACGACGGTCTCATGAGGGTGCCAGGTGGCGACGATGACGTGCCCCACCCCCACCGGTTCGACGCCGCGGGCGGCCAGCGCCTCGGCGAACGCCCTGGGAGGCGCCTCGGCCAGAAGCCGCACCTCTCGCGTCTTAGGCCGGTAGATGACGGCCCCGTTCTCCGCGACGACGGAATCGAACATGGTCAGGTCGGGACATACGACCACCAGATCGTCCACCTGCCGCCCGGTCACCATAACCAGCTTCCGCCCGGTCTCGCGCAACCGCCCCAGCGCATCCGCCGTCGCAGGTAAAAGGCGCCCGTGCACGGCCAGGGTGCCGTCATAGTCACAGGCCAGCGCGTGATATCGCATGAGCGCTTGTTATAGATAAACACGCCAAAAGCCGGCGGAAGAGCCTGGTAGAGCTGCCGCTTGCGACGGGGGCAAACCTTCGATGTTAACCTCCGATGCCGTGTTCTCACATCGCGTGGCCTGGGATCGGGCCGAAAACCCGCTGGCGGTGCTGGAGCGAGCACGGCGGCAGGACGGGGCCGCGATCATCGATCTCACGGTTTCGAATCCCACCAGCGTGGGGCTTACCTATCCCACCGCCCTGCTGCGAGAGGCGCTGGCGCATCCCGACGTAGGCGTCTACGAGGCAGCGCCGCGGGGGTTGGAATCGGCGCGGGCGGCCGTGGCCGCCGACTACGCCAGCAAGGGGATCGCGCTTGCCGCCGACGATCTGCTGCTGACGGCCAGCTCGAGCGAATCTTATGGTCTGCTGTTCAAGTTGCTATGCGATCCGGGAGACAGCGTCCTGGTTCCGCAACCGAGTTATCCCTTGTTTGAATATCTGACCACCCTGGAAGGGGTGCGCACGATTCCGTATCTGCTGAGCTATGACGGCGCCTGGCACGTCGACTTCGCCAGCGTGACCGAGGCGCTGGCCCAGGCGCAGGCGGTCGGGCGGCCGCGCGCGCTGATCGCGGTCAGCCCCAACAACCCGACCGGTTCGTTCACGAAACAGGGCGAGCTGCGCCGCCTGGCGGGCCTGTGCGCGTCGCATGACCTGGCCCTGATCTCCGACGAGGTGTTCGCGGACTATGGCTTCAGTCCAGGCGGCAGCGCCAGCGTCGGGGTGGGCGCCGGCGCGGCCGGCGGCGCGGCCCGCGCGAACCTCGAATCGGATGCGCAGTTCGTCCGGTGCGCGGCGGCTTCCCCGATCGCCAGCGACGTCTTGACGTTCAGCCTGGGCGGGTTGTCCAAGTCATGCGGGCTTCCCCAGTTGAAGCTCGGGTGGGTGGCCGCGCGCGGACCTGCCGACCAGCTGCGCGCAGCCTGGGAACGGCTGGAGCTGATCGCCGACACCACCTTGTCGGTCGGGACTCCGGTGCAGCTTGCGGCCGCGCGCCTGCTGACCCTCGGTGGCCGCATCAGGGAGCAGATTCAAGCGCGGGTGCACACGAATCGCGAGACGTTGCGATCGCTCCTCCCTGGTTTTCCGTCGCTGACATTGCTGGCCGCAGAAGGCGGATGGTCGCTCATCCTGCGTCTGCCCGCCGTCGAATCGGACGAGACCTGGGCGAAAATATTGCTGGCCGAGGACGGGCTGCTGGTTCATCCCGGCTACCTGTTCGACATGCCGCGCGGGACGTTCCTGACCATCAGCCTGCTTCCGCAACCGGAGCTGTTCGCGCGGGCAGCCGAGCGTTTGCTGCGCCGGTGCGCCGGTGCGCGAGAGTCGTCGTGATCTGG
>DASRQT010000359.1:0-11354 GCA_035696485.1 Polyangia bacterium | reverse complement strand
CCGACGTCAAGGAGATGGAACGCAGCCTGTTCTTCAGCCGCACCAAGGGCAACCAGCACCAGATCGCCATCTGGCCCAACGACGGCAGCGAGATGATTTTTCAGGTTCCCGATCACGCGCTGCCGGTCAATCCGGGCGCGTCGATCCTGAGCCCGTCGATCGCCGTCTGGTATGCCAGCAAGGGCGAGAAGGGGACGGCCCCGAAAGATCCGCAGCTGCGCAAGGCGATGGATCTGTTCCGATCGGCGGCCAGCAAGAAGACGCCGGAGCGCAACAAGATCGCGCAGGAGATCTGGAAGATCTTGATTGAAGAGCAGTACAGCATCGGGACCGTCGGTCTGTCGCCGGCGACCATGGGCGTCCGGGTCGTCAGCCACAAGATGGGCAATATCCCGTCACGGCAGATCAACGCCCCGCACACCCGAACGCCCGGCTCGTCGCACCCGGCGACGTTCTTCTTCAAGGCTTGAGCGGGATCATTGCCGCTGACCGGACCGTCGCCGGCCGCCGGCCTTGCCCCGCTGCTGAACGCCCCCGGTCGGCGAAGCACCACCCGCCTGGGCGGCGCCTGGCACATCATCGTCGACCCCTATGAAACCGGCAGCGTCGACTATCGCGGCCAGCCGCGTGCAAAGACCTTCGGGCAGAACCAGAAGGCCACTCAGCGCTGGGAGCTGGTCGAATACGACTTTGACAGGTCACCGACGATCACCGTGCCGGGCGACTGGAACTCGCAGCGCGACGACCTCCTCTGGTACGAAGGGACGATCTGGTATCAGAAGTCCTTCGCGCATCGCAGAAAGGCGCGCGCGCGACAGTTTCTCTATTTCGGCGCGGCGGCCGCGCGCGCAACGGTCTGGCTGAACGGCGAGAAGCTGGGCGAGCACGAGGGCGGGTTCACCCCCTTTTGTTTTGAGGTCACCGGGCGGCTAAAACCGACGGGGAATTTCGTCATCGTAAAGGTCGACAACGGCCGCCGCCGTGAAGCGATCCCGACATGGAACACCGACTGGTGGAACTATGGTGGGCTGACGCGCGACGTGCTGCTGGTGGAGACTCCCGAGACCTTCGTGCGCGAGGCCTTCGTGCAGCTGGTGCCGGGATCGACGCGCGAGCTGTCGGGCTGGATTCAGCTGGACGGGCCAGCCGCCGCCGGGACGCAGGTCAGCCTGGAGATCCCGAAGGTCAAATTGAAACTGACCGCGGTCACCGGCGCTGACGGTCGAGCGACTTTTCGCGCCAGCGCCGACGTCAAGCTGTGGTCGCCGGACAGACCGCAACTTTACGACGTTGTGTTTGCGGCGGGGCGAGATCGGCTGCGCGAGACCATCGGATTCCGCACCGTGGAAGCCCGGGGCGCGCAGATTCTGCTCAATGGCCAGCCGGTCTTCCTGCGTGGGATCTCCCTGCACGAAGAGGCGCCCTGGCGCTGCGGCAGGATTCGCGACGCCAGGGAGTGTGTCCGCTTGCTGAAGGCGGCCCGAGAGCTGGGGTGCAACTTCGTGCGCCTGGCCCACTATCCGCACAGCGAAGAGATGACGCGCGCCGCGGATCGCCTGGGCCTGCTGGTCTGGTCCGAGATCCCCGTCTACTGGACCATCCAGTGGGACAACGCCGGCACGCTGGCCAACGCGCGCAACCAGCTGGCCGAGAACATCAACCGCGACCGCAACCGGGCGTCGATCATCATCTGGTCGGTGGCCAACGAGACGCCCATCGGTGAATCGCGAACCGCGTTCCTGAGTACGCTGGTCGCCGACGTGCACAGCCTGGACCCGACGCGACTGGCCAGCGCCGCGCTGGAACATCACTACGTCGATCCAACCACGGTGATGATCGACGATCCGCTGGGCGAGGTGCTGGATGTCATCGGCTGCAACGAATATATCGGCTGGTACGACGGCCTCCCGCCCAAGTGCGACACCATCACCTGGAAGGTCAGCGCCGACAAACCGCTGGTCATGAGCGAGCTCGGTGGCGACGCGCGCGCCGGCAAGCACGGGGACAAGCTGACCCGGTTCAGCGAGGAGTATCAGGCCAGCCTCTACCAGCATCAGATCGCGATGTGCAAACGAATTCCCTTCCTGGCCGGCATGTCGCCCTGGATCCTGTACGACTTCCGCTCGCCGCGCCGACCGCTGGCCGGGGTGCAGGACTACTGGAACCGCAAGGGCCTGCTGTCGAACAAGGGTCAGAAGAAGAAGGCCTACTTCGTGCTGAAGCGGTACTACGACGAGATGACGCGCACGAAACCCTGATCGGCGATCCGCGCCACCTCGCTGCCGGCCAGCAAGAAGGCCCCGACGCCGAATGGCGCCGTCGACTCGGCCGTGGTGGCGGCGGGAAGCGCGGCGACGGGCTGCACCCAGCCGAGGTGGCCGTCGGCGCGCACCAGGCCGCACAGACCCTGCCACGCCCTCGCGATGACCGGCAGATAGGTGGCGCCGTCGAGAAAGCCGTTGTTCACGCCCCAGGCCATGGCATAGGTGAAAAAACCGCTGCCGCTGGCCTCCGGGTTGGGGATCTCATCCGGTTTGAGCAGATTGGCGCGCCACAGGCCATCTGGCGCCTGCAAAGGCACCAGCGCGGCGCTCATCGTGCGCAGCAATTCGACGTACTGGCCGCGCCACCGATCATCCGCGGGCAGCACCGGTAGCACGCGCGCGATGCCGGCGACCACCCAGCCGTTGCCGCGCGCCCAGAAGCTCTCGCGCCGACGGTCGTCGCGGTACATGAGCCCCACCTTCGGTTCGAACAGGAACGCGTGGGTGTCCCACCACATCTCGTGCAGCACGCGGAGGTAGCGCGGATCGCCGGTGATAGCGCCCAGCCGCGCGAATGCGGGCGGCGCCATGAACAACGCGTCCTGCCACCACCACTCGACCCGCCCCGCCGGCGGATCGACGGCCAGCGCGTCGAACGATCGCTTCACGGCGGCCAGCATGAACACGTTGCCGGGGGTTGGATCCAGACGATAGACGTCCAGAAAGACCTGCGCGGCGCACTGGTTGTCGGCCCGCGGGTGCCGCGGGGTTTCGGTCAGACCAAAATCGCCCGCCCACGCCTTGATGGCCGCGAGATACCGCGGCTCCAGGGTGGATTCGTAGGCCGCCATGATGCCGACCCAGCCGGCAGCGTGCACCCAGTCCTTGTCAGGCCCCATCGCCGCGATCTGCCGGTCGGCCACCCTCTTCATTATCTCCAGAACTGCTGAATCTAACCGCGACATCGCCTCCCAGGTTATCCACGGCCGGGGCGCGTTTGACAATGGTTCGGGCGGCCCGTCAGTGCGACCTCCGCCGCGCGCCGCACAATGGACGGCGCCGGCGCGAGGATGATAAAAACTCCACGGTGGCGCTCCGGGGCCTCGGACTGGTCTTGACCCTGGCGGCCTGCGCCGGCGCCCAGACTCAGAGGCCGGGCGCGGCGCCGAACAGTGCTCGTTCCCGTACCACCGGGACACCTGGCTCGGGAGGTGGCGAACAGCACGTCTGGTCGCAGCTGACCGAGCCCGAGGTTGCGGCCGTAAAAGGCATCGCCCAGGCGAGGCAAGGCGATATGCACGCCTTGCTGGCGCTGGCCATTGTTGCCTCCGCAGACCAGCGCGATGCCGCCAGCCACGCAGGCTTCCAAAAACGTGTCGACCAGTTCGTCTCCGATATGCAGCCGCTCATGCAGGCGGCAAAGGACGACTGGCATCGCGGCTATGAGCTCCATCGCGCCATGCATCGTGTCTTCTTCAACGGGGAGCGCGCCGAGCTTAGCGGCTATGATCTGAACCAACCACGTGTCACGGCGATCTTCGCGCGCGGGCGCTACAACTGCCTCAGCTCGGCGATGCTGTTCGTCGTGGTCGCTCGCGGTTTCGGACTTCCCGTGCGCGCCGCGCTGGTTCCCTCGCACGTGTTCGTCGAGATGGACGCGCCCGACGGAAAGGTCATCGAGATCGAGACGACCTCATCCACCGGATTCGACTGGGTTCACGATGAACGGTTCTACAGCTCGAAGGCCGCGGATTGGGCGCGGAGTCGCGGCATTCCGCCGATCACGTTCGATGAGTACAGGCGGCGGAAGATCATTCAACCTTATCAATTGATGGCCACGGCCATGCGCAGCACGCTGGCCGGACAGACCGAGCAGGATCGCTTCCGCCTGTACGAGATCGCGGCGCTGGTCGACGCCGCCGACGTCCAGCTACAGCAGGTCAGGATCCAGACCTACGGAAACGAGGGCGCCAAGCTTTACAAGGCCAAGGCATGGCAAACGATGGTCAAGTTCTTCGACGTCGTGGGGCCCGTGGTGTCCGAGATCGCCGTCAGGAGTAGCGACTCGCAGACCCTCGAGACAGTTTCATGGCTGCAGTGGGAAAGAGCTTGGGCGCTGATGCAAGCCGGCCGGCACGATGAGGCGATCGCGATCGTGCGCGACGGCCTTGATCATCTTGATGCTATCTGGCCGGACGCCGTAAAACTGAAAGACAGTTACTTCAGCCTGCTCGTTCAGCGCATGAACGATCTGTACGCCGCGAAGGAATACGGGGCGATGGTCAAGTGCCTCGACCTCGTGCTGCCCACCGTGTCTCGTGTCGGGGCGAACAGCAAAGAGTCAAGAGCGCTCGAGATCGTGTCGTGGCTGCACTGGGATCACGCCTGGGCGCTGATGCAAACTGGCCGGCAAGAACAAGCGATGGCTATCGTGCGCGATGGCCTCGATCATCTTGACGCAACCTGGCCGGACGCTGAGAAGCTCAAGGACAGCTACCTGAAAGTACTCCCGCAACGCATGTACGCCCTCCACGCCAAGAAAGACTACAAGGCGGTCCTCACCACCTTCGCCAGGTACTCCGATATCTGCCGTGCAGACAAGGACTGCCTGGACAGTGTCGGCGTGGCCTATGTCAACCTGTCCCTCGGTCCGTTGAACGCCGGTGACTGGCGCACGGCGCGGCAGGTCTTGCGGGAATGCGTCTCCGATCTACCCGGCGAGGTGCGATGCGCCGACCTGCTCAGAGACCTGGAGAGCAGTCACCGGTTCTGATCGCTGTGGCAGCAGTAGCCGAGCTGTTCCTCCCAGTCACTGCCGCGCCCCTCGGGGGTGAGATCGAACAGGTTCCACAGCGGTTCGATCGTGCCGACGTGACGGGGATCCTGTCCGGGCTCGCTGGGCGCGTACAGCAGCTCCGAGCCCCAGAAATGGCGTGTCGCCGTACCCTCGCGATGAAAAAGGTTCAGCATCGGCCTCGGCAGCCCGGCGGCAGTCTCTCCCTGGTAGTCGCGACTGTAGCTGTTGGCTGCTGCGGATAGCAGCCGCAGCCGCCGCCAGCCGCGCTCCTCGGCGAAAGCCAGCAGCCGTGGCAGAGGAGCCTTCGCGACCACCACGAAGTTGAGGCGCTGGGTGACGTGCTCCATGGCGCCATCAAGCTGATCGAGCAGGGCGGTGCATGATGGGCACGGGCCTTCATCGAGCTTCAAGCGTGCCGTTTGCCCGGTCTCGGGCCCCGGTCGCTCGTCGGACGGATCGCGCGGAAACATGAAGCTGTATATGGCAAGCGAGCGCTTCCCCGGCTCGAACAGCTCGGACATCCTCACCGCGCCGGTCGCGCCATTCGCGCTGCCCTCGAAGACATAGTCCTCGCGGACGGTACCGCCTGCTGGAAGCATGCGCCTGGCGGCGGCCACGGCCTCCGTCGCCCGGCGCAGGTCGATCTCTTGCTCGAGCAGCCGCTGCCGTGCCGCTCGGTATTCCGCCGACTCTCCCGGAAATGTCACGCTCATGACGACCTCACACCCTGAATCTACGATCGAAAGGGAATTTCGCGAGGGCGAACAGGCAGCTCGGGGAGTAGAATTCGGGCCGGAGGAAGACGCGATGTACCTGGAGATGATTGGACAGATGAAGAAGATGCTGGGTCAGCTGGACACGTGGCTCGAGGCTGCGGGGGACTACGCCAAGACCAAGTCGTTCGACCCGAACGTATTCCTTTCGCTGCGGCTGGCGCCCGACCAGTTCGCGTTCGCGCGCCAGGTGCAGACCGCCTGCGACACGCCCAAGCTGGCAGTGTCGCGCTTGACCGGACGCGAGGCGCCCAAACACCCCGACAGCGAACAGACGCTGGAGGAGCTGCGCGCACGGGTGCAGTCGGTGCGGGGTTTCTTGAGCGAGTTCGCCGAGAAGGACTTCGAGGGCGCCGCCACGCGCGTCGTGAGCACCCCGCGCTGGGGAGGAAAGGTGATGTCTGGCGCCGACTACTTCATTGAACACGCGGTCCCGAACTTCTTCTTCCACCTGACGCACGCCTACGCCATCCTCCGCCACAACGGCGTCCCGCTGGGCAAGTCGGACTACCTGGGCCCGTTGAGCCAGCGCGCGCCCTAGGTGACTCGCGACCGCACGCGCGCCGGCCTTCGCGGCTAGCGACGATTACCGCGATCGCCGGCGGTGCCGAGATAAACGGGAATCGCGGACGTCTTGGCCTTCGCGGTCTCGATGACGCGCAGGAAATTCCCCACCGGCACGACGGTCAGTCCAACCGAGTCGAGCGCATCGAGGAACAGCCGGTACGCCTCGTCGGCGGTGATCGGCTGCGGCGCGACGATCGTGACCTTTTTACTGCGCACGTCGATCGATCCGGGCAACACGAACTGCTTGCACGTAACCGACGAGATCCATGCGAGCAGATCGCCGAGCTCGGTATCGGGCTTGAGACTCAGCTTGACGACCCGCAGGCCGGACGGGAGCTTGCGGCATGTGTTCTGATCGCCTTGGGCCGCCATCGCCGACGGTGTGACGCCGAGCAGCAGACCAAATACCGTCAGGCTCATGACCGCTGCCTTCATGAGGCAATGATCCAGCAAGAACCGCACCGGTTCGAAGAAGGCGGAATGCCGCCGTGACGCTGCAACGAACGCGACAAACGCGCCAATTCGGCACCGGAAGGCTGCCAGCATCGACACCGAGGCAAACCTGTAAGGTACGGCTAACACAGGGTCCGCCGCCCCCGAACGATCGTTTTGGTGGCCCAAACCTTGATGTATGGTGATCTCTCCAACGGATCGCCCTACTCGCTAAAGGATTTTCACATGAAGCGATTGCCGACCGTGTGCTTGATACTCGCCTTTGCGGCCGCTGCTTGCAGCAGCGACAACAAGTCGCCTGGTACGAAGCCTGGAGGCACCGGAGGGACCGGACCCGGAACCGGAGGCGCCGTCACCACCGGCACCGGCGGCACCACGCCCGGCGGCGGCGGCAGCGCCAGCGGCGGCTCGAGTGGGGGCAGCTCCGGTGGCGGCGCCGGTGGCGGCAACCCCGTCGATGACGCCAGCGCCGATCAGATCGTCCGACCCGACGTGCCGGTGACCCCGACCGACACCGCCCTCGGCGAGCGCCCGCCCAACGCGGACTGTCCGGCGGGCGCGCTGATGTGTGACGACTTCGAAGGTTACGCGTCGGGCGCGGCCGACCTCAGCCCGATGTGGACCACGGAGGTCATCAAGGGCGCCGTCCTGGTCGACACCACCAAGGCGTTTCGCGGGTCCAAGGCTGTTCACCTGACAACGATGCTGTCGCCAGCCAACGAACCGGTCCGTACCCACGGCGGGCCGTTGCGCGCGGCGACGCTGATCAAGACGGGCGCCCCGTTATTTCCCGCTGCGGGGAATGCCTTCTGGGGCCGGGCGATGGTGTGGGTGGTCAAGATGCCTCCCGCCGGTCGGATGGGCGACGTCCATTCCAGCCACATCGAGGCCAGCGGCAAACTCCCGAATGGCCGGCTGGTGAAATACGGCGAAGGCATCATGGGCGGACAGCTGCTGGCCGGTTACACGCACCGACCGGGAGACGAGTTCGACCTGCCGCTGGTTGACTGCGGGCCGAGAGCCGGCCCCGGCATTCCCGAGGGACGCTGGGTCTGCGTCGAATGGCAGATCGACGGCGCCAGGAGCGCGATGCACATGTGGTTCGACACCAAGCTGCAAACCCAGGTCGACGTGAACGGCTCCCAGGGCGGCACCTGCACGTGGCAGGCGCCACCCTTCGACAAGCTGTTCCTGGGCTGGCGGCACTCGCAACGGTCCCCCATCGACACCGAGATGTGGATGGACAACGTGGTCATCGACAGCAAGCGGGTGAACTGCCCGGCGATGCCGTAGCAGCAATTGCTGGCGCGCGCGTTTAGCCGAAAGCGTATCGTGGGCATGACGGTGATTGGGGTGCTGGGCGCCCTGATCGCCGCGGTCATGATCGGAGGTTGTCTCTTCGCCGCCCCAACCTACCGGGGGACAGCGAGCGGCCACTTCGACGGAAAACGATTTCATAATCAGAGCGAGCGCGAGGACGAGGCCGGCGGCTTCGGCAGCTTTCTCAAATGGCAGCTGACCCGCGACAAGGGCCGGTGGCGCGACTTCGCGGCGGCGCCGTTCGGACCGCCGCCGCCGCGACGGGTGGAAAAAGGTCAGCTGCGCGTCACCTTCGTCAATCACGCGACGGTGCTGATCCAGATGGACGGCCTGAACATCCTGACCGATCCGATCTGGTCTTTTCGCTGCAGCCCGGTGTCGTTTGCAGGCCCCAAGCGGGTACGACCGCCCGGCATCAGATTCGAGGATCTGCCCCCGATCGATGCCGTGCTGATCAGCCACAACCACTACGACCACCTGGACATTCCGACGCTGGCGCGCCTCGCGGTCGAACACCACCCGCGTTTCCTGTCGGGCCTTGGCAACGGCGCGCTCCTGGCCAGGGAGAAGATCGCGGGCGCGACCGATCTGGACTGGTGGCAGAGCGCCCCGCTGACGCCCGACGTGCGCGTCACGCTGGTACCGTCACGGCATTTCTCTGGCCGCGGAATCACCGACCGCGACAAGAACCTGTGGGCAGGCTTTGTCATCACCGGCCCGGCCGGCTCGATTTACTTCGCCGGCGACACCGGCATGGGCCCGCACTTCAAGGAGATCGCCGACCGATTCTCACCCATCCGTCTGGCCGTCCTGCCCATCGGTGCCTTCAGACCCGAGTGGTTCATGTCGCGCGTCCACGTCTCCCCCGAACAGGCGCTGCAGGCGCACCACATCCTGCGCGCCGGCACCAGCGTCGGGATGCACTTCGGCACCTTCCTGCTGGCCGACGACGGCCAGGACGAACCCCCCACCCGCCTGCGCGCCGCCGTCGAGAACAGCCCGACCGCGGGCGCCGCCAAACCGCGCTTCTGGGTCCTCGACTTCGGCGAAGGTCGCGACGTGCCTTAGGGCCTCCAGGGCAAGCTCAGGGAACGATCGGGAGTGTGGACGTGGGTGGACGGTGGTGGCGCACGACCTGGGTGGCGACCCTGCCGACGCGCAGGTACCAGTCGCTGGGCAGACTCTCGCCGTCCTCGTCCAGGGTGACGAACGAGGCCTGGGCCGGAGACTCGGCGTCGCTCGGCGCCAGCTTGAACATGGCGGTGGCCTCGTCGACCTCGTCGAACATCGCGGTCTTCATCATGACGGCGCCGGCGCCGACCAGGTTCGTCACCTGTCGCCAGTAGAACCGCCCGCCACGGCGCGGGATCTGGTTCTCGCGCGTGCTGTTCTTCAGGTTGTGCCAGGAGAATCCTGGGAAGACGACGGGCAGGTAGCCGATGCCCAGGGCTTCTGTCTCGGCCATGTCGGGTACCACGACATCGGCCATAAACCGATCGGCGGCGGCATCGTCGGCGTAACGCCCGACCGTCCACGGGCTGATGACGTCGAGTGACCGGAAGACGGCGGGCCAGGCCGGGTCGGTCTGCGCGTCGATGGTCTGGGTCCGCCAGCGCGAAGGGATGCCGCCGATGATGGTCGCGCGGTAGGCAGCGGGAGCGTCGGTCTTGAACCAGTTGATCAACTCTTGCGCCTGCTGCGGGGTGGTGGGCCGATCAATGAAGCCGATCCCCCACACCGCCACCACCGGCTTGCCCGCGTCGTGAAGATAGCGGTCGCTGTCCGTCACCTTCAGCGTGTCGACCAGATACATCCAGTCGGCCTTCAGCTTGTCCACGATCATCGGCTGCAGGACCGCCGGCAGCGACAGGTCGTATTCGATGGCGAAGACGCGGCCGTGGGCCTCGGCGCCGGCGCGCACGTTGCGCGTCACCTGGTTCCTGAAGGCAAAAAACCGCGGGTCCTGAACCTCGCTCAAGAACCGCTGCAGAAAGACACCGTCGAGGTCGTGATCGCGCATCCATTGAAAGTGGCGCACGACCGTCTTCTCCTTGAATGACGAGAACGCGGTCGCCGGCGCACCACCGGGCAACGCCAGCCCCGTCGTGGTGAAACGTTCATCCGCCTCCAGCTCGGTGACCTCCGGCCACATGTCGACGACAAAGCCGAGCGCGGACGACACGGTCGAGGCGGTGAACCAGTGGTGCCACTCTTTGACGGACGACCCGTCACCGGGAACCCCGAACCAGCCCTGATAGCCGAACAACATCTTTCCGCGCAGCGTGGTGGCGTCGATGACCGCGAGCGGGGCCGGGAGGTCGAGGCCGAGGACATCGTCGCCAGCTCCCTCGGGGACATCGCGCGCGGCCTCGGCCGGACGATCGATGTTGGAGGCTGCGTCGCGCGGGGCTGCATCGCGGGACCCTGCGTCGTTCGATCCGTCCCCCACCGTCCCGTAGCACGTCAGCAGCGTGAGAGCCGCGCCCGCCAAGGCCGGGGTCGCGGTCATGGTTCGAACGGCACGAGACATACGATCCTGAACGTCATTCTAACTGAGGCGTCATCCGCACACTCGAACCGGTCGAATCTGCGCGGAATCTACGGTAGCCTCGACGGAGATGTCAGATCGTGGGCACAAGGGGGAGCTGGGGGCCGTCCCCGCCGATACTCAGCCGGCGGCCTGGCAGCGATATTGCCAGCTACTTCGTGCCCGCGCGCCGCACGAGCGCCTGGCGCAGGCGATCGCCCTGACCCGAGCGGCCCGGGAACTAGCGATTGCCGGGATCAACCAGCGATACCCGAATGCGAACCACGACGAGGTTCGGTTGAGATTGGCCGAGCTCCTGTATGGGATTTTGTGGGCGAGACGCCCTGGTCCGACGCGGTAGTTGCAACATTTTCTATCTTCCCACGGTTGTTAAGATCGATCTGTTCGTGGTGGGCTCCTCGCCGTTCGACGAGAGCGAGTTCTCGCGACGGCGCCCGGTCCAGGTCAGACCGAGCGGCGCGACCCTCGTCGTGAAGAGTCCGGAGGACACCGTCCTGCGAAAGCTACTTTGGTATCAGGCCGGTGGAAACGTTTCGGACCGGCAGTGGCGCGATGTTGTCCAGGTTCTCCGAGCGAGCGGCGGTCAGATGGAGGCAGCCTATCTGGAAGGATGGGCCGAACGGGTCGGCGTC
>DASRQT010000358.1:0-7345 GCA_035696485.1 Polyangia bacterium | reverse complement strand
ATCAGCGTATCGCGGGCGGTGGTCTCGGCGGCGCTGTCCGGGGCCCTGGACGGCGCCCGTTTTACCCCCGATCCCGTGTTCAAGCTCCAGATCCCCGGTGCCTGCCCGGGCGTCCCCACCCAGCTTCTGACACCGCGGCAGACCTGGCCTGACCCCGCGGCCTACGACGCCAAAGCCCGTGAAGTGGCGGCGTTGTTTCACAAGAACTTCCAGCAGTACCAGGAGGCCTGCACGGCCGAGGTCCGGGCCGCCGGCCCTGTCCCGTAGCGCGCCGCTGTTTCCGGCCTCATAATGGGGGGATGAAGCAGCTCCTCGCGCGCCTGAACGACATCGGGTTTGAGAAGAGCCGACGCGCGCTGGCGGCGCTGTCGCTGAGCTTGTTCATCAGCCTGTACCTCATGGTCTCCTTGAACCCGCCTCCCGGCTGGGGACCGGCGTTTCTGGCACTGACCACCTGCTATCTGGTCGCCTTCTTGGCGGTCGCGGCCGAATGGTTCTGGGGGCGATGGTTCGCCGCCGGCCTGGGCTGGTCCGGGGTCATGGTCAGCGTCTTCGCGCTGATCATGATGGGCTGGTCGCCGCCGCTGGCCATCTACGGTGGCCTGCACGGTATCGTCGTCCTGGCCTTGCTGGGCAAGAAGATGGCCGCCCGCTACGACATGCAGGAGGCCTGGCGGACGCGCTACGGGATGGACGAGTTCGGCGTGGCCCGCCTTCGGAAGACGGTCACACGCGCCTCAGCGTCGCTGCCCAGCCTGATCTTGTGGGCGTTGGGACCGAAGCAGCCGGGGCAGGGGATGGCGCTGGCCGCCGCCACGATCGGTACGATGTTGCTGGCTGCCGCCGGCGTGCGCGGCGTGATCCGGATGCGCAGCTGGGGCGTCCTCGCGCTCGCGTCCTCGTTCGTGGGCATCTCCCTGCTGGGCTGCGAATCGCTGTCTTTCTACGGCGCCGACCGCCTGTGGTCTCAGTTTGGCGGCCTGCCCGGCGCCGCCACCGCCTCAACCCTGCTGGGCATCGGCACGACGCTGTCAGCCGTCCTGCTTGGCCTGGCCGTTCTCCCGTTCGTCGGCCCAGCCCTCCGATTCATCCGCCGGCCGCGTTAGCGGCTACGCGGCCTTGGTGTCGCTCTTGATCCGCATGGCGTAGAAAGACCGCCAGACGAAGACGACCGAGACCAGGAAGAACACCGCCGCCAGGGTGGCGCTGGTGGCGCGGCTCAAGCCGACCGCCAGCTCGACGGCCAGGAGGCCGAACAGGGTGGTGAACTTGATGACCGGGTTCATGGCCACCGACGACGTATCCTTGAAGGGATCGCCGACGGTGTCGCCGACCACGGCCGCCGCGTGCAGGGGCGTGCCTTTCTCCTTCAGCTCGACCTCGATGACCTTCTTGGCGTTGTCCCAGGCGCCGCCCGCGTTGGCCATGAAGATCGCTTGATAGAGGCCGAACAGCGCGATGGAGATGAGGTAACCGATGAAGAAGTAGGGCTCCACGCACGCGAACGCCAATGTGCTGAAAAAGATGGTCAGGAAGATGTTGAACATCCCCTTCTGCGCGTACTGCGTGCAGATCTCGACCACCTTCTTGCTGTCGGCGATTGATGCCTTCTCCACGCTGTCGAGGCGGATGTTGGCCTTGATGAACTCCACGGCGCGGTAGGCGCCGGTGGTGACCGCCTGGGTGGACGCTCCCGTGAACCAGTAGATGATGGCGCCGCCCGTGACCAGGCCCAGCAGGAAGGGCGGGTGCAGCATCGACAGCTTGTCGAGATCGGTCGTCAGCCCGTGCGTCAAGCTCATGATGATCGAGAAGATCATGGTCGTGGCGCCAACCACGGCGGTGCCGATCAAGACCGGCTTGGCGGTCGCCTTGAAGGTGTTCCCGGCGCCGTCGTTCTCCTCCAGGAGGTGCTTGGCGCGTTCGAAGTTCACGTCAAACTTGTGCTCGCGCTTGATCTCCTCCTTGACGCCCGCGATCGATTCGATGACCGACAGCTCGTAGACCGACTGCGCGTTGTCGGTGACCGGGCCGTAGGAATCGACGGCAATGGTGACCGGCCCCATCCCCAGGAAGCCGAAGGCGACCAGACCGAACGAGAACACGGCCGGCGCGTTCATGAGCGCGCCCAGCCCCTGCGTGCTGACGCCGTAGGCGATCCCCATCAACGACACGATGACGATGCCCATCCAGTAGGCGCTGAAGTTGCCTGCCGTGAGCCCCGACAGGATGTTCAGCGACGGGCCGCCCTCGCGCGACGCGGTGACGACCTCGCGGACATGCTTGGACTCCGTCGAGGTAAAGATCTTGACCACCTCGGGGATGATGGCGCCGGCCAAGGTTCCGCAGGTGATGATGGTCGACAGCTTCCACCACAGCGTCTCGTCGGCGCTGATGCCCAGCTTCGGCACCAGCAGGTACGACACGACGTAGGTCATGACGACCGACACGATCGACGTCACCCAAACCAGCTGGGTCAGCGGCGCCTCGAAGTTCATCTTGTCGGCGTTGCTGTAGCGCGCCTTGACGATGGCCTCGTTGACCAGATACGAGAGGCCGCTGGCGACGATCATCATGATGCGCATCGCGAAGATCCAGACCAGGAGCTGCACCTGGACGTTGGGGTCCGAGATGGCCAGCAGGATGAAGGTGATGAGCGCGACGCCGGTCACGCCGTAGGTCTCGAACCCGTCGGCGCTGGGGCCGACGGAGTCGCCCGCGTTGTCCCCGGTGCAGTCGGCGATGACACCCGGGTTGCGCGCGTCGTCCTCCTTGATGTTGAAGACGATCTTCATCAGGTCGGACCCGATGTCGGCGATCTTGGTGAAGATGCCGCCGGCGATGCGCAGCGCGGAGGCGCCCAGCGATTCGCCGATGGCGAAGCCGATGAAACAGGCGCCGGCGTAGTCGCGGGGCAGAAACAGCAGGATGCACAACATCATCACCAGCTCGGTGCTGATCAGCAGCATGCCGATGCTCATGCCGGCCTTGAGCGGGATGGCGTAGACGGGGTAGGGCTTCCCCCTCAAGCTGGCGAAGGCCGTGCGCGAGTTGGCGAAGGTGTTGATGCGGATGCCGAACCAGGCGACGCCGTAGCTGCCGCCGATGCCGATCAGGCTGAACAGGAGGATGATGACGACCTTCATCGCCTCGAAGTGCATCAGCACGCCGAAGTAGAAGATCATGACGGTACCGATGAAGACCTCCAGCAGCAGGATGAACTTCCCCTGCGTGATGAGGTACGTCTTGCAGGTCTCGTAGATGAGCTCCGAGATCTCGCGCATCGAGCCGTGCACGGCCATGTTCTTGAGCTGCATGAAGATGACCAGGCCGAAACCCAGCCCCAAAAAGCAGATCAGGATCCCGCCGGTCAGCAGCGAGCTGCCGGAGGTCGCCCCGAGGAAAGTCACGCTTCCCAGATCCGGGAGGATGAGACTCGCTTCGCCGCCGTGCCGGACAGCCTCCTGCGCGAATGCCACAGGGGCAGCAGCGCAGACCGTGAGCAATCCGAGAAGCGTGCCGACAATCAGACGAAGGGAAGGGGATCTGTGCATGTCCGGAGATCTCCGTGGGAAAGTCGTGGGTTCACAAGGCACCCCCCTTGGGGCGCCCTGATATAACTAGATCGATCCCGGAAGTAAAGGGCACCCGCCCCGAGACGAAAGCGCCATAGCCGGGCCAGACGGAGTGCTGCCCCGCAGGGCAGATCACTCCTTCGACTTGAGAACCAGCAGGCGATAGTTCGCGTAACCCGCCTGGCCGCACGAATAGATGACCTCGGTCAGCAGGCGGTACGGCGTCGTTTGATCGGCGACCAGCATTAGCTGGGCTTCATATTTTTGCCCGGTCAACTCGGCCACCCGCTTTTCTTTGCGCGCATGCTTCTCGAGGATGTCGACCAGCGGGGTGATGTAGTAGCCGTTTTCGCCGTCGCGCTTCACGGCGGGGTCGATCTTGCCGTTGTTGACGGGGGCGATACCGTCGCCCTCGACCAGGATCACCCGCTTGGTGACCATGACGGTGACCGCCTCTTTCGGGTTCAGCTGTGTGATCGACTTCGGGACCTGGAGATTGGCGTCGAAGGTGATGGTCGACGTGCTGGACGAGAAGCTCTTGAGCAAGAACACCAGGATGATGGTCATCATGTCCATCATCGGGGTGATGTTCAGGTCCTTAATGACCTCCGGCTCGTGCAGCTTGCGGGCATAGGACCGGATGGCCTTCTTGCCTTCCAGGCGCGAGATTGCGGCCGCGTGCTCGGCCATCAGAGGATCCCCGCCGCGAAGGCGACGTCAGGGAAGAGGATCTTCCCGTCGTCAGTCTGTCGCATGGCATCGAGGGTCGCGACGACGATGTCGTAGGAGACGTTGGCGTCGGCGTTGAAGTTGGCCTTGGTCTCTTCCTTGTTTTCCGTCGAGGAGTTCTTGATCTCGAGCAGCTTGACGGTCAGCGACTTGTAGTCGTACTGGCCGCCCTTCATCTTCGGGATCACGGGCAAGACCCCGCCCGAGGCCGCGACGATGAACCCGGTGGCGCCGACGGAGACGGTGAGGTTGAGCGGCTTCTTGTCGGGCGTGTCGTCGGACGAGGCGCCGCCACCGCTGGCCAGCGTCGGGACCGTCACGTTCACGTTCCCCAGCGCGACCTGGTTCACCACCGAGGCCAGGAGGAAGATGATGATGTTGGTGACGATGTCCATGTAAGGGACGAGGTTCAGCTCGCCGGCCTCTTCCTCGATCTCCTCGTTGTGATCTCTCATCCGGCGCATCGTTGCCCGGACCTGGCTTCTCGTCATGGAACCCCTCGCCGCCGCATCATCCGCATGAACCGTTGAAGGTCACCGACGTCCGGGTCTGGTTAGGCTTTCGCGGTGCCCTGGGCCGACTCGGCCAGAAGGTTTTCGAGCTTGAGCGCGAACCCTTCGAGATCGCCAACCTGTTTCTTCGACGCCGACGACAGGAACGCGTGGGCGACGATGCACGTGACCGCGATACCAAGACCCATCGCGGTGTTGTTCAACGCCTCCGAGATGCCTTTCGCCAGCAGCGAGGACCGCTCTTCCGGTTTCGCGGCGGCGACGGCGCCGAACGCGTGAATCAGACCAAGGACGGTTCCGAGAAGGCCGATGAGGGTCGCGATGTTGGCGATCGACCAGAGGATCTGGACCCGCTTCTTCAAAAGCGGGGTCACGTCGACCAGGGTCTCTTCGATGGCCTGCGCGATGGCAATCTCACCTCGGTGCACGCGCTGCAGGCCGGAGCGCGCCACCTGGGCGACCGGCGCCTCGGTGGCGGAGCACAGCTTGACCGCGCGGTCGATGTTGTTCGCCAGGACCAACTTGCGAATCTGCTCGAGGAACGCCCGGGCGTTCACGGAGCCCTTGCCGAGGAAGAAGATGGCGCGGTCGATGATGATTGCCAGTGTGATGATCGACACCAGCAGATTGACGTACATGAACGTGCCACCTTCTTCTAAGAATCGGGCTAGTCCTTGCATCTCTTCCTCCGCGTGCGCTCAGCGCCGCAATCGACCTTCTCGACGGTGGGTTGTTGGTTGGGTGGAACTTCCGCTCTAAGTCTTAGCCAGGACGACGGTGGTTAGACGTTGAGGCCGCTATCTTATCGGTGCGGCTCAGGGTGTCAAGCTATCGTGATTACTGATTAGTGACCGGCTCGACGTGGATGATGACGTCGGAGACCTCGGGGAACTTCTGCTTGACCTCTTGTTCGATCTGGCTGGCCAGGAGGTGGGCTTCGGCCACGCTCATCTCGGCCGCGACCGCCATGTGAAGGTCGAGCTCGATGGCGCTGCGGATGCCGCGCGAGCGGACATGGTGAATGTTTTGGATTCCCGGAACGCCACGCGCAAGCTCGATGACTTTTCCAGGGTCCAGCATCGCCGCGTCCAACAGGATCGGCACGTTGTCGCGGAAAACCAGCCACGCGACCCGACCGACCAGCACGATTAGGACCAGGGCGGCCAGACCATCAGCCCAGGCCCAGCCGAAGCGAATGGCGACGAAGGAAAGCAGGACTGCCCCCGACGCGTAGAGATCGGACTCCGTGTGTTTGGCGTCGGCGCACAGGAGGTGACTGCCCAGCTCGTGCCCTTTGCGGTGCTCATAGCGGGTGACCACGAAGTTGATCGCCATCGTCGCCAGCACGACGACGAAGCCGGCCCAGTTGATCTCCGGCGGCCGGCGCGCGCCGGACAGCGACATGACAGCGGCTGAGGCGAACTCGAACAGGCTGATGACGATCAACATGCCGATGCCCAACGCGCCCAGGATCTCGATCTTGCGCAGGCCATAGGGGTGGCGGGAGTTGGCGGGCCTGGCCGCCCAGTGCAGGCTGAAGAGCGCCAACACGTTCGACGACGCGTCGAGGATCGAATGCAGAGAATCAGCGCCGAGCGCGAGTGATCCGGAGAAGTAGCTGTACCCGGCCTTGCTGACGGCGACCACGGCGTTGAGCGCCAGCGTGACGAGGAAGACCGTCCGCACCTGCTGCGTGCGGCGGCGCGACCGCTGGACGACATCGTCGGTGGCGTCGTCGTGTTCGCAGGGGTCGGGGCCTCGCATCAAAAGACCTCGTCCGAGAAACGCGCGCCGTAGGCCGCGCTCTTGAACGCGGGCGGTAGCGTCCCGCGTTTGAACGGGATGAGGCGGCTCTGCTTCTGGCCGGGCAGCGCCGGCAGACCCTTCTCGGCGTCGGCACGCGCGAAGACGATCCCGGGCGGTGGCGCAAAATCGCGGATCGGTTTCCCCTTGAGGGATTCGCTCATATAGGCGAGCCAGATTGGCACCGACACGTGTCCGCCGGTCGCGTCGGCGGCGATCGGCTTGAAATCGTCGCGCCCCACCCAGACGCCGCACAAAAGCTCCGGCGTGAAGCCGAAGAACCAGGTGTCGCGATAGTTGGTCGAGGTTCCGGTCTTCCCGGCGGCCGGGCGGCCGAGCTCGCGCGCCTTCTTGCCGGTTCCCGTCTCGACCACGCCCTTCATCATGTCGGTAACAATGTACGCCGTCTCGGCCGCCACGCGGCGGACGCGCGGCTTTGGCTTGCTGTTATCCTCCAGCACCGTGCCGTCCGCGTCGACCAGGCGGGTGATGAAGACCGGCTTGACCTCGTCGCCGCCGGCGGGAAAAGCCGCCAGCGCGTACGCCACCTCCTGCAAGGTGAGATCCGCGGTCCCGAGCGCCAGCGACAGCGACTGCGGAAGCGTTGACCGCACGCCGAGACGCCTCATCATGTCGACCACCGCCTCCACGCCCATCTCCGACACCAGCTGCGCGGAGATGGTGTTGATGCTCTTGGCCAGCGCCGTGCGCAGGGTCAGCGCGCCG
>DASRQT010000357.1:0-4864 GCA_035696485.1 Polyangia bacterium | reverse complement strand
GCCCAAAGCAGGAGGCCGCGATAGAGGCCCGAGCACGCGCCTCCGGCCGTGAACATGGCCTCGCCGGGAAAGCGCTTGTTGTAGCGTGCGAGCAGCTGTGTGCTGAACGGATCGCTGACGTCCTGATAATAGTCGAGGCAGCTATACAGGCCCTCCACGTGTGCCGCCGGCACCATGTTGAGGAAGTTTTCGTCGAAGTACGTGCAGACCAGTTGTCCGCCGCGCTCGGTGAAGCCCGACTCGTAAAGCTGCTCGAGGAACGGCCCGACGCCCGGCGGAACGATGGTTTTGAACACCACCTCGGCGCCGCTGGAGTTGATCCTCTCGATGGTCGCGCTGTAGTCGGTGTGATCGAGGGGAAAATATTCCTCGCCGACGATGGCGCCGTGATTGGCGGCCACCACCTGCCGAACTTTCTGGTTCAGCACGCGCGGCCAGATGTAGTCTGCCGAGGGCAAGTAGAACTTCTTCGCGCCGGTTTGCTGCATCAACCACGGAATCAGCGGATCAACCTGCTGCGCCGGCACCGGGCCGGTACAGAAAATCAGCGGGTCGCACTCCTGTCCCTCGTACTGCTCGGGATAGATGTAAAGCTTCTTGCCCTTCACGACCGCTGGACCCTTGATGGCCTGGCGCGTGGAGCTGTAAATCCCGCCGAAGAGCACATCGACCTTGTCGTGTTCAACGAGCTTGGTCGCCTTGGCCTCCGCGACGCTGTCGATGGTTGCGCTGTCCTCGAGATAGAGCTCAATCTGGCGCCCGAGCAAGCCGCCCTTCGCGTTGATGTCATTGATGACCATCTTCGCGACGTTGGAATTCGCGATTCCCACGAACGAGAGTGGACCCGTCTGGTCCGCGATGACCCCTACCTTGATCGAATCTTTCATGGCGTCTCCTCCGAAATGCCGCGCCGAAATGGCCCGGTTCACGTTCGAAGGATGCCGGCGACCTCCCGGTCGCACATGGGGAAGATTCCCTACCCGGACGATATTCCGTGCTGAACCAGGCCGCGCTCGAGGGCATAGAGGGCCGCCCCTGCCCGGGTGGTGACGCCGATCTTGGAATAGAGGTTCTGGATATGGTTGTCCGCGGTCTTGGTCGCGATATCCAGCTTGCGGGCCGCTTCCTTCATCGTGTCCCCGGCCGCGATCAGCCGCAGTACCTCGATCTCGCGTGGCGTCAGTCCAGCCAAACGCTCGGGCGCCGCCCGGCGCGAAGGTTGCCCGGCGCAAGTGAGGACCGCCTCGACCGCGTCGGAAGAGAGCTTTCCCTCTCTGACGGCGCCGCGGAGCTTTGCGGCCGCGGACGCGTCACTCAACGCGGGCCGGTGGGGCCGGGCCTCGCGCGCGGTCTGGAACATTTCGGCGGCGGCGAGAATGCGGGCGGCGGGTGAAAGATCCGGGCCACGAGAATTGCGGTAGTACCCGCTGCCGTCGAGGCACTCGTGATGGCGCTGCACCAGTGCCGCGACCGCCTTGCCGTCACCGCCCAGTGACGCCAGCGCGCGCTCGCCATGATAAGGATGAAGCCGTGCGGCGTCGGTCTCGCGCTCCGTCAGGGAGCCGGCCCTCATCCAGGTTGCGACCGGCACCGTCAGCTCGCCGATGTCGTGTGTGTAGGCCGCCCAGCGGATATCGCGAATATCCGACGTGGGAAGCCCCAGGCGCTTGCCGGCTGCTTCGGCAAGAGACGCGACGGCGCGCGAATGCCCGAACGTAAACGGCATCCTCATGTCGACAAAATCCGCGATGGCCAAATAGGCCTCCTCGCAAGCCTGCTCATCCAGCATCGCATGGGGAGTGGGTTCCAGCGCCAGGATGGTCTCGCGGTCGACTGGCCCGTCTAATCCAGCGCAAAATCGTTCTGCGTCCTTGAGGAAAAGCTCCGCCAGCTCCGGTTCGTAGGCGCCGCCGGCGCGCTTGGCAATCATCGCCGTCATTCCTTCGAAGCCGTGGGCTTCGTTGAGCGCGATGGCATACTGCGCCAGCGTCACCAGCCGGACAGGAAACGTCACCGCGTTGCCCGACAGACCCCGCGGCAAGCCGCGTCCGTCCCACCGCTCGTAGATCTGGCCGAGGCTTTCGCGGATCTCTTCCGGAAGACCGAGCCGCTCCGCGATCCTTTGCGCAACCTCGCAGTGTCCGGACAAGATGGGGATGTTCACCTGCGCGGCCTCGGCAAGACCGCGCTCTACAGCCTTGGCCAGCTCCGCCGGCGACGCGTCCGAGAAGGTGCGCGTGATGGCTCGGACAAAGACCTGGACGAACTCCGCCTTGTCACCGAAGTCCACGCGCTGCAGATCCTGGCGAAGAGCGATCTCATCGCCCCACGCCGCCGCCAGCAGGTGGGAGTCGGCGTTGCAGCCGATATAGCGAAGCAGCGCCTGATGGTAAACGGCGCGGCGGGTATTGTCGTCGAAGCTCGCACCGTCGACCAGCCGCATCGCCAGCACGCACGATCGCAACGCAAAATCTCGCGAGTGCCCCGTGGCCAGGTCGGTCGCGTAGGCCAGCGCCATCAAAAAGTCAGCGCGTCGAACTGCCGCGGAAACCGTGGATACGTGGGGCATGACCGGATGTTGCCACGAATGCTCCCTGGCCTCGACTTGGAATTCTCTGGTCCTGCCGCGCCGTCACCCGCTTCCGAAACTCTCCGCGCCCGGGTCCATTGGTGGCGGCCCCGGCGGTGTGTGTTACCGTCAATGGCCGTTTCCTGACGACGGAGGCTCCCCGATGCGTCACCTTGTGACAATCACGCTCGCGATGCTGGCGCTGGCCGCCAGCGCCCCCTCACGCGCCGCCAGACCTGACGCCGGCGACTTCGTGCTCCACGACTCGGACACCGCCAAGGAGGCGCACGGCGCGAAGGCGTCCAAGATCGCGCCGACGAAGACAGAGGCCGCGATGAAGTTCATCGTGATCGACAAGGACACGGGGCCGGTCAAGGGGGTCGTGATCTCCCTGACCGCGCCCGGCGGCGACAAGTACTACACCGAAGAGACCGACGCCGAGGGCTATGCCGAGGTGCTGGTGCCGGTGGGGCAGAAGTACGAGGTCAACTACTTGAGCCTTGGGCGCCGCGGGGACATCGCGACGACTGTAACCGTGACCAGCGAGCCGAAGCAGAGCGTCAAGCTGACCCTGCGCTACAAACGCGAGCCCCCGCCGCCCCCTTTTGTGCTGACCGGGGTCACCTTCGACACCGGCAAGGCGACGATACGCCCGGAGTCGTATGATCGGCTGGATATCGTCGTCGATTTCATGACCCACAAGAAGAGTGCGCGCGTCGAGATCTCGGGCCACACCGACAACGTGGGGAATCGGAAAACCAACAAGGCGCTGTCGGGGAAGCGCGCGCAAGCCTGCCGCGACTACATCATCTCGAAAGGCGTCGACCGTAGCCGCCTGACGGCGGTCGGCCACGGCGACGAGCGCCCCATCGCCCCCAATGACACCGATGAGGGTCGACAGAAGAACCGTCGCATCGAAGCCAAAGAGCTCTAGTCGTTGTCGTGCCTGCCGATCGCGTCCTCGTTGTCGGAAAGGTCCTGCCGGGTCCGACGATGGTGCCGCCTTACGCGAGCAGTATCCGGTGCGTGATCTGGGCCGCCGCTGACGGCAAGGCCGCCGAGGCATCCGCGAGCGCCGCGCTGTCTTTCAGGCTGATGCTGGACGACGGCCGTGAGGTCATTGTTGAGCCGACCGGTGCGGCTGCGAGACTGGCGGTTCGCACCCGCGTGGTCTATCAACACGCGGTCCGTGGAGATGAGGCGCCTCGGAGTACTTACGAGAGCCGATTGAAGCGAGAGTCGCGTGCCGTCGCGTGGCTGGCGGTTGGGGATACCGTGAGCGTCCGCGGCCGACTTGTCGGTTCGACAAGACCGTTTGGAGGTAGCCAGCTCCTTGCGGCCGAGCAGGTTGTGGTTGGCAGTGGGAGACTGCGTGTGGGATCGCTCACGCCCGGAGAACCTGAGCCCTAGACGCTACGCGCTGCTGCCAAGGCGCGGTTTTGCTGCCCGCGCACGCGAAAACGCCCCACTCCCGGGCCGGGCGCCAGCGCAAGCGGGCCAAAACCCGCGCGAAACAGCGCGATTGCGGAACATCCGCGCTGGCACCGCGGCTGCAATAGGAAGAAAGCAGAAAACAACCAGCGCTGCCGGAATCACCGGCCGCAGATGAAACCAACACACCCGGAGGATCACAATGATTCGCAACACCATGTTCGGCCTGTCCCTTCTTGCTCTGTCTGGCGCCACCGCTTTCGCGGCGCCGATGGCGAAACACCAGACGCGCGCCAAGGTCGTGGCTCAGGCCCCCGCGGCCGACAGCGCGGCCCCCAAAGCCGACGCGCCGGCGAAAGACGCGAAGAAGACCAAGCACGTCAAGAAGGCCAAGACCGACGCGACCAAGGCCGACGCCCCCAAGGCCGACGCGCCGGCCACGAAGTAACTTCCCGAGAAAAAAACCAAAACGCGCGAGGCCGGGTCGCTGATCCGATCTCGCGCGTGGCTTGCCGATCCGCGACTACTTGCCGTAGCCGCCGAGGACGATGGTAATCAGTCGATCGGCCGTCGCATCGAAGATGAGGATGCGGGTGAACTGATTGGGACCGAGGTCGTAAGTCCACTGGTCGATGGTCGTCGTGACTGTTCGCCACCTGGCGGTCGTGGTGATCGACTTGGACTCGGTCGGACGACCACACTTGTCCACGACCGCTTCCTCACTGTCGCCGACATTCACGAGACGCACGCCGCAGCGAAGCGAGCCGTCCCATGCCACCGCTGGAAGGGCAGTTACGCCCAGCGTCAGCACGAAGGCAAAGAAGAAGGTCGTCAGCTTCATGGCGCCGTCACCGTATGGGGTTC
>DASRQT010000356.1:0-2145 GCA_035696485.1 Polyangia bacterium | reverse complement strand
CTGGTCCTCGCGCGCGAGCTGGCGATCGGCGTGACGGTGGGGTTGGTCGCATCCTTTCTCTTTCGCGCGGCAGAGATGGCGGGACGCCTTACGGACGTGATGCGCGGTGCGAACATGGCGGAAGTACTGGTGCCAACCTCTGACGAGCGCACAAGCCCGACCGGGAACCTTTATCTTTTTGTCGCCACGGTGATCTTCCTCGAGCTGGGCGGGCTGGGGCGGATGATGGTGGCGTTGATGCGGAGCTATGAGGCCATCCCCCTGGGATTGACGGGCTCGGCGTCGGGGATGCGCGCCGCCACTACGGTGGTGATCGCCGCGTCGGCAAAATTGCTGGAGGCGGCCGTCGGGCTGGCGGCGCCGGTCATCGTCGCGCTTTTGCTGGCGGACGTCGCGCTGGGCGCGATCGCGCGCGCGGCGCCGCAGATCCCGGTTTACTTCGTGGGAATGCCGCTCAAGGCGCTGCTCGGGGTCGGTATCGTGTTGGTTGGACTCGGCGCGCTAGAAGGCGCATTGACGGGCGGCATGGGAGGGTGGTTGGATCTAGTGGAGCGCATCTGGTTGGCCTGGAAAGTTTGATTCCAAGTCAAGTGTCAAGGCGCACTTCTGGCGGGCGGGGAGGATGATTACCCTTAAAGACGCCGCTTCGTTTGGTCGAAGCTTAGTTGCCAGTCTTGTTGAAGGTGATCGTGTCAAGGCTTCCGCGCAAAAGTGCCGGGTCCTCCGCAGGGAGCTCGCGGCGGTTCTTTGGCCCCGGGTTTGTCCTGGCGCTCGGCCTTTGTCTGTTCGCGGCCTGCGGACAGACCGACGGTGACAGCGCGCATTTTCCTGGAACTGTCACGTATGACAGCCCCACGGGTGACTTCCACCTGCATCTACTGGAACCACCCTGGCTGCCGATTCGCCTGCCGACGGAGACGTTTTTCGCCGTGCCGCCCAGCGCCGTGACGCTGTCGGTGCGGGAGGACGACGCGCTCTATAGCCTGCACATCTACAAACAGAGCACGGACGCGACCACGGCATTCACCGCCCAAGCCCAGCAACAGAGCCCGCCCTGGGACGTCGCGCAGAGCCAGGCACTGGCCGGCGGGACCACGTCGGGCGTCGACATGAGCTGGACCGGCGGGCCGAACGTCTTTCATCGCGACGCGTTCGTCGACGATGACCTGCCGGGGACAAGTTTTCGCCTGCACTTCACGGCCAAGACATCGATGGCGGCGGATCCGATGATCTCGCAGATCATCGCCAGCTTTCAGCCGTGGCCCAGCAGCGCTCACACCGCGCACGCCGGCGATGGCGGCGCAGGGGCCAAACATTGATCTTTACATTGCCGCTGCTGCTGTCAGTGGCGCTGACCGGGGCGGCGGACACCGGCGGGCCGGCGCCTTTCCGTATCCAACCGGCGCACGGGGCCGCCAGCGACGAGATCGACGATCCCAAGGTTGCCCGACGCCTCAAGCGGCGCGTGTTTTTTCCGCCGCCCGCTGCCGCCCCGGCGACGACGGTGGCCATGCCGATGGCTGTTCCTTTCGCTCGGGCCGCGGCAGCGCCGCCGCCACAAGAAAGCACCATCGTGCGCGAGGCGGCGCCGTCGGCCGCGGCGCCCGCCCCGGAGCGCAATGTTCCGCGGGTCAAGTTCGGCTATCGCCGCTTTTCCTTTGTGCGCCCCGGGGCCACCAACCCGTCCTCGCCCGGGGCCGGGGCTGCGTCGCAGCCGTTCAACAGTCTGTCACTGGATTTTTACCCGCTGTCCTGGTTCGTGCGGATGGGGCTCTCCAGCCAGTACGGCTGGGAGAGCGGCAAGTTCGGAGGTGGCGGCGACTACTTCTTCGCGCAGTCGTTTTCCCTCGGTGGCCAGTACCCCGGTAGGCAATTCACCCCTTTCGTTGAAGCTCTGGGCGGCGGCGGATACATGCGGCGGCTGCAGTTCGGTCGAACCATCCCGACCGCCTACTGGCAAATGGGTGTCGATGCCGGTGTCGAGTTTTTCCTGGCCCGCTACGCTTTCGTGAGCGCGGCGATAGGGTATCTGCACCCGGTCAACGGCTTCGCGCAGGAGACGTCTTTCGCCAGCGTGTACGTTGACACCTGGTCGTTCAAGCTTGGGTTCGGCCTTTAGCCGGATTTCGAATACACTTCGGCCCA
>DASRQT010000355.1:0-5888 GCA_035696485.1 Polyangia bacterium | reverse complement strand
TGCGTGGATCTACCGGGAACCGCGCTGGTCAGCGGCGGCGTGGTGCGCGTGGCCTTGCCGCTCGGCGACGCCAGCCCCAACGCCGCCGGCCACTACACCGTGACCTCACGGTTCGTCTTCACCCGCCCGCTGGCCGCGACGCAGACGGTGGCCGCGCCCTGGCGCGACCTGCAAGACTGCCCCCTGGATCCGGCGCAGCTGTGGCTCGACTGCACGATGGACGCGCTCAGCGGTCCCGTCGCTGGCGATCCCAACGACTGCCAGCCACGCGCGCCGGCCGAGGAGGGCGCGCTTGGTCCCGCGCTGGCCGCGCGCCGCGGGGCGTTCCTGCCGCAAGCGGGCGGCGGCACCTCATCGTGCCGCGGCGTCACCGGCAGCGGCGGCGGCGTCAGCCTTGACGCCCTGCTGATGGGGATGTTCGGCAGCCCCAAACCAAAAGCGCTGGTCGACCTGTCCTCGGTCGCGGACGACGCCGCCCGGATCCTGGGCTCGGTGGCGCTGCGGTCCCAGCTCGCCATCCGTGAGGCCACGGTCCCGGGCGCCTATCAGGCCGACCACATGTTCGCCGGCGCCACGTTCATGGTTCCAGGGGCGACGTATGAGGTTCCCCTGCTGCCGCTGGCGCTGCCGGTGCTGGAGGTGCCCGCGGTGCGCGCGATCGCGACCGCCCGGACATTGACCCTTGCGGCGCACGCGATCACGCTGCGGCTTGGAACCGTGGCCCGCGTCGCCTTCGGCGAGCTGGCGCTGGCGAGGCGCGGCCTGCCCTCCGGCTCGCGCGAGCTGGTCGATTGGATCGCGGCGCTGGCCAGGGCGCCCGTCACAGTGACGATGGCCGATCCGACCGCGCCCGCCACCGGATGCGCTGCGCTGGACGCCGTGCTGTGCGCCGAGCTGGCGCGCCCTGCCGGATGCCTGGTCAAGGCGTGCCAGGACGGGCTGGCGGCGATGGCGCTGAGCCTCGACATCGGGTTCTCGGCCGCCGACGGTGAGGGCCTGGATCTGGTGCTGCAGGGGTCGGCGCAGCTTCTGGATTCACACGGGACCGGCCTCGCGGACCGAATCGGTGATGCGCTGGAGATGCCGGGCACCTGGTCGGCGACGTTTCACACCCGCGCGGGGATCGAAGACGTCACCGGCGTGTGGGACGCGTTTCGGACCGGGAACTGAGGTTGGCCGTCTCCGCCTGGCGATGGAGGGCCTTTTTTGCCAGCGCGGTATCGCTGGCACCGGCAGCGGCAGCCACAGTGCCCCACGCCAAGGACGCGGCGGCGCTCTGACCCAGCGCCTCCAGCGCGATGGCACGGTTGGTCAGGGTTGAAAGGTCGTCGCCGGCCTGGTTGTGCGCCAGCGCCCGGTCCAGCAACGCCAGCGCGTCCTGCCAGCGCCCGGCGCGCAGATCGACCGCCCCCAGCCAGGCGCCGAGCCGCGCCTCGTCGGCGCTGGCAAGACAGCCGGACGGCGCGGCCAGCGCCCTGCGATAGGCGATCTCCGCGCGCCCTTCATTGCCACGGTCCAGGCTGATCAGATCGAAAAGCAGATCACCCTGGCGCTGCTGCCAGACGCAGGCCGCCACCGGCGACGTGGCGGGCGGCTTCGACAACGGCACCGTGGTCGCTCCGCTTTCGACCGTGAAGGCAAACGTCGCCGGAATCTCGTACGCCGCGATGAAGTCGCGCCAGCGCGGCAAGCGGCGCACGAAGACGCGTGCGTCGTGTTGCCGATACACCAGCGCCCACGTCGCTGGGTCCCACCAGGCCACGCGCCGGTTCAGCCCCGCGTAGGCCAAGAGCGCGCTGTCGACCTGATAGCGCGACATGGCTGCGTCCCAGGCCTCGCGCGGCAGGTCGTCGCGACCCAGCAGGCGGTGAAAATCCTCCGGATAGGCGGGCAGCCGCGGATCCACGAACACGCGGTAGCGCGGGTATCCCTGGAACGCGAGGTACGAGCCGATCTCAAAGTCGTTGTACATGCGCTGGCGCAGCCCGTGTCGTTCGACGAAGGCAATGGCATCCAGCGGGATCGCCGAATCGTCGACGCCGAGGCGGACGAACGGCTCCCCACGCATCACCGCACCGGCGCGCGGCACGATCGTCACGGCCAGCAAGGCCAATCCCACCGCCACCGGTCCCGCGGGCGCAACCGCGGCGGCGGCCGGAATCCGGCGCAAACGCGCAAAGACCAGCGACAAACCCACGGCCAGGACGGGAGCCGCCAGCAGCGCGAAATCGGCGCCGAACCGCACCGAGTGGCAGGCCAGCAGGCCGAGGCCGATGACCGGCAGCGACTGCCGGGCCGGTAGCCGCCGTCGCGGCCCGGTCAATATGCCCAGCGTGACCAATGTGCAAACGACCGCCAACCCGAAAACCACCAGCCCCGCGTCGGAGGTCCAGGTCGGCGCACGAAACTCGTCAACCGCGTGCAGGCGTGGCAACTGCAGGTGTAACCACAGATAGCGAAAAATACCCCAGCCCGCCGGCGTCGCCATCAGGGCCAGCAGCGCGACCCCGGTCAACACCGCCGCCGGCGCCGCGGCGCTGGCGCGGCGTTCGTCGATCGCGGTTCCCAGCGCGAACAGCGCCAGCATGATCACCGCGACAAACGCGCCGGCGTGCAGGTTGGCCCACAGCGCGCAGAGGACAAACAGGGTGGCCGCCCGGCCAAGGACGCCCGCGCGCAAAGGCGCCGGCGCACGACGATCAAAGGCTTCCAGGAACGCCAGCAGGGCGACCTCACCCAGGAACGAGAAGATATGCGGGCGTTCGACCAGACGCTCGCGCATCACCAGCGCCGACACCGCCAGGGCCAGCGCCGACGCAACCGCACCGGCGCCGCGCCGCCGGCTGACCCAGAACGCGACCGCGAAGGTGGCCACCAGAACGGCGGTCTTGGTCAAGACCACCGCGGCGAATCCCCCCACGCGAAAGACACCGGCCATCACAACCTCGAACAGCCATGCGAGATCCAGATCGGGATGATCCGGGTGCGTGAACGACAGCAGGTTGGTGGCCGGGATCGCCCCCTCGGCCAGGATCTCCTGCCCGATCTTCAGTCGGAAGAAAATGTCCGACTCGACAATCGGATTGCCCGCCAGCCCCACGACAAACAGCAGCAGGACAAGCCGCAACGACTACTGCCTGGTAAGCGTGGTCTGGCTGATCAGGAAACGGTCGCCGGCGCGTTCGGCGTACATGGCGGGAACGACGCCGCCGGCCAGCTTGCGCGCCAGCACCGCGCGGCTGGCCAGGACGGTGCCGCGCGATGCCCCCAGGAGATCGCCGGCCGAAACGCCCACGCGCTGCAAGGCCCCCGGCGACAGCACCAGGAACCGGGCGTCGCTGCCGGCCAGCTTGCGCAGGAACTCGGCCGGGTACTCTGGATAAAGCATGGTCAGCGCGCTCAAGCGCTGTGACACCGACAGCGTCTTTCCCGGCGGGGCGCCCGGTGCTTCGATCACGCGTAGGGGCGCACTCGAAGACCGCAGGCTGGGTGCAAATTGACCAATCGCACCGGCGATCGCTTCGTCGACCGCGCTCTGCAATCCCAGGCTCTCACCATCGGGCCCCATCTCGGGATCATCCGGCGACGCCACCGCCTGGGTCTCGACGGTGCCGAGCAGGTCGTCGCGTCCCGGACGCCCAACCTCCACGCGCACCGTGTAGTCCAGCACGAAGTGAACCGGGGAACGAACGCCGGGGATCGGCGCCGGGGTCGCCTCGGCGCGCGGGGCGCGGCTGGCAACGATCCGGAACGTGATCGCGTGCGCCAGGTCGGCGCCCAGCGCGCGCACGACATTGGCGACCGCCGGGCCCTCGGCGTCGTCCAGCTCCTCGGGGACAATGGCGTTTCCACCGGTGGCGGCCAGCAGTGCGTCGCCCAGACGGCGACCCACCCGCCCCTGCTCACCCGATCGCCTGAACTCCAGCACCGGCGGCAGCGCGATGACCATGGTCACGTTGGGCGCCAGGGCGTGCGCCTCCGGCTTCACGTTGGCCACGACGCTGCTGCAGCCTGCGGCCAGGGCCACGACCAGGCAGAGACGAGCGGCGAACACCGGGGCTTGCATGACAGGACTTTTTCAGAATGACACGGCCAGCGCGCCATAGGCTTCGAGGCCAGTGTCCTTGACCTCGGTCGCGTCCACCTGGGGGACATAGAACCCGATGAAACGGCGAACCGCGAAGCGCACCCGCAGCTGGCTGGGGTCGCGCGGGAACAGCGGCACGTCGACCCGCGCACCCAGACGGGCGCCGGTCCGGCCACCCGCCCGCACCCCGCGGCTGTCATGCTCGTAGCCAAGGCCCGCTTCGGCCGCGATAGTTCGCAGCAAACTTCGGGAGAACGACAGCGCCTCTATGTCAGCGGACCAAATCGCCCACGGCCGGACCACCAGCATCGCATCCGCGCCCAGCCGATCGACCGGAGCATCAGGCGCGCGGAAGCGGCCCGACGCCGTGGTCGCCGTCAGTCCCAGGTCAATCCCCAGGATGCCGTCACCGAAACCACCGACGGCGAAGAACGTCGGAACCGTGTCGGTGCGAGCGGGGGCCAGACCCGAGCGCTCGAACGAGGCGCCCACTCCGACCGCGACGCTGATCTTGGGCCGGTCGGCGGCGACGGCGATCGTCGCCATCGCGAGCAACACAAAGAGGGGCGCGGCTACACGCGTCAAAAGCGACAGCACAAGAAAGCCGACGACACCATCGGCCTCCCGTTGTTGACGTGACACGCCAGACCTTTTATCACGCCTTCGATATATGCTCGGCTCCTTCACCGTAAAGGAGGCCGAAAGTGGCCAACGGCTCTTGCCCGCATTGTGGTCAGTCACACCCGCCTGAAATCACGTTCTGCCCAATAACCGGTAAAGCCGTCGCCGCGCCGCCCTCCGTCCGGGGGCTGCCGATGCCCGATGGACGCGTTCCCCCTCCGCCACCCCCGCTGAGCCCTGACTACGTAGCGCCGTCGGCCAACGCGCCGGCGCCCGAGGCTGAGGGGAAGTCCGTGATCACTTTGCTGAAAGAGGCGCTGGAGCTGTACCGCACGCACGCCAAGGCGCTGCTGATGACGTGCGCGCTGTTGTTCGTCCCGGCCTCGCTGATCAAATCCTGCGCCCTCTCGATGATCCTGGCCCCGACGGTCGCCGCGCAAGCCTACTTCCATGAAACCGCGGAGCTGGGGAAGAAGAGCGCCGATGCTTCCCGCCGCGCGTTCGCCGATTCATTGAAGGACGGCAAGCTGGATCCGAAGGCCGTGGAGGAGTTCTCCAAGCAGAGCGCGCGCAACCTGGAGGAGCTGAGCCGCAGCAGCGCGGCCGCCGCCGGCGCGCTGACGGGCGGGTTCACCCTGTTTCTGATGGGCCTTCTCGGAACCCTGGTCACCGCGTTTTTTCTCTACGGCATCGTCGTCCCGCTGACCAACGGCGCCCTGACCATCAGCGTCGCCGATCGGATCCTGGGTGGAAACGCCGGCTGGCGCGAGGTCTGGATGTTGCTGTTCCGCCGTCTCGGCCTCCTGCTGTCGGCGATTCTGCCGGCGGCGCTGCTGGTGGGCCTCGGGTTTGTCCTGTTCGTGATCCCGGGGCTGATCCTGGCGTTCTTGTTTACGTTCGTGTCACCGGTCGTCTTGATCGAGGGGATCGGGGGACGCGCCGCGCTCAAGCGCAGCGCCGCCCTGGTCCGCCAGGACTGGGTGCGCGTGCTGGTGGTGCTGATCGTCTTCAGCGTGGTGCGCTGGTTCGCGCAGGGTCTGGCGAACCTCCTGATCCCCGACCGGGCGGTGTTCATCTCGTCGCTGTTCGGTGACCTGTTCACGATGGTCCTGCTACCAATCCCGGTTCTGGGAGCCGTCCTCCTGTATTTCGACATGCGGCGCACGCGTGAAGGCTTCAA
>DASRQT010000354.1:0-6503 GCA_035696485.1 Polyangia bacterium | reverse complement strand
CCAGGCGGATGTCCCAGGTGGTCGCTTCGTCCAGGGGGTGAGCGAACGCGTCGCTGCCGTCGGGCCGCGTTCCCCGCGCCATCTCGACGAAGCCGCCGAAAATCGATCGCGCCGCCGATCCGGAGCCGAGCCGCGCCAGCGCCGAAAGCGCCGGCGGGGGCAGCGTCAGGCCAGCCGCGCGCGTGGCAGCCAGCGCCAGCGCCGCGAACCCCGAGGCCGACGACGCCAGCCCGGCCGCGGTGGGGACCGAGTTCTCGGTGGTGACCTCGGCGCGACTGGTGATGCCAGCCTGCTGCCGCACGCGATCCAGAAACTGGCGCACGCGCGACGCGACGCGATCGTCGGTGGGGACGTCGCCGAGGCGGACGTTGTCGGTGGCGGCGCCTTCCACGAAACGAACCGTGGTGCGGGTCCCCAACTCACCCAGGGTCAAGGAGACACTTCCCGTGGCCGGCAGGTTCAAGGCAGGGTCTCGTTTACCCCAGTATTTCACCAGCGCGATGTTGGTCCCGGCGACCGCCGTGCAGACACGGGCGCGGCCGGCGGGTGGTGACGTGGCTCCCGCGGTGGTCATGGGCGGTGTACCGGGTGGCCGTCCGTGCGGTTGGCCGACGGCCGTGATTGGGCATCGCCGATCTCGGTGATGAAACCGTCGAATCCGTCGCGCTTCCAGTGTCGGAGCACGTCTTTTTCATGGCCGGGGGCCAGCGCGATGACGGCGCCGCCGCCGCCCGCCCCCGTCAGCTTGGCCCCGACGGCGCCCGCGGCGCGCGCCCCGTGCACCATGGTCTCAATCTCGGCGGAGGAAACCCGGAGCGACGCCAGCAGTCCGTGCGCCACGTCGAACAGCCGGCCGAGACCATCGACGTCGCCGACCGCCAGCGCGCGTTCACCCGCCGACACCAGATCATCAAACAGCGCCAGCGCCTTGCCCAGGACCGGCATCCGTTCTCGCAGCCGGGCCACCGCGGCCACCTGCGCGGCGGTGTCGCGCGGCTTGCCGGTCAGGCCCACGCAGATCGCCATCGACTGCAGCACCGGAACCGGTCGCCATCCCTCGCCGCGCCGAAACCGGCCGACCCCGCCCAGCATCGCGGCGGCACCGTCGATTCCCGATGGTGCGCCGTGAAAGACCGCCTCCGCGTCGGCCACGGCGGCGGTGATGTCGGCGTCGGACGCCGCCCCGCCCTGGTCGCGAACCGCCTGGGCGGCGGCGCGCGCGATCGCCACCGCCATGGCGGCCGAGCTGCCGAGGCCAGCCTGCGGGGGAACCTGCGCGTCGAGATGAAAATCGAGCTCGTGCGCGTTCAAGCGCGCCAGGATCGCCGCCAGCCCGCGCGCGGGCGGGGCATCGTCGCCGGCTGCGACCGCCACCGACCAGGCCGGGATGGTCAGACGTCCCGTGCCCGCCGTCGCCTCGGCCATGATCCCCAGGCCGATCCCCGCCGCCAGCGCCGGGTATCCGTAAACCACGGCGTGCTCCCCGATCAGAATCAGCTTGCCGTGTCCGAACCCGCGCCCCAGCACTGGCGATGCGCCGGGCGTGCCGTCGGGCGCGGTCAAGCGGGCCTCTGCGCCAGCCATTGCGCCAGCTCGCCGGTGATGACCTTGGGCGCCGTCACCAGATCGCGCGCGCGGCGCAGGCCGGCCAGCAGAGTCGCGGCGCGAATTCCGTCGACCAGTTGCGAGAGGAAGGCGAGGGCGCCGTCGCGCCCGCCGTTCTGAACCGCACGCAAGGCCGGCTGGGCCACGCCTGCCACCTGGGCGCCCAGCGCCAGCGCGCGGGCGGCATCAAGGCCGGTTCGAATTCCGCCCGAGGCCACCAGCTCGACGCCCGCGGCCGGCAACCCGGCCGCTGACAGCCATCCCACCGCCGCGGCTGTCGGGATCCCCCAGTCCCACAGTTCGAGACCAAGCTCCCGTTCTGCCCCCTCGGCGCGCTGCGATTCGACCGCGGTCCACGACGTGCCGCCCCCGCCCGAGACGTCGAGCGCGCGCACGCCGACCTGTTGCAGCCGCCGCGCGACGTCGGGTGACAGGCCGCAGCCGGTCTCCTTGACGACCACCGGGTGCCCCAGCTCCTGACAGACGCGCGCGATGGTATCCAGGGCGCCGCGGAAGTCGCGGTCACCGGTTGGCTGCGCCAGCTCCTGGGCAGGATTGAGGTGAATGCACAGGGCGTCGGCGGAGACGCGCGCGACCACTTCGCGCACCGCCGCCGTCGTCATCCGCGCCAGTTGCACGACGCCGAAGTTGGCGAAGAGATAGACGTTAGGCGCGGCGCTGCGCACCTCGTACGTCCAGGCCAGCTCCGGGTTCGTCAACATGGCGCGCTGACTTCCCAGGCCGAAAGGAATTCCCAGCGCCTCGGCGGCGGAGGCCAGCGCGCGGTTGATCTCGGCCGCCGCCGGCGTGCCGCCCGTCATCCCGGTGACCATCAGCGGCGCCTTGATGCTGCGGCCGAGCAGCGTCGCCGACAGGTCGACGTCGTCGACGGCCAGCTCGGGCAGCGACGAGTGAACGATGTGGACGTCATCCAGCAACGTCGGGCGGTGAAAGTTGGCCTGGCCAGACGCGGCGATGGCCAGGTGATCCGCCTTGCGTTTGCTTATGCCCGCTTCTGCCATGTGCCGACGCCTAGCTATAGAACTTGGCCCGATTGGCAGCAAGCGGCCACTGTTTCGTTCAAAAAGAATTGAAAACTTGACGGCCCGAGGCGCCCCGGCAGGCCCCCGCCCCAAATAGGGTTTTTCTTGTGGGAACCTGAACAAGTGGATAGTCTAAACTTCCATGGAGCTGATCTTTGTGGTCGTGCTGACCATCGGATTGCTGGTGGGGTCAGGGCTCGGTGGTTGGGTCGCCTGGCTGGTGTCGGCGGCCCGGGTGCGGGCCACCCTCGAACCCGCCGTCCGCGATCTGGACGGGCGGGCACGCGCCGCGGCGGCCACCGTCGACGCGCTGCGCGACCAGGTCGCCCGCGGCGGCGAGCGCATCGCCGTGCTGGAAGCCGAGCTGCGCACCAGCGAACACCAGCGGGCCACCGATGCCGCGCGCGCCATCGAGCTGCAACGCAACCTCGAACAGCAGCGCCAGCTTCTGGACGAGGCCAAAGCAAAGATGGGCGACACCTTCCAGGCGCTGGCGGCGCAGGCGCTCGCGACCAGCAACGAAGGGTTCCTGACCCTGGCCACCGAGCGGCTGGGCGCCCTTCGCCAGGAGGCGACGACCGACTTGGAGGCGCGCAAGCAGGCGCATGAACAGCTGCTCGAGGGAATGGTCAAGCCGGTGCGCGCGTCGCTGGAGCGTGTCGACGAACAGATCCGGGCCATCGAACGCGAACGCGGCCAGGCCTACGGCACGCTGTCCGAACAGGTGCGCGCGATGGCGTCGACGCAGGAGCGCCTCAAGATCGAGACCGGCAATTTGGTGAATGCGCTGCGCGCGCCGGCCGTGCGCGGACGCTGGGGTGAAATCCAGCTCCGCCGCGTCGTCGAGATGGCGGGCATGATCGAACACTGCGACTTCGATCAACAGGCCACGGTCAACGGCGACGACGGACGCCTGCGCCCCGATCTGGTCGTGCGGCTGCCGAACGGGCGCAACCTGGTCGTCGACGCGAAGGCGCCACTGGGCGCGTACCTCGAGGCGCTGGAGGCCACGACCGAGGAAGAGAAGCTGGCAAAGCTGCAGCAGCACGCCGCCCAGGTGAAGGCGCACATCTACAAGCTGTCCGCGAAGAGCTACTGGGAGCAGTTCGGCGCGACGCCCGAATTCGTCGTGCTGTTTCTCCCCGGCGAGATCTTCTACAGCGCGGCGCTGGAACAGATGCCGTCGCTGATCGAGGAGGGCGTCGCCGAACGGGTGCTGATCGCCACCCCGACCACGCTGATCGGCTTACTGCAGGCGGTGCACTACGGCTGGCGTCAGGAGCGCGTGGCCGCCAACGCCGAGATCATCAGCAAGTGCGGTCGCGAGCTTTACGACGGCCTGGCGACGCTGACCGAGCACTTCACGACGCTGGGCAACGCCCTGGGTCAGTCGATCAAACACTACAACGGCGCCATGGCGTCGTTCGAGGGGCGGGTGCTCGGCAAGGCGCGCAAGCTGGAGGAGCTGGGGGCCAAGGGGAGCAAGGACATCCCGCCCAGGCCACAGATTGACGCCCGTCCGCGTGCGCTGGCTCCGGTAGAACCTCTGGCGCCGCTGCTTCCCGGCCTCGACGCCTGATCCCTGCTACTGCAGCAGCTCCTGTACGCGTAGCCTGATGCCGTTGACCAGCGCCGTCGCGGCCTCCGCGTCAATCTGCAGCAGCGTGCAGCCGGTCTCGATGTGGTTCTTGATCTCGTCCGCCGGCACCTCGCCGACGTACATGCCCGCCTGTTTCGCCAGCGCATTGGCCAGTCGCACCGCGTTCGCCACGCAGGCTTTGTTCTCCTGATCGTAGGCGTCGCAGTCGCGAATGCCGTTGGTCACGGGCTCGGGCATGTCCCACTTCTTGGCCAGCGCCACGCCCACCTTGCGGTGCACGCGCTGCACGATGCCGATCCAATCCGCCGGGTCCAACCAGGTGGCGCCCGAGCGCGTCCCGACCACCTGCTTCTCAGTGTCCAGCAACATGCCCGCGACCACCGGTTTGCCGATGTCGTGCATCAGGCCGCCCAGATATCCAAACTCCGGGTCGACGCCGCGGGCGCGCACGATCACGTCGCGGGCCAGAAGCGCAACCGCGATCGAGTGCTCCCACAGCCCCTTGATGGCGTCGGCGATTCGCTTGTCGCGCGATTCGAACACCTTGCGCGCCGAGGCTTCGATCAGGACCGTGCGCAGCTTCATGGTTCCGAGACGTGACACGCCGGAGGCCACGCTGCGCACCGGTTCGCGCGTCGCGAACGCGGCGCTGTTGGTGATGCGCATGACCTGCGCGGTCAGCATCGGATCGCGTTCGATGATCGCCGCCGCCTCAAGCAGAGAAAAGTTCGGGTTGCGGAGCGCCTGAAGGCACTTGAGCGCCATGCCGGGCGCGGACGGCAGCGTTAGCTGATTGGCCGCGATCTTCGCCGCGATGAGCCGTTCCAGTTCGTGGGCCCGGCCCTCGATTGTCGCCTGCGCGAGCATTTGAACCTACATCCTCCCTGGAGGTATCGGCGGGTTTGGCCTCGACCGTTAACTTTCCCCGGTTTCGGGCGGGAAATTAGCGTCCCTGCGCGCCTGCCCTAGGATGCCCGGGTGGACTTTGTCGACCCGGCGCGGCTCCTGCGCATGCAGTTTGTGGGTGGCCGCGGCCACTACGACGGCGTGGTCCGTGCGGTCATGGAGGCCCAGCACAGCGTCTGGATTGCCACCGCAAACCTCAAAGAGCTGATGGTCGAGGATCACCGCGCCGCGCCCGGACGTTCGCGGACATCTCGCTCTCGCCCGGTCTATCGATCGATCTTCGACAGCTTCGATGATCTGGCCCGGCGCCGCGTCGACCTCCGCATCCTCCACGCCGGCCCGCCCTCGCGGGCGTTCCGGAGCGAGCTGGCGCGACACCATCAACTGGCTGACGGCGCGCTGGCCCTGAGAACCTGTCCGCGCGTCCACTTCAAGGCGGTTGTCGTCGATGGGGCGCTACTCTATCTCGGCAGCGCGAACTGGACCGGCGCCGGTCTGGGCGCCAAGGGGACCGGCCGCCGAAACTTCGAGCTGGGGCTGCTCACCCGCGACGACGTCCTGCTGGATCAGGTGCAGCGTCTCTACGACCAGATCTGGCGCGGAAGTCCGTGCAAGGCGTGCAAGTTGCGCCCGATTTGTCCGCAGCCGCTGGACCTCAGGCCGACTCAGCAATAAGCCCGGCTCACTTGTCCACCGTACCCGCCGTGCTTAGGTTCGGCCCGGGATCACAATGTACGGCACACGAGCCACGGAGGACGGCGACAGCATCATCTCCCTGGTCAGGGAGACCGCCGATGGTTTGGGCCGCCTGGTGGGCGATCACATCAAGCTGGCGCGGCTGGAGCTGGTCTCCGATCTGAAGGCGTACGTTCGCCAGTCGGTGCTTCTCACGGCGATGGTGATTTTCCTGGCGCTTGGATACGCGCTCGGTTGCGTGGGGTTGGCGCTGGTGCTGGCGCAGTGGTGGGGCGCGATGGTGGGATTTTTTGTCGTCGCCGGGTTCCATCTGGTGCTCGGCGGAATCGGTCTGGCGATCGGGGTGCGCAACTTGCGTCAGACGCATTTGATGGACGAGACACTCAGCGAGGTCGGCCGCAGCGTCAGCACGCTCTCGGGGCGATTGACCAACGGCGGCGGCCCGCGCGCGGATCATCACAGGGAGGGATCACGTGCCTAAGGGTCATGAGCAGGTGCCGGCCAGCGCCAGGCGGGTGAAAGCGACGACGAAGGAGGTACCGCCGCGCAGCCCTGAGCTGGAGCGCGCGGAGGCCGATATCGAGCGCACGCGCGAGCGCGTCGCGACCAGCGTGATGGCGCTGCGCGAGCAGGTCGCCCGACAGATCGACTGG
>DASRQT010000353.1:0-6040 GCA_035696485.1 Polyangia bacterium | reverse complement strand
GAAGGCGCCGGGCGCGCCGCCGCGCTGCACGTGCCCCAGCGGGGTGACGCGCAGGTCGAAGCCCAACCGGCCGCGGTGCATTTCAAAGTGTTTGGCAAGCCCCACGGCGTTATAGCGGGCGCCTTCGGCCACGACAACCAGGGCGTGCGCCTTTCCGCGGTCGTAGGCGCCGTGCAGCTCGCCGGCGATGATCTCGGGGTCGACCTCGGCCTCGGGGACGACCACCGCCTCGGCGCCGCCGGCGATGCCCGCCATCAGCGCCAGGTAGCCGCAGTTTCGCCCCATCACCTCGACCAGGAACGCGCGCTTGTGAGACGACGCCGTCACCTTCAGGCGATCGATGGCCTCGAGCGCGATGTTGAGAGCGGTGTCGACGCCGATGGTGATCTCGGAGCCGCAGAGGTCGTTGTCGATGGTCGACGCCACGCCCACCACCGGGTAACCCATGCGCGACAGCGCCAGCGCGCCGGCCTGCGACCCATTGCCGCCGATCACGACCAGGCCCTCGATGTTCAGATCGGCGAGGTTCTTGAGGGCCACCGCGCGCACCGCCTCCTCCTTGAACGCCGGGACGCGGCCGCTGCCCAGGAAGGTGCCGCCGCGCTGTAGGATGCCGCCGACGTCGCGGGCGCCGAGCGGTTCGATGAGCGGCTGCAGCAAACCCGCGTAGCCGTTCCGGACGCCGAAGGTCTCCCAGCCCTTGTCGATGGCGGTGCGAACCACGGCTCGGATGGCGGCATTCATGCCGGGGGCGTCGCCCCCGCTGGTGAGAACCGCAATGCGCCTCATTACCACGGGCATCGTACACGACGGGGCCGCCGTGGCGCAGCTTTTGGGCTACGCTGCCGGCGACATGGCAGACAAGCGCAGCGCCGGCCGCCGGGCAAAGGAAGTCGAGCCGGCGGTTGCGCCACCCGCGATTGAAAAAAACTACATCACGCCGGCCGGTTACAAAAAGCTCATCGAGGAGTTTGATTTTCTGCGGGCGAAGAAGCGTCCCGAGGTCGTCGGCGCGCTGGCCGACGCCGCCGCCGAGGGAGACCGGTCGGAGAACGCGGAATACATCTACCGCAAGCGCCAGCTGCGCGACATCGACCGCCGCCTTCGGTTTCTGTCCAAGCGCCTGGACCACATCGCGGTGGTCGATCCGCGCGAGCAGAAACGTCGCGACCGGGTCTTCTTCGGAGCGACCGTGACCGTTGAGGACGACAACGGCGAGACCAGCGTCTACCGGATCGTCGGCGTCGACGAGATCGACGGCAACGCCGGCGACATCTCGTGGAAGTCCCCGATCGGACGCGCGCTGCTGGGAAAGGATCTCGACGACAGCGTCCGGGTCAAATGGCACGCGGGCACGCGCGAGTTGACCATCGTCGAGATCGACTTCCTCTAGCGCGACACGGCCCGGTCCTCCTCCTCGGGCGGGCGCGTACGGAGAAGCTCGCTCTCGAGGTGGGTGCCGTCGCAGTCGATGTAGAGGTGATCCTCGACGATGGTCGCATCCCAGCGCTGGCGGCGTTCGTCGTGCCTGGCCAGCGCGGTGACGAACGCCGGATCGACCTTCCAGATCGTCATCTCGTCAAAGCCTTGCGGACGGCGATCCAGCTCGGCGATCTGCCGCAAGAAATCAGCGTGAAGGTCGGGATCGCTGAACAGCACGTGAACCCGTATGCCGCGGTTGTGAACCATCACCTTGCGCAGAGCGGCGGCGTCGGCGTCGCCGCATTCAATCCAGATCACAGGTTTGCCGATGGCATCTTGCGCCCACAGGTCGGGCGCGTTGCGCGCCGAAACGCCGGGCCCGAAACGGAGATCGTCCTCGTACAGGATGCACCAGGCCAGCACGCGCAGCACCAGGTGCTCGGCGGTCTCCGATGCGTCGCGATCCACGATCACCTTCTGTACGCGGTCCTGGCCGCGATCGACGTTTGTCAGCGCGATGCGGAATTGCATCGGAACGGAACCCATCACCATGGCCGTCAATTTACTGCAGTTTCCGGAGATCAAAACGCGATGTGAACACGAGCCGAAAATACGTGGACCGGCCCTCGGTCATGATTGTAGGCGGGGTTGACGATGGGCTGGTAGATCGCCGCCGCGGAGATGTATTCGACAATCTGAAGCCGGTAGTAGATCTCGCCCAGGACCTCAGGTGCGTAGTTCAGGGCGCCGTCGCCGATGATGAAGCCGTATCCCCCTCCTGCCAGATAGCGATGATGCGCCGCCGAGAGCCCGCTTATCACCATCGCCGCGCCTGCTTCGTCCCTCACTCGGTGCCACAGGCCGCCGTCTCCGACCAGGCCGAACGCGATCGAGCGATCGATCTCCGTGAACGCCCACGTCTCGGTGGCGCCGTCATTCGCGCTCATCCGGAGGAAGGATCCCAGCCCGTGCCCGATTTGCTGGTCGACCGAAACCGCGAACCCGTATTTTCTGCGGCCGTAGGAGCGTGTCGCGGCGACATCATTGCCGTACGCATCAGGACCGTCGAGAACTTGCTGATAACTCCCCATCCGCGCTTCATTGAGGAAGACGAGGGCGCTGGCCGCTCCCCGCAGGCCTCGGACGGAATACCGCGCTTCGTACTCCCCCATGAAGGCGTGCGCCTTCCTGACGTTCCAGTCGATCTGAAGCTCGTTGGCGAACTTGGGTTCAAGAGCGATGCCCACGCGCGCGGACCACCAATCAAACGCAAGATCGGCGAGAACCCCCCACGTGTATCCGCGGGTGTCGGCCGGGTAGTCCCATGCGCCCGAAGCGAACATCGCCCAGTTGAAGAAGCGCTCAGTCGGATCGTGGGCGAAGTGATTTCCGTCAAAAACGTCCGTCACTGAAAGCCTTCCAAGGGTAATCGTCAGTTGGTCGCGATCCCGCGTGCCGGCGAGCTCGTTGGGGCCGCGGTCATTCGCCACTTTTCCGCCTCCGAGACCGAAGGTCTGTCTCAGGGCAAGCCGCGCGAGATATACGGCCGGAGCTGGGTCTCCGACGCGATACACGATACCGCTCGGGAAGGCAGCAACACCCAGCGTCCTGCTGAGGCCCTTGCCGCCGCTCATCTCAGGGTTGAACAGAAACTCAGCGCCTCGCCAGAGACGGAAATCCGCGTAGATCGTCGACACGAACGCGGTGGCCGACTCCGCCTGTGGACTGAGGCTATTCTGACCGGTGTAACTGGCGACGAACGAGGGATGATACTGGGTGGCCGCGGTGGACTGAAAGTGGAAGCTGTAGAGCTCCTGCTCTCCAAGGGCAGGGGCGACACTCGCGGACGGCGCCTCTTTTTCCCACCACTCGTCGCGCGGACTATGCGCCTCGACCGGCGGTGCCAGCGCAACCCCGGCCGGGAAGACGATCGCGAGTGCGGCGACGCGCAGGCGCGCACGCCTCCCGGACGCCGCTACGGCCGCCCTCGACCGCGGCGCAACAACGCCACCGCCAGCAGCAACGCAGCGGCGGCGCCCGCCGCCACCGGACCGCCGGAGGTGCTGCAGCCGCAGCCCTCGGCCGCGCTGGCCACCGCGTTGTGGGCCGCCAGGGCCTTCTGGATGGCGTCGGTGTTGTCGACCATGCGATTCCCCTCCCCCACCTCTTCGCGCGCAAAGGCCACCCCCAGCGCCGGCATCTTGTCCACGGCCGCGCGATCATAGGCACCGCCGCACGGAGTCTTCGCGTCGCGCTTGAACCAGAGGGTCTGACCGTCCGGCAGCTCGATCCGGATCGGCGCCTCGCACGCCTTGTACCGCCGATCGCCGCACATGAGATGCGCCTTCACCGAGCGGACGTTCGACAACATCGGAAGGTCACGGTTGAAGATGAACAGCGGATCCTTGTGCATCTCCTCGGGTGAGATGAACGTCGCCAGCCGCGTCAGGTACGGCCGCGCGTCGAACATCGCCTGCCCGTCCCGCAGCGGGGCGACGATCGCCTTGTCGATTTCATCGGTCAGCTTGTTGGGATCAAACGGCGCAAAGTCAGCCTGGTAGTTTGACCAGTAGAAGGCGTTGTTGTTGTAGAACTCCGATTCCTGCACGCCCATGTCCGCCAGCCGTTTCGGCAGCGGGATATAGATGCGCAGCAAGCTCAGGGTCTGCGAGTACATGGTCAGGCCCTGCCCCACAAGCTGCTGCAGGTACTCCGGCGGCGTAGTCAGGGGGCGCAGCCTGGCCAGATTGATCCGTGCATTTGGCCACAGCTGCTTGTCCATCACGCGCGCCGACCCGGCGTATTCGGCGATGAACGCGTTTCCCCCGGCCTCGTTGGCCGCCTGTTTCACCAGATCGGCGTAGTTGCTGGCGTTGTTGGTCCAGTCGATGCGCGCCTCGTTGAGCTTGATCTCGAAGTAGTTCTTGGGGACGGCGCGGCTGTCACCCAGCACCCACAGGTTCACCGGCAGATCCTTCATGGCCGCGATCGCGGTCAGCCGCAGCGGCACGCACGGCTCGCTGGCGGCGAACTTCAGCACCACCGGCTGGATGGACAGCACGTCCTTGCCGTTCAGCAGCTTGAGCGCCACGAAGTACTTATTCTCGGTGACGTACTGGTCGATGATCGCGACCGCCGAATCGGCGACGAAGTAGCCGTTGTCGGTCAGCCACTTGGTCAGCTCCGCGCTGGTGGCGGAGTGAATGACGGCCGCGTCGAACGGCCCAACGGCGCCGCGAAAGGCCACGTCGACGCCCTTGGCGCCGACGGACATGCCGCCGCCGGGCGCGTTAGGAGGAGGAGCGCCGCCGGGGCCGCCCAGAGTTGGGTCACCGTTGGTGTCGCACGTCCCGTCGGTTACCCATTCCGTATTGAACGTGGGGCGGGTCGCGACGCCGACCGCCGTGAAGGTCTGGTCGCTGCCGACGCCGATCACCGGCACCGCGTCGACCGGCACAATCCACGAGAACTTGTCGGCCGGGCCCGCGTAGAAGATCTGGATGTGGGCCTCCACCGTGTCGTTGCCGGCGGCGTCCTTGCCGGCGGCGAAGACGATGTTCTCGCCGGTCTGCGCGATCGGCTGCGGCGCGAAGGGATCCGGAGGGGGTCGGTTGCAGAACAGGCCGCCGCAGGCATCGGCGTCCCCCGGCGCCCCCGCGCAGAGACCGACGACGACCGCCAGCACGCCCCACAAGCGCCGTTGACCGGTATGCCTCAAATAGCGATTCATCGCCTGCAGAATACGCCACTGCCGTTCCGTGGTCAGCAAACTGTCAAACGCCGGACTTATTGGCCGGTCTTCGCCGGTCTTATTCGCCGCTTATTCCCCGCCCATGGTCACGAACCGCGTGCCGCTGGCGTTTCGCACACGCAGCAGGTGGCCCCCCTTGCGCGGCGCCTTGAGGGCGGCAGAGGCCTCCTCCCGCGACGGCACCGCCTTGCGATCAATCTCGAGAATCACATCCCCGGGCGCCAGCCCGACCTTCGCGGCCGGGCTGCCGGGCTGCACCTCGGCCACCACGGCGCCACGCGTGCCAGGGTCAATCCCCATCGATTCGGCCAGCGAAGGGGTCAGCGTCTGCAGCGCAAGGCCCAGCGCCTCCGGCTGCCCGCCGCCGCCACCCCCGGCCTCCGACGGCAGCTCGCCCAGGGTGACCGGGATGACCAGGCGCTTGCCCTCGCGCACAAGACCGACCTCGACGCGCGCCCCGATGGTCAGCGTCGACACGGTGTCGATCACGTCGCGGGCGCTCTCCACTTTTTTTCCGTTCAGCTCGGTGATGATGTCGCCGGCGCGCAGGCCCGCCTTCGCCGCCGGGCCACCGGCGGTGACGTCGCTGACCAGCGCGCCCCTCTGCGTGGCGTCGATGCCCAGCTTGGATCGCCGTTCCGGTTCCATGTCACGCACGTCGCCGACCATCACGCCCAGATACGGGTAACGGACGCGCCCCTCCTTCAGCAGATCCTGGGCCACCCCGCGAACCTGGTTGATCGGGATCGCGAACCCGTACGCGCCGCCCGGCCCGGTGTTGATCAGCGTGTTGATGCCGACCACCTCCGAGCTGAGGTTCACCAAGGGTCCTCCCGAGTTGCCTGGGTTGATCTTGGCATCGGTCTG
>DASRQT010000352.1:0-4392 GCA_035696485.1 Polyangia bacterium | reverse complement strand
CTGTCGATCTCACCGGAGAACCTGGCGTTCGTCCGCACGGCCCTGGTCGGCGTCGTCAATCAGACCAAGGGGACCGCCTACAAGGCACGGACCGAGAGCATCCAGGTCGCCGGCAAGACCGGGACCGCTCAGGTCCAACGGCTGGTGCGCCGCGGAGAATCGCAGCCACCGGCCTATGAGCAGAATGACCACGCCTGGTTCGTCGGGTTTGCCCCCGCCGGCGATCCCAGGATCGCGATGGCGGTGCTGGTCGAGCACGGCGGCCACGGCGGCGAGATCGCGGCGCCGGTCGCCATGGAGATCGCGAGCAACTACTTCGAGACCGTGGCGCCCGATCAGAAAAACGCCCCCAAGGTCGTGCTGCCGAAACGGCGCATCGAACACGCGGCCGCCGCCCCCGATACCCAGGCCAACGCCCCCGCCGAGGAGGCGCGCTAGCCGTGGCGCGGGTGATCTCTTGGCGCAAGCTGCGCTTCCGCTTTGACTGGATGTTGACACTGTCGGCGCTGGCCGTGGTGGGCCTGGGCCTGGTCAACCTGTGGAGCGCCGTCCACGAACGGCAGTCGCGCCTGTTCACGCAGCAGACGTCGTGGCTGGCGCTGGGAGCGGTCGTGTTTCTCGGCGTCGCGTCGCTGGACTACCGGACCATCAGCCGGCTCAGCTACATCCTGTACGGCGCCGGCGTGTCCATGCTGCTGGCCGTGCTGGCGTTCGGAAAGGTGGTCGGTGGCGGCCGCCGCTGGTTCGACATGGGCCCGTTCCACGTGCAGCCGTCCGAGATGATGCAGGTTCTGACCATCCTGGCGCTGGGTAAATACCTCAACGACTCGCCCGCGCTGGAGGGGCGCAGCTTCCGGCACCTGGCCATTCCAGTCGCGATCGTCGCGGCGCCAGCCTTGCTGATCGCGCGCCAGCCTGACTTCGGGACGGCGTTCTTATTTTTGCTGATCTTCATCACCGTGATGCTGACGGCGCGCCTCAAGCTCAAGACGCTGGCCGCGATCCTGGGCATGGCCGCGGTCGCCGCCTTCCCGATCTACCAGCACCTGCTGCGCGAATATCAGCGCAAGCGCGTGGAGGCGTTTTTCAACCCCGACTCCGAGGGCGCCTATCAGGCGCGGCAGGCGTTGAACGCCATCGGCTCAGGCCGCTTCACCGGCAAGGGCTTCCTGCAAGGGACGCAGATCCGGCTGCGGCATTTCCCGGCGCTGTGGACCGACTTCCCGTTCGCCGTCCTGGCCGAGGAGTGGGGTTTCATCGGCTGCGCCGTGGTCCTGCTGGCGTACCTGGTCTTGATCCTCTGGACCATCAAGATCGCGTCCGAGGCCCGCGACAGATTCGGTGCCACCGTCTGCGTCGGCGTGGCCGCGATGTTGTTCTGGCACGTCGTGATCAACATCGGCATGGTCTCCGGCATCTTCCCGGTCGTCGGCGTCACGCTCCCCCTCATCAGCTACGGCGGCTCCAGCATCCTGACCGTCATGGTCGCGCTGGGCCTGGTCATGAACGTCAGCGTGCGCCGGTTCGCGTACTAGCTACTAGAGCAATCCGGTCCCCTCGCCCCCGAAAGGGGGAGAGGGTTAGGGAGAGGGGGTCGACGTTTCGACGAGCGTCGCTTCTCGCAAGGCCTGCCCTCTCCCCGACCCTCTCCCGCGAGCGGGAGAGGGAGGTCGGATCGGAAAGGAAAATGAGACCTTCCGCGTCGGTCGGTCGGGGAGAATTCTCAGCCCCTACTTTCGTAAGGGGGGAGCCACGGAGTTGACCGCATCGGGCTTCCCGACTCGCGGGCGTGCACATCCATCGGCCAGGGGCGGCTCCCTAATGCGTTCTTGTAGGGAAAAGAATTCCTCTCCGTATCGTGCCGTGCAGAAGGTCCTCAATCAGCATGTCAGAGCCGCCGAGAGGGTCAAGTCACTTCGCACGCGCGCCGGCAGCGCGCAGCGGCGCCGCAGAATCTACTTGCGTTCGAAATCTTGCGTGGGTGTCGGGCCGGGCGGGGAACCCGCGGGCACGACAGCGCCATTGTCCGGCGCTTGCTCTTCGCCCTTGACACTCTCGCGCCAGAAGGCTCCGACGCCGCCCTGCGTGGCCTCCGAACGCGCGCCGCGCGACAGCAGCTCTTCCTTGTCCAGGATGGCGTCGACCCTGCGATAGGTCGGCACCGCGTGCTCCAGCGTGTCCATCCGGATCGCGTCGCACGGGCAGGCTTCCGCGCACAGGCCGCACACCACGCAGCGCAGCTCGTCGATCTCGAAGATCTTGGGGCGCTTTTCGATGCGGCCGTCGGCGGTCTCCTCGGGCACGATGGTGATGCAGTGGGCGGGGCAAACCGTCGGGCACATCATGCACGCCACGCAGCGTGTCTGGCCGTCGTCGCGCAGCATCAGCCGGTGCAGCCCGCGGTGGCGCTCCGGGTACTTCTTCTTCTCTTCGGGATATTCCAGCGTGACGATGTCGGTCTTGGCGCGATTGCCCGTGAGGTTGCCGAAGAAGTTCTTCACGAAGTGCCGGAAGGTGACGCCCATCCCCTCGGCGATGGCGGGCAGGTACATCTGCTGGCCCAGGCTGCCGGGACGACTGACGACTTTGACTCCTACCGCCATGTGCTTCTCCCTATCGAGCCTGGAAATAAAGGATCACCAGCGCCGTCGCCACCACGTTGCCGATCGAGATCGGCAACAGGCGCTGCCAGCCGAGCTGCATCAGCTGGTCGGAACGGAAACGCGGCAACGACCAGCGAATCAAGAGCTGGAAGGATGAAAACAAGACCACCTTCGCCATCCACACGCCCAGGCTGAACAGCACGAAGCCCCAGTGCGGCAGGTGCGCCATCAGCCAGGTGTTCATGCCGAACAGGTCGGGGATGCGCCAGCCGCCGAGGAAGATGGTGACGACGATGGCGCTGGAGAAGCAGATCTCCAGGAACTCGCCCAGGAAGAACATGCCGAAGCGCAGGCCGGAGTACTCGACGAAGTAGCCGATGATCTCCGGCTCGCCCTCGGGGATGTCGAACGGCGTTCGCTTGGTTTCTGCAATAGCCGCGGTCAGAAACAGGATGAAGCCCAGCGGCTGCGAAAAGATGCCCCAGCTGTGCGCCAGGTCGCTGGGGTCTAAGAATGACGTCTGCTGCATGACCATCTGGCCGGGCTCCAGCGTGCCGTACACGAGGAAAGAGCCCAGCACGGCCATTCCCATCGTGACCTCGTACGACATCATCTGCGAGCTGGCGCGCAGCCCGCCCATCATCGCCCACTTGTTGTGCGACGCCCAGCCGGCCAGCGTCGCGCCGTAGACCGACAGCGACGCGATCGCGAAGTAGAACAGCATCCCGGCGTCGAGCCGCGCTATCTGCAGCGCGACCGGGTTGGTGCAGGTGTACCCCGGGCCCAGCTTCTCCGACAGCTGCCCCCAGCAAAGCGGTGCGCCGAACGGGATGATGGCCGCGACGATCAGCGCCGGCGCCATCGCCATCACCGGCGCCCACATGAACAGGAACTTGTGCGCCTTGGGCGGGACGAAGTCCTCCTTGAACAGGAACTTCACCGCGTCGGCCAGGAAGTGCGTGATGCCCCACGCTCGAAAAGGCCCGATGTTGGCGCGGTTCGGGCCCAGGCGGTCCTGCATCATCGCCGACTGCCGCCGTTCCATCCAGGTCAGGATGGACGCCAGGCCCATGCCGAAGATCAGCAGCAGGAAGATGATCTTGGCCAGCGCGGCCAGGACGACGAACCAGATGCCACCGTACTCCACGGTTACCCTCTCGAGTTGGCGAAGCGCATCTGCACCGGCAGCAGCGTTCGGCCCCAGTCGGCGCTCTTCATGAACGCCAGCTTCTGTTTGGCCTCCAGGAACACCGCACGCGCGGAGGCGAAGTCCATGGTGGCGCCCAGCTTGTACCCGAGGTGGCACAGGATGTCCCAGGCGGGCAGCGAATCTCCCGCCGGCGGCACCGCCGACCGGATGCGCTGAACCATGCCCAGCCGGTTGGTGAATGTTCCGTCGACCTCGGCCCAGGCCGCCATCGGCATCGCCACGTGCGCGGCCTCCACCATCGGATCCTGGTGCGTGCTGAGCACGACCAGCGCCTGCAACTTGTGGAGCGGCATGGCGGCCGCCGCCGTCGGCCCGACGAAGATGCCGTCGGTGCCGACCACCAGCAACGCCGTGACCGCGCCCGACCTGAGGTCGCTGGCCAGATCGACCAGGCTGCGCAGGCGGCCCGCGCCGATCGCGACCGCGCCGGCGGTGTTGGGATTCTTGTCGGCGCTGACCAGGATGTCGTCGTGCCAGCCCTGATCCCTGCCGGCCAGGTAGCCCTTGCCCATTCCGAGGTGCTCGAAGGCCAGCCGCGCCAGCGCGTACAGATCTTCGTTCGTGCTCTGGGCGTTGACG
>DASRQT010000351.1:0-7730 GCA_035696485.1 Polyangia bacterium | reverse complement strand
ACATGAACCACGTCCGTGAGGCGCTGGAGGCCGGGTTGCCCCAGCTGGACGAGGCCGCCCTGCCCGACCTGCGCGCCGCGCTGGACGAGGCCTGTGTGGGCGGTGAACGGATCAAACAGATCGTGCGCGACCTCAAGGCCTTCGCACAACCTCAGGACGAGAGCCTGGCGACCATCGACGTGCGCCCGGTGGTCGAGTTCTCCGTGAAGATGGCCATGGCCGAGATCAAGCGCGTGGCCCAGCTGGTCACCGAGATCGAAGACGTGCCCGCGGTCTGGGCGATCGCCGGTCGCCTGGAGCAGGTGTTCGTCAATCTGCTGATCAATGCCACCCAGGCGATGGCGCCGGCAAACGTCCACGAAAATCAGATTCGCGTCTCGATCAAGAACGCCGGCAGCCTGGTGGTCGTCGAGATCGCCGACACCGGCACCGGCATCCCCGCCGAGAATCTGGAACGCATCTTCGATCCGTTCTTCACCACCAAGCCGGTCGGCCTTGGCACCGGCCTGGGACTGTCGATCTGCCACAGCATCATCGCGGCCTTCGGCGGCGACCTGACGGTGACCTCCCAGGTCGGCCGCGGCAGCACCTTCCGCGTCAGCCTGCCCAGCACCGATCAGCCGCTGCGATCGCTGACGCCCCCGGAGGACCGCCGGCACGTATCCAGGGCCGCGCGCATTCTGGTGGTTGACCCGGAACCGGCGATCACCAAGGCGATGCGGCGCATCTTGAGCGCGCACAAGGTCGAGACCGCCGACAGCGGTCTTGAGGCGCTGACCATCTGCCACGAGAAGCGATTCGACCTGGTGCTGTACGACCTGCGCACGGCCGACCTGTCGGGTCCCGACATGTACCGCCGCCTGCAGGAGGCGGGTGACGGCCGCGAACGCCGCCTGGTCTTCACCAATGCCGGCACGCTGCCGACCGCCGTTGACGCGTTCCTGGCCGAAACCAAACTCCCCTGCCTGGAAAAGCCATTCGGCGCCCGGGAAGTCAATCAGCTCCTGCAACGAAGCTAGAGGCGCCCGTACTGGCTCTGGGGGGCTGGGCCGGCCATAATGGGGCGGCAGTTATGTCGACCTCCCCCGCTCCGACGACCCAGGACTACTACGACCGATTCTCGACCAGCTACGAGAAAGAGCGGCATCACGGCTACCACCGGCTGATCGACGAGCTGGAGCTGGAGTTGATCCGGCAGTACGGCGCCGGTCGCGACATCTTCGAAGCCGGGTGCGGGACCGGGCTTCTGCTGCGCGAGGCGGCCGCGGTCGGACGGTCGGCGATCGGACTCGATCTGTCACGCGGCATGCTGAGCACCGCGCGGACGCGTGGTCTGCCCGTCGTCCAGGGGTCACTGACCAACGTGCCCCTGCCCTCGGCGTCGGTCGATCTGGTTTACAGCATGAAGGTGCTGGCGCACATCCCGCCCATCGAGAGCGCGCTGGCCGAGCTCGGCCGCCTGGTGCGTCCGGGCGGGCACCTCTTGCTGGAGTTTTACAATCCCTACTCGCTCCGCTATCTGGCGAAGCGGTTCGGCGGACCCCAGCACATCGCGGCGGGGACGACGGACCAGGACGTCTTCACGCGCTATGACACCCTGGCCAAGGCGCGATCGTACCTGCCGCCCGACCTGGACGTCGTCGGCGTGCGCGGCGTCCGCGTGCTGACGCCGACCTCGCGCGTGTTCGAGATCGCGGCGCTGGCGCGCGCGTTCGCCTGGGCCGAACGGGCAGCGTGCGACATGCGCGGCCTGCGCAACCTGGGCGGATTCTTGATCCTGGTGGCGCGAAAGCGCGGCTGAGGCGAGGTGCAGCCGCCCCCGGAGGTTCCCGCATGAAGGTTCCCGCATGACGGCGCTCAGAGGCGACATCTTGGTGGTCGATGACGAGCGCTCGATGCGTGAGTTTCTCGGCATCTTCCTCAAACGCGCCGGGTACTCGGTCGAGGTAGCCGCGAACGCGACCGAGGCGCGCAAGGCGATCGCCGCCAAGGAGTTCGACCTGGTGCTGACCGACCTGCAGATGCCCGACGGCACCGGCCTCGACGTGCTGGCCGAATCGAAGAGCCAGCACCCGGACACGCAGGTGATCGTCGCGACCGCGTACGCCACCGCCGAGACCGCCATCGCCGCGATGAAGGCCGGCGCCTACGACTACCTGGTCAAGCCTTTCAAGCTGGACGAGGTCGGCCTGGTGGTGGAACGGGCGCTGGAGCGGCGCCTCCTGCTGCGCCAGAACGTCGTGCTGCGCGACGAGATCAAGGGGCGTTACAAGCTGGATCGCCTGCTGGGCAAGTCGGCGGCCATGCAGCGCGTGTTCGACATTCTGCGAAAGATCGCGCCGGCACGGACCAGCGTGCTCTTGCTCGGCGAATCGGGGACCGGCAAGGAGCTGGCCGCGCGCGCGCTGCACGAGCTGTCGCCGCGGGCCGAGCACCCGTTTCTGCCGATCAACTGCGGCGCCATCCCCGAGACCCTGATCGAGTCCGAGCTGTTCGGCCACGTGCGTGGGTCATTCACCGGCGCCAGCGCCGACAAGACCGGCCTGTTCGAAGCCGCGCACGGGGGAACGGTCATGCTGGACGAGGTCGCCGAGCTGCCGCTGCCGATGCAGGTCAAGCTCCTGCGTGTGTTGCAAGAGCGCAAGGTCAAGCCGGTGGGCGGCGTCGCCGAGCGCGAGATCGACGTGCGCGTGGTCGCGGCGACCAACCGTGACCTCGAGACCGAGGTCGAAAAAGGGACCTTCCGTCAGGATCTGTACTACCGCCTGAACGTCATCCAGGTGCGCATGCCGCCGCTGCGCGAGCGGCGTGAGGACGTGCCGCTTCTGGTCGATCACTTCGTGCGCAAGTTCTCCGCCGAGCACGCCCAGCCGATCACGGGCCTCGATCCCGATGCCATGTCGGCGCTGACGGCCTACAACTTCCCCGGCAACGTGCGCGAGCTGGAGAACCTCTGCGAGCGCGCCGTTACCCTGGCGGTCGGTGGGCGCATCACGGCCGACGCGCTGCCCGAGCTGTCGGCGCGGCGTACGCTGGCCACGGGCACCCCCGAGCTGCCGTCCGCCGGGTTTGACCTGGAGCGGGAGCTCGAGACCTTCGAGCGCGGCGTGATCCTGAACGCGCTGGATCGAACCGCGGGCAACAGGACCGAGGCAGCGCGCCTCCTGGGAATATCGTTCCGTTCGATGCGCTACCGGCTGTCGAAGCTGGGCATCTCGGGCGGGGAATCCTCAGAATCTGAGCCGGATCCGGCGGTGTGACATGAGGGGCTGGCCGCGATGAACGCCGCTCGTCCCTCCGCGCCGGTGATGGCGCTTGGCCTGCTGGCGGTGGCGGCGCTGGTGGTGCTGACGCGCGCGGCCCTGTCGCGGTGCCTGGCCATGCGCGCCGGCTGGCCCGCGGAGGCCGACACACTCTATTTGCCGCCCGCGCGGGTGCTGCGCGCCGCCAGCCTCGGGCACACCGAGCTCTGTGCGGATCTGCTCGCGGCGCGTACCAACGTCTATTTTGGCGCCCAGCTGTCGAGGCGGGGCGAGCACCGCTGGCTGGAACGTTACGTCACCACCGCCATCGATCTGGATCCGCGCTTTCGCGGCCTCTACCGCCGCGGCGCCGCCATGCTGGTCTACACCGGCAAGGAATTTTCCGTCGACGCCTTCGAGTCGGCCAATCGGATCCTGGAGCGCGGCGTGCGTGAGTTTCCCAGCGACTGGGAGATCTGGTTCCAGCTGGGTTTCAACCTGATGTTCGAGCTGCCGCGCCTGGGCGGCGAGGACGATCCGCGTGTCCTCGACTGGCGCCAGCGCGGCGTGGAGGCGTTTCGGCAGGCAACCTTGCTGGACGGTGTCCCGACCTGGTTGCCGGGGCTGGCGGCCCAGCTGCTGACGAAACGCGGGGGCGACGCGCTGGCCATCAAACACCTGGAGCAGACCTACGCGGTGACCAGCAACGAAGAGACGCGCGAGGAGATCCGCCGCAAGCTGATGCTGCTGCACGGGCAACACGCCGCCGCCGAGCTGGAACGCGGCGCCGCCGAGCTGCGCCGGTTACTTTCGCGCGCGTACCCTTATGCCCCGGAGGCTTTCTCGCTGGTCGCGGGCCCCCGACCCGAGCCCGGGATTGACCTCGCCGGCCTCACCGGCAGCAAAACACCGACGGCGGGCCCGTGACCGTGCACCTCGAGCTTCCCGCGCGCGGCGTCCTGCGCGCCAACGACGCCCACGATCCCCTCCCCTACTACTATCACCCGTTGGTCGGGTGGCTCTATCGCCATCGCCTGCAGATGGGCCTCGACCTGCTGCCCCGCTCCGGCCAGCGCGTCCTCGAGGTCGGTGTCGGCAGCGGTGTGCTGGTTCCAACCCTGACCAGGCGGTACACGGAGTACACGGGGACAGACCTCACGCTGCCGCCCGGCCTCGACGCGCTGGTGGTCCCTCCCTGCCGCGCCAGCTTTCGTTCAGCCGATCTCATGCGCGACGGCGATCTGCCACCCGACCACTACGACGCCATCGTCTGCTTTTCCGTGCTGGAGCACATCCGCGACGCCGACGGTGCCGCGCGCGGCCTGGCGCGCACGCTGGCCCCGGGCGGAACGCTGGTCACCGGATACCCGATGGTCAGCCGCCTCATGACCCACGCCTTCGACCTCATCGGCTTCCGCGGCATCGACAACCACCACGTCAGTCCCCCGGCGCGAATCGCCGCCGCGCTGGGCCGCGTGTTGATTCCGGTCGAGCGCGTCGCCTTCCCGCCGCTGGCTCCGGTGGCCGCGGCCCTCTACCAGTGCAGCGCCTGGACAAAACCGGCCTGACGGCGGCGTCGCCGTTCGCGTTCCGTCATCGCCGTTGCAGGACGACCAGCATGCGAAATCCGATCAGGCGAAACAGCGCCGGCGGTAGCCGCGATTCCACTGCGTGCAGCACCTTCCATGCGGCGAAGGGCAGCACCGGGCCGCGTGAGAAGCCCCCGGACGCGGGGTAGCTGGGGCCAGCCAGATATTCAACGCCGCGGATTTCCAGCGCCGGGAACGCGCTTTCGAAGGCCGATCGGCGACGGCCGAACAGGACGGTCGGGATCGCCTGGTTGGAATCGAAGGGGTCTTTTTCAGGCGCGGCGGCCATCGCCCGCGCAGTCAGCGGATCCAGCGCCAGCGGATCAACGAACAGATCGACCGGCTCCTCGTGCACCAGCTTGTAGACCGGGTACGACAGCGGGCTGATGTAGGGCTCGCACAGGATGACGCGGCCGCCGGGACGCAGCGCCCGGCAGGCCTCCTCGAAGAACCGCCGCGGGCTGCGAACGTGGTGCAGGACATCGAACAGCACCAGCGCGCCTAGGTCACCGTCGGCTGCCGGTAGCGCCTCCGCGGACGCCTCCCGATCGTGCCACGGCGCCACGACCAGATCGGACAGCAACAGCTCCGGAATGAACTCGCGCGCGAAGCCGGGGCCGGAGCCCAGCTCCAGCCAGGGGCCCAGCTCGGGGGGCGGCAGCGCGGCGGCCACGCGCCGGTACCATTGCCCATAGAGCGCCCGCAAGGGGGCGTTGGTCAGCCACGCGGCCCGGTGTTGCTGGAAACGTTCCAGCGTGCGCGAGCGCTGCTCGGCCGTCAGCATGAGGTTGCGCCGACCGCCGCCGACCCGTTCACACGAATTTGATCTTGCGGGCGGCCACGGCCGACATGCGCAGCAAAAGCCATCCGTGCTTCCAGCGAGAGATGTTGGTCTCGCCATACGTGCGATCGCGATAGCGCACGGGGATCTCGGCGATCTTCAGATTCAAGCGCGCCGCGCCGAAGATCAGGTCAAAGTCGCCAAACGGATCGAAGTCGCCGAAGTAGTGGCGCGCGGCCGCGATCCGTTCGTAGTCCGCCCGCCACAGCACCTTGGTCCCGCACAGCGTGTCCTTGATCGGCTGTTGCAGCAGGTACGTGAACAGCTGCGAGAAGGCCACGTTTCCCAGCTTGTTGAAGAATCGCATCGCCCCCGGCTCCATCGGATAGACGAGGCGCGTCCCCTGCACGAAGTCCGCTTGCCCGGCGACGGCGACGTCGTAGAACCCGGGCAGATCCTCGGGCGGCACAGTCAGATCCGCGTCCAGGATCATCAGGAGATCCCCGGTGGCGTGCGCGAATCCCAGTCGGACCGCGTCCCCCTTGCCGGTTCCCGTCTGCTGAAACGCCCGCAGCGCCAGCGGGCCGTCGTAACGGGACAGAGCAGTCTGGATGGTCTCCCAGGTGCCGTCGGTCGATCCGCCTTCGACGAAGATGAGCTCGGTCCCGGCGCCCATGACCGGCGTGCGATCGATGGCCGCCTGGACATTGCCGGCTTCGTTCCGGGTCGGAACCACCACGCTGACGCTGGCCTTTCGCGGCGACACGCGGGCGCCCGCGACAGCGCCACTGTCTGTGGTCCCGGTGTCGCGCGCGCGCAGCACATAGATGCGGTACAGCGACAGGTGCTGCATCCCCGGCAGTCGCACCAGGTAGCGATTGAACAGCGACGATGCGCCGCCGAGCGGCAGCGGCAGCAGCAGCCGGTCCTCGTGGCGCACCACCTCCAGCCCTGTTATCTCGAACAGATTCTTGAGGTCACTGTCAGACAACCAGTTGGCGGTCGGCGCCGGTCGTTTCCAGCCGGCGATCTCGGCCATTCGCGTCGGCACCTCCCACAGGTAGTTGAACACCGTGAGATAGAGACGCCCCCCGTCGGCAAGCCTGCGCTTGAGCCCCAGCAACAGCGCCTTGATGTCCAGTACGCTGTGGCACAACCGGTCGCAAACCACCGCGTCCCAGCGGTCCCCCGTCCCGGCCGGCGCCACCGTCGCGTCGGCGACGTCGAACGGGATGTCGGGGTGGGCCGCGCGCGCCCGTTCGACGATCTCCGGCAGGAAATCGAAGCCGCGCCGCCGGGTATTGGGCAGCGCCGCCAGCAGCCCGCCGTCACCGCAGCCCGCCTCCAGCACCGACGCGTCGGTCGGGATGAGACGCGACAGCGCTGCCGCCAGATCCTGCTCCATGAAGTCGCGCGCCGCGGGGTGCGCCGGCGCTTGCGCGGATTCGCGAAAATACGCGCGCCAGGCCGCCGCCAGCGCCTCCGTACGCGACGGCGGCAGATCGCCCCGTGCAGGCTGCGCCCCGGGAACAGCGGGCGTGATCGAGGCGAGCGACAGGCGGACCTACTCCGGTTGCGCGGGCAGGGTATACACCTGCTTGAACTTCTCGCCCGCGTGAACGGTGATGGTCTCGCTCTGATCGATCTGGAGGTCGGCGCGCTTGAACGTGACCTTGTGTTTCCCGCACGGGACCTTGTAGTCGGCGACGGGGGTGTGTTTCTGGGTGTTCTTCCCGTCGATCCAGACCTCCGACCACGGGCGCGAGCCGATCGTGATCGAGCAGTCGCCACCCTCGGTGGCCGCGGCCTTGCCGGGATCCTCGCCCTCGTCTTCCTTGGGCTTCTTGATACGTTTGGGCGGCAGGATCGTCGCCACCTTTGCCGGCGGCGGCAACGGCGTCACCGACGGAGGAGGCGGCGATGGCGGCGGCGGGCTGACCGATGGCGGCGTCGCGACGGCAGCGGGCGTCGTCGGTTTGGCGGCCGGCGGCGGCGTCGGCTTGGCGATCGGCGGCGGAGAAGGCGGCGCCGCGATCGGCGGCGGCGGGCGCACCGGCGGTGGCGTCGTCTCCGCGGAGCTGCCCGGCGTCGCGGCCGCGACCGGCGCGGGTGGGGGCG
>DASRQT010000350.1:0-24642 GCA_035696485.1 Polyangia bacterium | reverse complement strand
GGCCGGTGCTGAGGACGCCGCCCGCGCCCAGTTTGCGGTCGAGGTGACGCCTTCGCCCGTCGATCCGGTCCTCTGTCCCACGGCGCGACAGGTTGGCGACTCGCTGACCGCGCGCATGCCCGGCATCGTCGCCGCGAGCGCGCCCGCAACCGGGGCCCGGACGCTGCGGCTGGCGCTGACGCAGGTCGGCCCGAACACGGTGCGCCTGGTCCTGAGCGACACCGCCGACCTGGTGGTCCTGGAGCGTGTGTTGGACCTGGGCCCGCGCCAGGCCAATCAACCGGAGCGCCCGGCGGCCGAGTGCGCGGCGCTGGCCGACACCGTGGCCCTGATCGTCGAGCGCTACCTGCGCGAGATCGGCTATCGGCCAGCACCGAAAGCCTCATCGGCGGCCCCACCGGCCGAGGCGCCGCCGACGGCGACGTCATCCCCGCGTGCCGGTGTGCCGCCGTCCACCACGCCGGCCGGTCGCGCGGGTCTGTTCTTCGGTGTCGGATCGAACATGGCGACGCCGATTACGGGTCGCGCTGACCACAGCCAGCGCACGCTGTCGGTGGAGCTCGCGGGTGAGCTGCACCTGCGCCGGATCGCGTTTTCGGCCTCGGCCGGCGTTGGCGAGGCGACGCGCACGCCGCCGGTTCCCCAGACTGACAGCGGCACCCTGCAATTGCTGCCGATGCCGCTGCGACTGGGTGCGGCGGTGCGGGTGGTCGCGGGGCCGGGCTATTTGTTGCCGCGCGTCGGCGCCGGCGTTGACGTGCTCTGGATTTCGACCACGGGCATTGCCGGTCAGCATCCAGGAACCGCCTTCGAGCCGGTGATTGAAGCGGGCGCCGCGTATTTGCTGCCGCTCGGGGCGAGGTTCTACGTGAAGGTCCAGGCGCTGTCGGTCGTGAGCCTTTTTCCGCACGATTTCGCGCTGGGGCCGGAACCGGCGCCCTTCATCTTCCGCACGGCCCGCGCCTATGTCCGCGGCGGGCTCGAGCTGGGCGTCGCTTTCCAAGACTGAAATCCGGCCCGCAGTCCACTAAGCCGCGGCTGTGTTGACCCCGGCACCGGTATGCGCCGTGGCACGGGAAATTTCGTCGCGCGGGAAGATTTGCTACCCCGACCATCCCCTAAGGGCGTCGGGAAACTATCCAGGCGGCACCCAAAACAAAGAGGCTCACATGCACACTCACCTGAGAAAAAGCGCCGTTTCGGCGTCCGCGTTCGCGTTGCTGGCGTTAACGTCCCACGGTTGCGAACCCACCCTACCCACCAACGTCTCCTTCGATGGCGGGTCGAACGGCGGCAGTGGCGGCAGCGCGTCGGGCTCCGACGGCAGCGCGTCGGGCTCGGGCGGCAGCGCCTCGGGCTCGGGCGGCAGCGCGTCGGGCAGTGGTGGCAGCGCGTCGGGCAGTGGTGGCAGCGCGTCGGGCTCGGGCGGCACCGGCGGCAGCGCGACCGACGACGGCGGTAGCGGCGGCATGGTCGGGACAGGTGGCACCGGTGGCGCTGGCGGGACCGGCGGCGCACCGCTGCCAGTGATTGGCCTGCCGATGGCAGTGACCGACCTCTACAACAATCAGGGCTGGTTCGGTGACCAGATCATCATGAACTACTTTGCTCCGGGTCTGATCAAGCAGGGGGCTTCGTCGGCGGGACCGTGCGCCAATCGCCCGGCTGGCGCCAAGGGCAACTGCCTCGAGGTCATCTACACGCCGCCAAGCGGCCTGACGAACCCCGACGGTGGCGCAGCTCCCTATCTGGGCGTGTTCTTCCTGACCACGCTCATGAACTCATCAATGCCCAACTGGGGGACCGAGCCCGGCAAGAATGTTGCGCCCGGGGCGCAGCGGATCTCGTTCCAGGCCACATCCTCTAGCAACGGGTTGGCGGTTAATTTCAAGGCCGGCGTCATCGGCGATTCGTTTTCGGTCAACGAACAGCACGAGATGCTGACCACCACCTGGAAAGGCTATTCGATCCCGCTCAACGGCCAGACCTATGGTCTCGTGGTCGGCGCCTTCGCCTGGGTCATCACCGACACCAAGAAGCCCGCGACCTTCTACCTCGACAGCATCGTGTGGGAGTAGTCAACCTATTGAAATCGTTTGGTTAACCGACGAGTGGACGCGCGGCCGCCGGAACCAATCGTCGGCCGCGTGTTTTCTCGGGAAGATCGCGGGCGGTTTCGCCCCCAAAATAGCCGAATCCAGTGACCACCACCGGCTTAAGGAGCGTGCCCGCCGCTGGCGACCCGCGGCCGGGCGGGCAGACCGAACATGATCTTGTTCGGCACTGCGTCGCGGGCGACACCGGCGCGTGGCGCGCGCTTTACGACCGGCACTTCCCGGCCGTCGAGCGGCTGGTGACGGTGCTGGGGGTTTCGGGATCCGAGGCCGACGATCTCTGTCAGGAGATCTTCATCATCATCCACCGATACCTGCCGCGCTTTCGCGGCGAATCGCGCCTTGGCACCTGGATCTACCGGCTGGCGACGCGCGAGGCGATCCGGTACGCGCGCAAGCAGCGGCTGCGGCGGGCGATGACAGCGCTGTTCTCGCGCGAGCGGCGCGTGACGCAGCCGAACCCGGCCTGGTCAGACAGCGCCGCCGGCCGGCGACATGATCTGCAAAAAATGCTGGACCGGCTGGCGCCCGAACGACGCCTGGCGCTGGTGATGTTCGAGATCGAAGGGCTGCCGGTTGGCGAGATCGCGCGCATCTGCGACTGCGCGGAGAACACCATCTGGACCCGGTTGCATCGCGCCCGCGGCGATCTGGCCAAGATGGTGGAGGCGGCCCGATGAGCGATCCCCAGGAACCACGCTGGCTGGACGGCGAAACCGATCCCGGCAAGCAGCGCCTGCGACAGTCGCTGGACGAGGCCACGCCGTCGGCAACGTCGGAGGTCCGCCAGCGACGCGTCTGGGCGCGGCTGCAGAATCTGCCGCAGGAGGGCCGGCGCGCGCGCCAGGCCACCCGGCGCGCGTTCGTCCTGGGCGCGCTGGCCACCTCGGCGGTGGGCGTGATGGCGCTGGTTTTCCTGCAGCGCGTGCAACCTCGACCGCTGCAGCCGGCGACCACCGCGGCGACGGAGATTTCAACCGCGGCCCCGGCGGTGCCCGCAGGTTCGGCCGGGCTGCCTGGACCGGAGGTGGTTCCGCTGCCGCCGCCGGCGGGCGCGGCGGCATCGCTGGTTCGTCCCCCTGCGCTCAGCCCGACGCAGACGGTGCAGACGGGCGGCGGCGAACGGCTGGTGCGGGCGCTGGGCGACGGCGTCGAGGTCGAGATCCGGCCCCGTTCGCTGCTGGCGGTCGACGAGCACGGAACCCCCGAGGTGCGCGCCGGCCGCGTCGGATTCACCGTGGCGCCACAACCGCCCGGGCAGCACTTCACGGTGCGCGCGGGGACCTTCACGGTGGTTGTGGTCGGCACCAGGTTCTTGGTCAAGGTCGACGGCGGCGAGGTCAGCGTGGCGGTCGAGGAAGGCGTGGTCGAGATCCGCGACCGCAAGAACCTGGCCGTCGCGCGTGTCCTCGCGGGGCAAAGCTGGTCGCAGCCGCGCGCCAGCCGGGTTGCGGCCGCCGGTCACGCGCGACCGTCATCGCCCGCGACCGAGCCCGATCCGGATCAGGATCTGGCCGACGCCCGTGCCGCCCGCGCCGCCTCCGATCCCAGGCGCGCGGTGGCCATCTACCAGCGCCTGGCCGGGGGAGGCGGACCGCTGGCCGAAAACGCGCTCTACGAGCTGGGCGGGATCTACCGCGATCAGCTCGCCGACCCGCGCAAGGCTCTGGCGGCGTGGGAACGCTATCGGTCGCGTTATCCGCGCGGCCTGCTGCGCGCCGAGGCCGATCTCTCCATCGTCGATACCCTGTCGCATCTGGGCGACATGAAGCGCGCGCTGAAGGAGGCGGACGCCTTCCTCCTGCGCTATCCGCGCAGCGAACGGCGGGCCGAGGTCGCGCGTGTGGCCACCGAGGCGCGGCGCGCGCTGGGTCAGTCGGGCGCCGGACCTTCGGACTAGCCATGACGTCGCGCGCGGTTGTCGTCTGCGCGGCTGTGGCCGTGGTGGCCGTCGCCGCGTGCGCGCGCACCCGGACGATCGTCGGTACCGTCGACGACGGCGGGGTTGGTGAGGCAGGTGCGGGTACCGGCGGCGCCTCCGGGGGCTTCGCTACCGGCGGCGCGGGCGGCGGCGTCGGCGGACAGGGAGGCGGCGGCGCCGGTGGGTCGGTGCCGGCGGCGCCCCTGCGTCCGCCCGAATGGAACTGCGGCCCGACCTGCTTCCGCGACCCTTCGATCGCCGCGACGCCGTCTCCGGCCGGCAGCTTCGGCGGCCCTGCCGACAACAACCCCGTCAACAAACCGGCCTTCGCTTATCCCCTGGCCGGGTCGATGCATCCCATCAACCTGCCGGACATCACCTTTCACTGGCGGCGCGGAATGGGCGCGTCACAGACGCTGTTTCGCATCCGCGCCACGGCAACCACAGCCGGCTCCCCGACCTACGACTTCTACGTTCGCTGCAAGACGCCACCCGGCACCGACACCCCGCCCGCGCAGGAGGAATGTGTCTACGACCTGCCGCCGGGCGCGTGGCTGGCGCTGGCGTCGCAGAACAAGGGCGGCGAGGTCAGCTTCACCGTCGCGGGTACCGGCGATCAAGGCGGGCCGGTGGCGACATCGGATGCGCGCACGCTGTGGTTTTCCCCCGATGGCGTGAAGGGCGGCCTGTACTACTGGTCGGTCGGGCTGCGCGGGACCTATCGGCTGCTGTTCGGCGCCAGCAAGGCGACGCCGTTCATCCGCCCCGAATCGCCCAGCAACCCCACCAAGTGCGCCGGCTGCCACGTGGTCAGCCGCGACGGTAACGTCATCGCCTTCTCCGCCGGTGACGATGCCGACAAGGCGCATCTGATGGTGGTCCCGACCGCCAACCCCGAGATGCCGCGCTTCGTTCCCGCCACCACGCACGACAGCGCGATCATCGCGCTCAACCCCGACGGCTCGCGCGCGCTGGTATCGTACGCCTCCAGGCTGGAACTGCGTGACACGCGCGACGGCAGCGTCATGGGCACCGTCGCGCCGGGATTTCTTGGCGCCGAGATGCAGGGCTATCACCCCGAATGGTCGCCCGACGGCAAGGAGATCGTGCTGACCCTGTCCAACATGCGCGACGCCGAATGGGCGGTGAAAACCGGTCAGATCGCCGTCATCCCGTTCAACAACGGCGCCTTCGGCCCGGCCCAGATCGTGGCGCCGTCGGGCGCCGATTTTCACTATTACCCGAGCTGGTCGCCCGACGGAAAATGGATCGCCTTTGCGTCGGCGCCGGCCGGCGCCGGCAAGCTCAGCTACAACCAGGCCGACTCGCGCCTGCGGTTGGTGTCACGCAGCGGCGGCACGATCTACGACCTCGTCAACGCCACCCAGGGCGTCGGCAGGACGTCGACCTGGCCGAAGTTCGCGCCCTACATGCAGGCCGGCGGCAACATCATGTTCATCACCTTCAACAGCAAGATCGACTACGGGTTCATCCTGAAGGACAACATCACGCATCCCGACGGCGGCGAGCCGCAACTGTGGATGGCGGCGCTGGATCTGCGCAAGCTTTCCGCCGGGGACAAAGATCCGTCGCTGGCCCCGCTCTGGTTGCCGTTTCAGAACGTCAAGCAGCGCAACCACCTTGGCTACTGGACCCAGGAGGTCGGCTGCCGCATGAATTCGGACTGCGGTGAGAGCGAAAACTGCGAGGCCGGCTACTGCATCCGCGTGGTTCAGTGACGCGAACGTTTCGGCCGCCGTTTGCTTGACGGCTTGCTAGCGGCCGGGCGTTGTGGCCGGCGTTTTGCTGGGCGTTTTGCCGACGGTGGCGGCCCGGCCGGGTTCGGCACCGCCTCCGCCGTGACGTAGCTGCCGCCCTGGTATCGCTCGATGCGGGGATCGCTCTTGGGTTCCTCCCGGGCCAGCACAGCGGCGGCATGCGATTCGGCATCGTCCTGCGGCCGGTAGCCCAGCCGATGCGCATTTTCGTTGTCGTACCACCTTCGCGTGTTGCCCGAGATGCCGTAGACGATCTCGAACCGGATATCAGGATGGTCGATGCCAATTCGCACCAGCTGGGCGAGATCGCGCGGGCTGGTCCACATCGACAGCCGCCGCCGGTCGGGTGGCGCCGGCGCGAAGCCCCCGATGCGCAGGCACATCACCTCGAGGCCGTACTTGTCGGCGTACAGCGAGCCCAGCTGCTCGCCAAATACCTTGGACACGCCGTAACGCGTGTCGGGTTTCGGATACGCCCGATGATCGATGGTCTGGTCGCGGGGATAAAACCCGGTGACGTGGTTGGTCGAGGCGAACAGAACTCGTCTCACGCCATTTTGGCGGGCCGCCTCGAACGTGTTGTAGGCGCCGATGATGTTGGCCTGGAGGATCACGTCCCACGGGCCTTCAACCGAATATCCCCCCAGGTGCACGATGGCGTCGACCCCCCTGGTCGCCTTCACCATATCGCCGAGCTTGGTGAGGTCGGCGCGCACGAAGGTCTCGCCGGGCCCAAGGTCGCGGATCGGCCGCCGATCGGATAGCCGCAGCGCGAACTGCCCGGCCAGCTCCCGGCGTAGATGGCCGCCGATGTCGCCTGTCGCCCCGGTGACGAGGATGGTCTTCATCGGCGGCAGCTTACCCGGTCAAGGCGGCGCGGGCGCGTGGGATTGTGACGCTGCCTCGGTAGTCCTGGCGCCGGCCGGGTTGCCACCCCTGGCCACCTCGTCAAGAAGCTGCGGCTGCCCCTCGAGCGCCCTGCTGAGCTGGATCGTCTCGCGGTACAGGACCTGCCATTCGTCGTACGGGACCGACACGCGGCCCAGGTCCTCGGCAATGTCGCGCAACACCGATCGCAGCATGCGCGAATGGCGGTGATGTTTCAGGTCCTGGTCCAGCACCGCCCAGGTCTCACGGATCTGCTGCTCGATCCGTTGCGCGTCCGGGGTCAGCGTCTGCAGGCCCGGCCCGCGCGCCAGACCTTCGGCCAGCAGGCCATGCGCCCAGGCCATCCTCGCCTTCTCGCCGCGAATGAGGAGATCGCTGGGATAGAGCGCCAGCTCCAGCTGGGGGCCAATCCAGTAGGCAAGCTGGCGTGGCATGAAGCCGCGCAGTGCATCTCCGCCCAGCTTCCGTAGGATCCAGGCCGGACCGACCAGCCACCACGATGGCTGCGCGCGGGTCGCGCCCAGCCCGTGCCGGTGCAGGATGGCGTCGATCATGTTGGCCACCTCGGCGTAAGCGCTGCCGCTGGTGACCAGCGGGACGTGTTCGTCCTGACGCCCGCGCGCCATCGAGGCCAACCGCAGCGCCGGCACCGTCACGAACATCAGCAGAAAGGATCCGGCGATGCCGACCGTGATGGGAAAGCCGCGCAGGACGCGTTTGATGAACGTCTCGGGCGGTGTTCCCGGCGGTGCCTTGGCGGCGACGACCACGCCGACGACAGTGGGAACGGCAATCGCAAGGCCGATCCAGACCAACCGGACGATCCAGGTCGGGACGTTCTTGGACAGCGGCACGAACGCGACCACCAAGGCGGCCACCTTCGGCAGTGCGATACCCAGCAGCAAGAGCGGCCAGGCGGCCGCCAACCCGACCAGCGCGGACAACATCGTCTGCTGGCGAGGCGACGTTCTTCCAAACAGCGCCACCACCGCCCAGCCGAAGATCGCGTTCAGGATCTTGCCGGCCGAGCGGCTAATCGCCGAAAAAATGGCTTGAAGAAATATCATGTCTGCTCCCGCACAACGATCCGGTCACTTGAACGTGAGGTCGAGGCCGGACGGGCGCAATGCCCGGCCGTGGCAAACAGCCGCGGCTGTCAGGTCAGCTATGGAGGTTATAGCCACTCTCACTCTGGATCTCTTCATCCACCAATCGCTGGCGCCGCTTGATGAGGCCCTGCGTCTCGTCAACGTAATAGAAGATCACGCGAAAGAAGGCGGCAACCACCGCGATCAGGACCGACGAAAGAAACCAGCGCAGAACCTGGCTGACCGGTCCCCACTGCGGGACGACGTCGATGGCATAGGTTCCGGTAAGAGGGACCAAGATAAATGCGATCCAGTGCGAGACGCAGTACGGGCACGAGACCAGATACCCAAGCCACGTGTCCTTGCCACCGAGGCGGGTTCGCAACGGTTCGGTGATCCGTTCGCGCGTGATGGTGTGGGCCAGTCCCATCACCACCAGCGAGACGGCAACTAGCTGGAATAGACCGGCGGCGTTCAGTTTGGTGCTCCCTCGGCCCAAGCTGCTCATTGCTGGCGGGATAACAAGAACGTCTCAGGTGTCGCCGCCCCGCGACAAGCTATCCGATGGCGCCCGCTGCCGCCGCGCCAGGGCCAAAAAAGGCAGCGCGGCGGTCTGCACCACGGCGCTGGCCAGGTAAGCCGCCGGGTAGCCGGACAGGTCAGCGACGCGCCCCAGCGCCGGCTGTGTCACGACACCGCCCGCCGAGCCCATCAAGTTGTCGAACGACAGGATGGTGGCCCGCTGCGCCGACGGGATCAATCCGTTCAGATAACTCTGTCGCAGCGGCATGCATATCGCGCCCGACAGCGCCCAGGTGATCAGCAGAACGACCGCCACCCAGAAGTGCGACGTCCATCCCAGCACGGCCAGACAGACGACGCCGATCGCGGTCGACAGGATCAGCACGTCGGTTCGCCGGGAAAACAGCCGGCGTACCTGCGGGGCAATCAGACCGGCAACGACCTGGCTTCCGGCGACGGCGGCCGCGGCCAGACCGGCGATGCCGAACGCCTGCTGGTTGCCATAGAGCTGCAGCAAATAAGGTTGCATCGCATAAAAGGCGAAAAAGCCGACGCCCATCGTGAACGGCGCGGCCAGCATCAACCAGCGGATCGCCGGCTTTCGCAGGCCGTGGTCGAACGATTCGCGCAGCAGGCTGCGAACCCTTTTCAGCGGGCCCAGGGTGCTGGCGTCGGGCACAAAGCCAAGGTCCTTCATCGCGAACGCGGCGACGGCCAGGGTCAAGCCCAGGAGAAGCGAGCGAATGACGTAGGGCACGCCCAGATTCGTGACCTGGGCGATGAACCCGCCGCCGACCGCGCCGGTCAGCATGGCGACGCCGGCCACGGTCTGCCCGCGCGCCAGCACGGCGTCCAGCGCATCCTTGGCGCCGGTGAACGCGAGGGCGTCGGCCAGCCAGGCCTCGGTCGCTCCCGAGAAGAAGGTGAAGCCCAGGCCAAGCAGCATGGACGCGATCGCCCAGCCCCACATCGGCGCGCGCGCCTGCCACATGGCGAGGTAGAGCAACGTCGACAGCAGCAGCGTCGCGGCGCCCAGCAGGTAAGACGTGCGCCGGCCCCAGATGTCCGCCACGACGCCGGTCGGCACCTCGAACAGCACCTGCCCGACGGTAAAGAACGCGTTGGCGGCGAAGGCGGCGGTGTTGCTGAGGCCGGCATCCAGGAGAAACAGCGTGTTGATTCCCCAGATGAACGACGCCGCCAGCGTCGACAGCAGCGTCAGCGCCAGATAAACCCGCTGCACCGTCTTTGCCTGGTTGGTCATCGCCATCATGAGGATACGCTCGCGTATCTCATACGCAGTTTCGCTTCCGTAAACATTGAATAACACGCGCCTGCCGATTGGCTTGGGTTTTGCGTCGTGCGGCCCCCGCAGCCCCAACCGTCGAAAAGGAGCGGACCGTGAATAAACAACGAAGCACTCTCTCCCGGATTCGGAACATCTCGTGGCGGACAAAGGTCTTGTTGGCCGTCGGCGTCTTCGGCCTCACCTCGGTCAGCGCCTGGGGCGTTGTATCACTGAGCGAACTGGCTCTCGTCGGTTCCGTGCATACGGCGGTGTTCACGAAGACACCGCAATCGAGGTTCAATGATCTGATTAGCCACGGCAAGAATGCCGAGGCCTTCGACCTGGCCTTCGAGACCGGCGACACGCTGTTCGCCACCGAGTTCAACGCTCTTGACGGCAGCGGCAACAACGTCGGGAACGGCGAACGTTTCACGCACGTTCCGCGCTCCGATCTGCGCGGGCCCACGCAGTGGTTCAATCACACTCCCGCCCGCGTGACCGGGCCCAACGCGCGCTCGTGCGCCCACTGCCATAACAGACCGGTCGACGATGCGGCGGGAGACGCGTCCGCCAACGTCCACCGCGATCCGCGCAGGAACGGCGTCATCGGTGAGTTCATCCAGCGCAACACGCCGCACCTCTTCGGCCAGGGTGGGCTGCAGGTCCTGGCGGAAGAGATGACGACGCAGCTGCGCGGCAAGCTGACGGCCGCCATCGCCGGCTGCACGGCCGTCGGCTGCACGGCGACGGTTTCGCTGGTCAGCAAGGGCGTCGACTTCGGCACGGTGGTGATCACCCGCACCGACCCCGGGCCGACCCCGCCCAACAACTGTTCAGGAACGGACGCCATCCCGTTCATCGATCCGGTCGACTGTCTGGCTGGCGTCACCGCCGACATCACCGGCCTGCGCGGTATCGCCCGGGACGTGGTGGTGCGCCCCTTTCAGTGGAAGGGTGCGGTTGCCTTCGTCCGCGACTTCAATCGCGACGCCTCCAACAACGAGATCGGGATGCAGGCGGTGGAGATCGCCGGCACGGTTGATGGTGACTTCGACGGCGTCTCCGAGGAGCTCGGCATCGGCGACGAATCGGCGCTGGCCGTCTACATCGCCGCGCAGCCGCGACCCACGACGCGTCAGGAGCTGGCCAGGCTGAAGCTGATCCCGGCGCTGACCTACGCCGAGAACGCGGCCATCGGGCGCGGCGGCGCCCTGTTTGGTTCGGCGGGTTGCGCCAGCTGCCACATGCCGTCGCTGACCATCGATCACGCCACCTTCGCGGAGCCGAGCGGGAATCCGAACTTCCGCGACGAGCTGTTCCCCTCGGGCATCAATCCGCTGTCGGTCGGTGTCGATCCCGCGCATCCGATCCGTTTTGACCTGACACGCGATCAGCCCGACAACCGCGTCAAGGATCCCAAGACTGGCAAGGAGTTTCGCCTCGGCTCGTTCGAGCCTGGACCCTGCCACGGGAGCGCCGTGGTCCGCCTGTATGGCGATCTCAAACGGCACGAGATGGGACCGCGGCTGGCCGAGCAGGTCGACGAAATTGGCTCAGGCGCTTCGACCTGGCTGACCGAGAACCTCTGGGGCGTCGGTTCAACCTCGCCTTACCTGCACGACGGACGCGCGACGACGCTGACGGAAGCCATCCTCGAGCACGGCGGGGAGGCGCAGGCCAGCCGCGATCAATTTGCGGCGTTCACCCCGGCGCAGAAGAAGGATCTCGTGGCCTTCCTGGACAACCTGGTCCTGTTCGTCGTGCCGGCCGCGAACTAGAGGACCACGATGGCGCGCGCACCACGGAAATTCCTGCTGCTGATCGCGGCGGCAGCTTCGCTGCTATTCGGATCAGTGGTGTGGCTAACCGGCCCCCAGTGGACGGCCAGGCCCACCTCCAACCGTGGTGCGCGCTCTGGCAACCGCGCGACGACCCCTCGTCGCGCGGCGTGGCAGCCGCCGCCAATGACAGAGACGGCAGCGGAGACGGTGGCGCAGCCGCCACCCGCACCCGCGCCGGCGCGGCCTGACGAAGAGTTATCCGCCCCCCCGACCTCGCTATCCGAGAACGCGGCGCCGGAAAATCAGCAGCAGCGGCCAATCGTGGTGGAGGAGGGGGTGCGTTCCGAACCGAACCCGCACGAAAGCGCCCTGCGACAGAAGCTGGAGACCATAACCGCCCAGCACTCGGCGGCAAAGATCGCATTCGTGCGCTGTGAAGGGGAGGACTGCCGCGCGCGGGTGGAAATACCCGAGGCGGAGGAAGCCAACAAGTTCGTGGTCGCCGCGCGCCGGGCGACGTTGGGTGCGATGGAGATCCACATGCGAGAGAGAATCACCGCGTTCAACGGCCGGACTTATCAGGCCGACATGAAGATCAGCGGCGAAGGCCGATCCACGATGTGACCGGCCTCATCCTCGGTACAATGCCGGCTCACATCCGTATTTTCGCAACCAGCGCCAGACCAGCGTGCGCTGTCGTCCCAGTTGTCGGGCGACGCGCGCGACGTCACCGCCGTTCTCGCGCAGCAGCTTCTCCAGCACCTCGCGGCTGGGAGAGCCGGACAGTGACATGGGCTCCGGATCGGAGACGCTGGCGGCGACCGCTCCGGCGCGCAGCACCCGATCCACGACACAGTTGGGAAGATGCTCGAGTCCGATCCGGTCACTCTCTTCGCTCAGCGCCACGGCCATGCTGATGGCTTTTTCCAGCTCCCTGATGTTGCCCGGCCAATCGTGCAGAAACAGGGCGGCAAACGCCTCGCTGCTGAAGCTCTTGGCTGCGGATCGCATGAAGTACCAGACCAGATTGCCGACGTCTTCGATGCGATTGCGCAGGCTGGGAATTCGCAGCGCCTCTGGTCCCAACCGGGCCGCGAGATCCAGGCGCAGTCCCTGACGACCGTCGTCGGCCGAGATACCGCGCCGGGTGGCGGCGATGATGCGCACGTCGACCTGCCGGGTGCGCGTGCAACCGAGCGGGATGAACCGCCGGTCCTGCAGAAACCGCAGCAATTTTGTCTGCGTGGAAAGCGGCATGTCCCCGATCTCGTCGAGGAACAACGTGCCACCGTGGGCGGCCTCGAGAAGTCCGGTCTTGGAGTCACTGGCGGTCGAGTGCGCGCCCTTGGCGTAACCGAACAGCTCGCTCTCCACCAGTGTCTCGGGCAGCGCCGCGCAGTTGATGGCGATGAGATCACCCTTGCGTCCGCTCTCGCGGTGAATCGCGCGCGCGTAGATCTCCTTGCCGACTCCCGTCTCGCCGGTCAGCAGCAGGTCAAGCTGCGTGCGTGCGAGCAGACGGATCCTGTGCAGGATGGTCGCGGTCTCCCCGGAGGTAGTGGACACCGGCCCGAACGGCACGGCTAGATCTTCGGTGACGGCGTCGAGCCCCGCCTTCGACATGTTCCGGTAGACAAACACGTATGGCCCGACGCCGATGGTCGCCCCGTCGCGCAGGCGAGCAGCGCTGCGGATACGGATTCCATCCACGTAGGTCCCGTTGGTGCTTTCCAGATCGGCGATTCGATAGCCGTCGTCGGACTGGGTGATCTGCGCGTGGCGTCTCGACACCTCCGGATCCGACAGCACCCAGCCGCCCGACTCCGAATCACCGCGTCCAAGCGCGAGAGAGTCGGACAGCAGGATCACGCGCGGTCCATCAAGCGTGCGATCGTTTACGGCGCTGCCCGCGACGATCAGCACCGGGTAGGTGGCGCCACGCTGGTGACGGACAGTCGTCAGGCGCGTGTCGAGTCTATCCCTTTGCACCGCTGACTCCGCCTTTGACAAGGTGTTCTTTGCCCGGCCCCTGGGCGCCCATCAACCTACGCAGCCCGAGCCTCTAAAGTAGGCCTAAATTCGCGATTTTCTCACAATGTTTTTGCGCGTGAGCCGCATTGCAGATCGCGTCGCCAAACTATCGTTCGGGACAACACGGTAGGATGTGCGCGATCACACCCCGCGCTGTCCCGAATCGCGCCCGCTCGGCCAGCTACTATTTGACTCCGGACACGCAGCAGTTGCTGGGGCGGGCGGCCGGCGCCGGGTTCTTGAGCCAGCAGCGGGCGTTGGGGCCCTGGACGCCCGGGTTGACGTAGGTGAAGGCGACGCAGCGGCCGTCGCGCAGGCAGGCGTCGCGACAGAGCTCAGGTCGCGCCTGCGAGAGATCGAAGTTGGCGATGTCCGCGCCCGGTCGGTCGACGTTGAACTCAAGGCCGGTCGCGGCCATCGGCGGCGGCGAGCCGCGCCAGCCACCCGAGGTGCTGGTGCCGCCCTTTACTCCGGAAACGCAGCAACTGCTGGGTGTTGGCGCCGGGGCCGGATTCTTGAGCCAGCAGCGCGGGTTGTTGCCCTGGACACCCGGGTTGACGTAAGTGAACGCCACGCAGCGGGGGTCGCGCGCGCAGGCGTCTCTACATAGCTGCGCGTCGGGCGCGCCGAGATCGAAGTTGGCGATGTCCGAGCCGGGACGGTCGGTGTTCATCTCGAACTGGCCGGCGGCCACCGGTGGCGGCGGTGGCGGGGGTTGCCACTGCGGCGCTGGCTGCGCTGTCGCGACCTGTCCCTTGACGCCGGAAACGCAACAATCGCTGTAACGCGATGCAGGCACGCTGTTTTTTAGCCAGCAGCGGGGGCTCGGGCCCTGGACACCCGGGTTGACGTACGTGAAGGCGACGCAGCCGGCGTCGGCCATGCAGGCGTCGCGGCAGTCTTCGGGGCGCGGCAGCGGGAGATCAAAGTTGCGGAAGTCGGACCCGGGGCGATCGACGTTCATCTCGAGACCGGCCCCGGATGATCCGGAGTAGCCCATGGTGGCGATCGTGCAACCGCTTGCGACCCAGGCCAGCATCGGTGAGACGACGGCGCACGTTACGAGTAGAGACGATCGCATGGATGACCTCCTGGGCGTTGGACGCATATCGGAAGGTCGCCATCATAAGGCAAGCCGCGCCCGCGCGACACCCGGCGGTCGTGATCGCGAGGTCAGGGCGCGGAGGCAGCCGGACAGGCGATCTCTTGCGGGCCGAAGGCCAGGTCGTCGATCCACATGTCGACCGGGATGCTGGACGGCTGGAAGTTGATCCAACCGAAATCGAGGTAGCTCCACATCGCCGGCTTCCATTTGGTGACCGGGATCCCCGGCATCGCGCGCACGCCGTCGACCTTCACGTCGAGATAGTTCGCGGTGCCCTTGAACTCCCACTGGATGCAGACCCATTTCTTCTCGGGCCATTTGGTCTTGGTGTCGACCGAATCGTCGCCGGGCTGATAGACCGGCATGAAGTTTCCGTACATGCTGCCCAGCGTGTATTCGGTGCCGCCGGCCTTGGCCGTGGTCAGATCCCAGTGAATGCCGTTCGACGTGGAGCAACAGCCGGGAACCGCGTTCATGTAGACCATGGCGCGGCCGAAGAGGTCGGCCGCCAGCGCGGGGAACAGCGGCGCTCCGGTAAAGCGTAGCTGCGCCGTCGTGTCGCTGCCGGGGTTGTTGAGGTGGATATACGCGGACTGCTTTCCGCTGAAGGCCCTGGTGCTGTCCACGACCACGCTGCCCATCACCGTGAAGGTGCCGGTGGGCTTTCCGCCGGCGATCTGCTTGTCGAAGTCCTCGCAGAACGTCGCCTTGCTGCCGGTGCAGCCGGGGCTGCTGAGCGGCGGCGCGTCACTGCCGCCGCCGTCGGCTGCCGGTTGCGAACCTCCGGCGCCGCCGGTGGCGGGGTTTCCGCCCGCGTCGGTCCCGCCGGTGCCCGCCGTTGCGCCGCCGGTGCCGCCCGCGCTGCCGCCGCTGCCGCCATTTCCCGCAGAGCCGCCGGTTCCGGTTGATCCGCTGGCGCCGCCATTGGACGACCCGGCGGCCCCCCCGGCCCTTGCGCCGCCGGTTGCGCCCGCGTCCTTGTTGCCGGTGTTCGCCGGCGGCTCCGAGGACTGGCAGCCGGAGATTGCACCGGACATTGCACCGATCATTGCGCCGGACGTTGCGCAGCAAAGAACAGAGACAGCCAGCCCCAGCGACCGGCGCGAAAGACGATGCCTGTTGTTCATGGTCAGGATGGCCTACGTCGACAGCTCGGGAAGATTCCCCGCGTAAGCGGCCGCCCCGACCCCGGTGACCGGCAGATCCATGGCGTTGCACAGCGACGTCAGCAGCTTGTTGTGCGCCACGCCCGAGTACCGGAAGACCTTGCCGGTCTTGAAATACCCGCCGCAGCTTCCGGTCAGCGTGATGGGAATCTTGCCGTTGAAATGGCTGGCGCCGTCTTCCATGTCGCTGAAGGTCGCGATGACACTGTTGTCGAGGGCGGTTCCCGTCCCTTCCATGGTCGCGTCCAGCTGCTGGGCCAGGTTGGCGACGTTGGAATAGATCCACGAGTCGATCTTGATCTTGTCGGCGGCTCCCCCGGCGCCGGCGTGCGCGACGGCGTGATAGTCCTTGTTGACGCCGACCCAGGGGAAGGAATTTCCGTCGCCGCCTCCGTCGTCGAACATCGTGATGGTCACGACGCGGGCGACGTCGCAGCGCAGGGCGATGGCGACGATGTTGAACATGTCCTTGGCCAACCCGTTGGCGTCCTTGCCGTTGGCCAGCGTCGGCGCCGTGCAGTTCGCGACGCCACCACCACCCGGGGTGGCGCTGTTCTTGATCTGGATCTCCAGTTGCCGGATGGACTGAAGATGGGCGTCGATCTTCATGCGATCCTCGGTGCCGAGGCGCCTGCCGAACGCGGTCAGCTCCTTGGCGGTGAAATCGAGCAAGCTCTGTTCGCGCAGGTTGACCTGCGCCATCATGGCCGGCGGCGTGCTGGCGCCGCTGAACAGCCGGGCGAACAGCCGCGCCGGATCCAGCTCGGCGGCGTTCTGCTGCCCCGACGCGCGCCACGAGGTGGAACAGCCGTCGCCCACCGACTTGATGCCCAGCGTGAGCAACGGCGCCTTGAGCGAAACCTTCTTGGCGATGTCGTCGGCCATCATCTGGTCGATGGAAGGAGCCAGCGCCTTGCGCGACTCGGACCGGTTTTCGCGGGTGCCGGTCAGCGTCGCGCAGTAGGTGAAGTGGCCGTCGTATTTGTAACCGTCGTCGATCACCGACTTGTAGTCGAGGCCGATCGGCATGATCATCTTCGCCTTGAACGGCTCCATCGACGCCAGCGTCGGCCCCAGCGTCAAGGTGTTGGCGGTTGGGTAAAATGAGCTGGCGATGACGCCGTTGCCGTGCGTGACCGAGACGAACCGCTTGGGAAACCCGCTGGGGGCGGCGCCGAGCGCCTTCTCGGCGTGAATCAGCGGCAGCATGGCCGCGCTAAGCCCCATGCGTTTGAGCAGCGCCCGGCGTGAATAGCGTTCGTTGTTCATTTCAACACCTCCTGCAGGCCGGGACTCCGATACCGGAAAGAGCGCGACGCCGCCACGCCCACCATGAGGTCGGCGATGGAGCTGGCCCTGGAGAAGTTGCCGAGGATGGCGTTGAGGGAGGCGATGTCCGCGTCGGTGTCCGCCCGTTTGACCGCGAATCGAAACCACTGCGTCGTGAAGCAACTGGCGACGTTGCGGCTGGCGGCCAGGCTCTTGCTCAGCTCGATGGCGTTGTTGAAGGACACCGTCTTGCCGTCCAGCTCGACCGATCCTCTGGCGTCGACGGTGCCGCCGTTGTCCATGGTGCGATAGCGGCCGATGCCGTCGTAGTTCTCGAAGGCGTAGCCGAGCTTGTCCATGACGCTGTGGCAGGCGAAGGAGCAAGGGTTCATGTCGTGGTCCTCGAAGCGCTGGCGTGTGGTCTTGCCGGCCGAGGACGAGGCGGACGCCACGGTGGGAACCACGTTGGGCGGCGGCGGCAGCACGTTGCACAGCAGGCGTTCGTAGATCCGACGTCCGCGTTTGACCGGGTTGGAACCGTCGGTGGCGCCGGTGACGGTCAGAAAGCTGGCCCGCGTCAGCAGCCCCGAGCGCTCGGCCGGGTTGAGCGTCGTGGTGGTCGCGGCGGCGCCCGAGATTCCGCTGACGCCGTAGACCGCGGCCAGCGGCTGGTTGATGGCGGCGCTGTTAGCGGTAAGCAGCGACGACAAACGCTGGTCCCCCTTCATGACGGTGGTGACGAACGCGCGCGTCTCGGCGCTCATGGCGGTCTTGAGACCGTCGACGAACTCGGGATAGACCGCCGGATCCTTGGGCCTGTCCGCCACCTGATCCAGGTTCAACCACTGCTCCGCGAAGGCGGCGACGGTCTCGATCGCCTTCGGATCGGCCAGCATGCGTTTCGCCTGCGCCTCGAGCTCGGCCTGGGTCCCCAGCTTGTTGGCGGCCGCCGCATCAAACAGGGCCTGATCGGGCATCGAGCTGAAGATGAAGTACGACAGGCGTGACGCGTTTTCGTAAGGCCCGAGCTTGATCACGCTGCCCTCTAAGATCGGCAGGTTGTTGCCCAGCTCCCAGTGGTAGAGGAAGGCGGGCGATTGCAGCATCCCTTCGACCAGCAACCCGACGGCGCCGGCGTAATTGAGCGCCAGCGTTGTGCGCCCGACTGTGTACAGCGCCATCAGCCGGTCGGATTCGTCGGTCGCCACCGGGCGGCGGTAAGTGCGAAGGCCGAACGACGTCACGAAGGCGCGCGCGCAGGCGTCCTCCGCCATGCCGCCGGGGCAGGGGGCCAGCGTGGTGGCCTTGGCCTCGGCGACTTTGCCCATGGCCTTGGCGGCGTCCTTTATGGTGTCGACGTCCTGCAGTGACGCCAGGCCCGCCCGCGGGTAGAGAAACTCCGGGTCGCGGTCCAGCGGAAACGCGTTGGCGGGGTTGCTGGTGTCGCCCAGCAGGTCGCGGACGGTGTTGTTGTATTCGCTGCGGGTCAGCCGCCGCAGCGGCATGGGACCGGCCGCGTTGGGATCGCCCGGGGTGGTTCCGATACCGCCGACGCCCCCGCCACCACTACTGCCGCCGACGCCGTTGCCGCCGTTTCCGGGTAGGCCCGGTCCCGAACCCACCGGCACGCCGGGTCCGCCGATGTTGCCGACGCAGCCGGCGCCGACAAACACGAGAACGGCCAGCGCCTTACTGCCTGCATTGCTCCGCATGTTGGTGGTCCTTCTGTTGCGGTCCTGCTGCCACCCCCAACTCCCGCGCCGCCTACGTTTCACGCTGCCACAGGTAAACGGCGGCAGCCCGGGAAAACCTTCACTACCGCGGAGAAAAACGTTTTTTAGCGCCATTTTTTTGGCGCTTGCGAGCAGAAACGGCCATGGTGCCCACGCATTTGCTGCTGCTAAGGTGGGCCGCGCGTTGCCGCGTCGGCGCGCAGAACGGAGTCACGTTCGAGACGTGAAGATGGTCGTCAGGTTCGCAAGACCCTCAGGCCGCGTCGGGTTTTACCCCCTCGCATGGTTGCTGCTGCTTTTGCCTTTGCCACAGGCGGGACGCGCGGAGCCGGCGCGCAACCTGCGGGTCGTGGCAGCGGGAAACTGCCCCTCGGGCCTGATCGTGACGCAGGAGCTCCGCCGGCTTTTTCCCGCCATCACCGTCACGACCGCGGTTGATCTGGCCAGCGAAGGAGACGCCGTTGTGCAGGAGCAGCCGGGCGGCTTCGTCGTCACGCTGTCGGAATTTCGGCGCTACTTCGACGATCCGGCTGGTCGCTGCGCCGAACGCGCGCAGATGGCGGCGGTGTTCATCGCCATCGCCCTCGATCCACCCAGGTTTCCGTCGCCGCCGGCCGAGGCGCCGCCCCCTGCGCCGCCACCGGCCAGCGGTGCGCCGCCGTCGAGGTTCGATCTCGAGCTGGGACCGGTATTGCAAGTGGCGCCTGGCGCCAGCACGCGCAACGTTCCGCTGGCGCTGGGTGGCGGCGGCCGGCTGCGCTGGGGAAAGACCGTCAGCCTGTCGCTGGGCGCGGCCGTCTGGTCATCGACGGAGATTCACTACCCGCAGGCGGATGCGCGGGCGTTGTGGCTGCCGCTGGACCTAGGCGTCCGCGTCATGCGGTCGGGGGATATCTGGGACGCCGGCGCCGAGGCGTCGCTGGTGGTCGCGCCCGTCCGTCTGGAAGGGGCGAATTTGCCTTTGTCAGCAGGCGGTTGGCGCGCCGAGATCGGGGCGCGCGGCGCCGCGCTGGCGCGCTGGTGGCTGGCCAACCGCGTCGGCGTCTTCGCCGGCTCGTATGCTGTGATGATGCCGCGCCCCTATACTTTGCGGGTCGTTGGCGTTGGTGAGGTCGGAAACACTCCCAGGCTCTGGCTGGGCGCCCAGGTAGGCGTGACTTTCCGGATCCATTGAAGGTTTTGCATGGCTGCCCCCGTTAACAAGGTGATTTTGGCGATCGAGAGATTCGCAGCCGCTGGTGCTCCGGCATCGGACGGTGCAGCAAGCGTCCCATCATTTGAACAAATCTACGAACAGCGGTTTCACGATGTATCGCGCTGGCTGCGAGCCCTCGGCGGACTTGATGCTGACCTTGACGATCTCACGCAGGAAGTTTTTCTCGTCGTTCGGCGAAAACTCGGCCGATTCGACGGCAAGAATCTCGCCGCCTGGCTTTACAGCATCGCCAGGAACGAGGTGCGCGACTACCGGCGACGCGCCTGGATGCGGCGCCTGTTTCTCCGGCCCGAGTCGGATGAGGTTGCGACGGACGACCACCTTCCGCCGCAGGTCCAGCCCATCGCCGATCCCGGTGAAGCTCTACAGCGCCGCGAGGTTGAGCGGTTCGTGGCAGAAACGTTGAACAAGATGAGCCAGACCCTGCGAACCACCTTCGTTCTATTCGAGATCGAGGGTTACAGCGGCGACGAGATCGCGGCGCTGGAGGGGATTCCGGTGAACACCGTTTGGACGCGCCTGCACCACGCCCGAAAGCGTTTCTTCGAGCTCTGCGACAGCGCGCGCGCCGAGGGGAAGCTGCCGTGAGACGACTACGCGATGAGGTCAACGAGAATGATCCGCGGTCGCGAACGGCGGCCAGCCTGATTCGCGCCATCAGCCCGCTTGCCGAGGATGTGCAGCGGCAGCGTCGGGTTCGTCTCAAGCTTGGCTCGTCCCGTTCGCGGTCGCTGGCGCCGTTCTCGCGGCCCGCGATCGTGGTTGCGATCCTGCTTGCCAGCGTGGGGGCAGCGGCGGCGATGGCGGGTGGCGGTTGGACGTACGCGCGCCAGCAGGTCGCGCGGTTGGTCAGCAGCGAGACGCCTGCCAGGCCGCGCCCGACACCGCGACCAAGGACGGTCGCGCGCGCCAAGCTGGAACCGTCGCAACCGCCGGGCACCGAACCGGCCGCCATCCAGGCGCCGATTCAACCGACGCCAGCGACGGTGGAACGGCGCGATCACCGACCGGACGCCAAACGGCGTGGTGTGGCCGAGCGATCACCTGTTCCGCCGCAGCCGTCGATGATCGCGGGCGGCCCGGCGTTGGTGCCGACGGGCCCCGGGGCCGGCCTCATGATCGAGGCGATGCAGGCGCGGCGCGCCGGCGATCTGGCGCGGACCGAGCGCCTTCTCACGGAATATCGAACCAAGTACCCCAACGGCGAATTGCAGGAAGAGGCGCTGGTGCTGTCGCTTGAAGCCGCGACGCTGATGGGCAGTGACCGCGCCGCTGGCCTGGCGCGTGCCTATCTGGCGCGTTTCCCGGGCGGGCGTTTTCGAGATCGCGTCGAACAAGTGCTACGAACGAAGCCGCGCTGATGTCGGCCGGCCGCCTTTTCGCACTGGGCCTGGCCAGCGCGGGGGCGCTGGCCGGGTGCAATCAGTATGTGGACATCGGCGCCCGGGACGGTGCCATCGACGCGCCCTTGCCTTTGCAGGATGTGACCACGCCGCCCGCGCCCGATGCGGCGCCGCCCCTGCCGGATGGGGCCGCGTCGTCGATCTTGTGGTCAAGCGGATTCGAGAGCGGCGATTTCTCCGATCTGAATCAGGGCGGTCCGGCGATCGGCGGCACCTTCACGAGGCTGGTGACGACGTCAGTGGCCGAGGACCGGGCCCATACCGGGACGCGCGCCCTCAAGATCGGGTTCGACACCACCGACGGGCAAGACCACATGGCCGAGTTCTACCGCCGCGTCGAGCCGGGCCCGGCGTATTACAGCGCCTGGTTTTTCATCGCAGAGACCCACGCCCCCAACCGGTACTGGACGGTCCTGTATTTCTTCTATCAAGGGGATGCTGGAGTCTCCACCACCCGGCACGGCCTCTGGGACGTCAACCTGGACAAGCAGAGCATCTATTTCTACGACGAACCCGGCAGTCACCAAACCAACGCGTTGCCGCGCAAGACCTATCCCATCGGCCAGTGGTTTCACATCGAGGCCTATTTCGCCTACGAAACCGGGCGCAACGGTCACGTCACCGTGTGGCTCGACGGAGATCAGGTTCTCGACGTGACCAACCTGGGCGCAGCCCCCAGCGACAATCTCTACTGGGGGATCGGCAGCGACAGCAACGGCATGGACCCGTCCCGCTGCACGATGTACGTGGACGACGCCGCCATCTCCACCACGCGCCTCGGTCCGTAGACTCCGGATTTCTAGAACGCGTGGCCGATGATGGTCTTGATGGTCCACGCGTCGGTGGCGCCGGTCAGGCCGCGGCCGACGCCGATGTTGAGCTCGATGGGCCCGTTCAGGAGATCACCGATCACGTACATGACGTGCTCCTGGCGGTCTGCGGCCGGCAGCGCGGACAGAACGCCGAAGTCCGCGTAGTACTCGACGCCAAGGCCCACGTGCTGGGCGGCGGCGACCCGAACCTTGAACGCCGGCTCCAGGTGCGGGGCCACGTGGCGGTCGCCGGTCAGCGCCCACCCGATGATGGGGTTGACGGCCAGGATCCAGCGCCCGCGTAGCCAGGCGATGATCGGCCGCACCTCCGTGTCCCAGTCGGCGGTGCCCAGCGCGGCCACCCCCCGTCCCACTTCGATGTTGAGGCCCAGGATGAATTCGCCCGTCCGCTGCCTGGGCACGATGAACTTGCTGCGCAGCTTGAACCCGGCAAAGTGGCCGTCGGGTTCGCTGGGCTGGAACGCGGTTTGAAGATAAACGCCGATCTCCCACCAGCTCAGGATGCCCATCGACGGCTCCAGCGTGACGCGAAGCAGGCCGTCGGGCACCACCTCGCCCATGAACGCCGGATCGCTGCGGCCGACAACCGTGAAGTTGCTGTGCAGCTCGACGCCGGCCTGCAGAGGGTCGTTGATGTCCCCCTCGTAGACCTGGACCTCGAACGGATCGACGGCATGGGCCGACGTCGTGAAAAACGTCGGTGTGACGGTCAGCGCCACCAGCGCCCAGGCGGGACATCGCACGCCGCGTATCTTACGACATCGGCTAGAGAAGGAAGCGCATCGGGATCAGGACCAGATCGGGGAAGAGCACCAGAATGAACAGCACGATGGTCTCGGCCACCAGGAACGGCCAGACCCCCTTCATCAGGTCGTCCATGCTCAAGTTCCCGGTCCCGCACACCACGTTCAGCACCGTACCCACCGGCGGTGTTATCAGCCCGATGGCGTTGTTCATGATGAACACGACGCCGAAGTAAACCGGATCGATCCCCGCCTTCAAGATCAGCGGCATGAGGATCGGGGTCAGGATCAGGACCGTGGGCACCAGGTCCATCGCGGTGCCGACCGCGATGACCAGCACCGTGATGGCCAGCATCAAGAGCAGCTTGCTTCCCAGCAGCGGCTGCAACAGCGTGACGACGTCGCTTGCGACATCGGCGACGGTGATGAGCCACGACGAGACCAGGGCGGCCGCGACCAGGAACATGATGACCGCCGTGCTCTTGGCCGCGCGCAGCGCGATGCCGTACAGCATCGACGGTTTGAGCTCGCGGTAGACGAACATGCCGACCACCAGCGCCACGAAGGCGACCACGGCGCCGGTCTCGGCGGGCGTGAAGATGCCGAACTTCAAGCCGCCGACGATGATGATCGGCATCAACAGAGCCCAGGTCGCCCGTCGGAAGGCCACCCAGACCTCGCGCATGGTGGCGCGCTTGCGCACCGGCAGGTTTTCGCGACGGCACACCATCCACCAGGTGAACACCAGGGCGATGCCCATCATCAGGCCGGGGACGACGCCGGCCATGAACAGCTTCGTGATCGACAGGTTGGCCGTGACGCCGAAGACGATGAAGGCAAGGCTGGGCGGAAGCATGGGCGCGATGATGCCCGCCGACGCGATGAGACCACCGGAGCGCTCCGGGTTGTAGCCGTACTGCTTCATCAGCGGCAGCAGCAGCGACGCCAGCGCGGCGGTGTCCGCGATCGCCGACCCCGAGACGCTGGCGAGGATGATGGCGGCGAAGACCGCGACGTAGCCCAGCCCGCCACGGAAGTGGCCGACGATCGACGCCGCGAAGTCGACGATGCGCTTGGAGATGCCGCCGGCCTCCATCAACTGGCCGGACAGCATGAAGAACGGGATCGCCATCAGCGAGAAGCTGTCGGCGCCGTTGATCATGTTCTGGGCGATGATCTGCGAATCGAAGTTGCCCATGAAGAGCATCATGCAGGCGCCGCACACGACCAGAGCGAACGCGATGGGCATACCCAGCGCCATCGCGCCGAGCAGTGAGAACAGGAACACAGCAACTGTCATGGGATGGTCTCCAGCGGGTTCGGCGGACTAGTGAATTTTTTCGCTGTGGCGCGGGTCCAGGTTCGCGATCTCCTCGGTCTCGACGACGGCGATGAGATCCTCCTCCTTCACCTTTCCGCGCAGCACCTGGATCAAGTTGGTCAGGACGTAGATGCCGATCAGGCTGCTGTTGATCAATCCGACGCTGTAGATGACTGCCATCGGCCACTCGGTCACCGGGGCGGCGACCTTGAGGTTGATGACGGTCTGTTTCCACGACCCGATAAAGAAGAAGACGCAGCAAGCGAGGATGAGCAAATCGCTGAGAATCGCGCAGATCTGCTTGCCCAGCTTCGGCAGGTGTTTGATCAGCGTGTCGACGCCGATGTGCGCCTTGCCCTTCATCGCGATGATCGAGCCCAGGAAGGTCAGCCAGATGAAGATGAATCGCGATGCTTCCTCGGAGATGGTGATTCCCGAGTTG
>DASRQT010000349.1:0-5181 GCA_035696485.1 Polyangia bacterium | reverse complement strand
CTCCGCGGCCGCCGACACGGTCTCGGCCTGCGCCGACGTCTCCTCCGAGTTGGCGGCCATCTGCTGTGACCAGGCGGTCATCTCCTCGGACGACGCCGCCAGCGCCTGCGCGGTGCGGGCAATGGACGCCATGTTCTTGTTGAGGTCCTCGATCAGGTGCTGCAGCCCCTCCCCCATCTGGCCGATGGCGTCGTCGCCCTGGATGCTGACGAACTGGGTGAGATCGCCGGCCCCGACCTCCTGCACCACCCGCAGCAAGGCGTCCACCTTGTGCTGTAGCGCCTGATTTTCGCGCTGCGTCCCCTCGACGTGGGCGCGGTCGTTGTCGCGCGCGGTTTTCAGCGCCTCCGTCATACGGTTCATTTCTACGACCAGCTGGCCAATCTCGTCGTGGCCCTGATAGTCGCAGCGCGAATCCAGATCGCCCTGGCGCACGCGCGCCACGTGCCGCAGCAGCGACGACACCGGGCCCGTGACCGACCGGCTGATGAGCATCGCGGCCGCGAATCCGCACACGATGGCGCCCAGAATCGTGACCCAGATGTTCATGATGACGCCAGAGACGGTGTGGGCGATGGTCTTGCCCACCACCTCGGCGTTCGCGGGGTTGAGGCTGTAGGCCTGGTCATCCAGCTGATTGAGGCCCTTGAGCGAAAGGACCCCCAGCACCGCCACACCGATGAGCAGCAGACCGAAGCCGCCCATCAGGCGGTGACTCAACTTGAGGTTCCTCATCACGATGTCCTTTCTTCCGTTTTTCGTTCCAAAGCCGCGGTCGCGATGGCTCGATCGGCGTCCAGCACGATGAGCAGTCGGTTGCTGAGCTTGTAGACACCCTGGATCAGGGCGCGGGCCGGCTCGCGCAGCGTGTCCGGGGGCAATTCGAAGAGCGCGGGGTCGGCCTGCCGCACGTCACCGATGGCGTCGACCAGCAGGCTTACCGGGCCCCCGTGGCGTCGCAGGACGACGTTCATGGAAGGAACGCGACCGTTCGCCGCGGGCAGGCCCAGACAGCGACGAAGATCAATCACCATGACGATCTGCCCGCGCAGGTTCATGAGGCCGGACACCATCGGGGACGAGAGCGGCACCCGTGTAATCGCATGGTGGCGCACCACCTCCTGCACGCCATCGACGGCCACGCCGAACCAGTAGTCGCCGACCGTGAACGTGCAGAGGTGCTGCGGCTCGGATGGCATACTCATGCGATCACCCGCAAACCAACGGCGTCGCCGCCGGGGCCGTCGCTGACAAACAGGTTCGCCGGCGCCGAGCGGATGAGGCGGCGGAGGTCCAGGACCTCGGTCAGCTTCTGCGCAATGACGGCGCACCCGGTTATCGCCCCCGGGCCTGCGCTAGCGGTCACCGGCAGAATCTCCTCCACCACGTCGACGATCTGGCCAACCATCAAGCCAACCCGCCGGTGCTCGTCGTTGTAGACGACCACGGGGACGGTCGTGTTCGAGTCGCGGCTCCCGGCCGGCCCGGGCCAGGACGCCGCCGCAGGTGTTACCCCGGCGAGCAGATCGGCGATGTCGAGCAGGGGCAAGATGTAACCGCGGTACTGCACCATGGGGCGCCCGGCCACGGCTTCCAGCCGCGACGGCGCGAACTCCTCCAGGCGAGCGACGCTTGACAGCGGGATGACCATCCTCCGTCCGTCCCGCGTGATGAACAGCAGCAACGACTGTGGCCCGGGTCCGTCCGCGTGCGGCGCTTGCGTGTCCCTGACCTTGCTCCGCCGCTGCACATCCGAGATGACGTTGGCCCGCTTGGCGATGCCCAGGACGTCCAGGATCAGCGCCACCCGCCCGTCTCCCCGGATGGTCGCGCCGGCGAAGACGCCCGAAGCTTTCAACTCGGGCGCCAGGGGTTTGACAACGATCTCCTCGGCATCGGCAATGCGGTCGACCACCAGTCCAAAACGCTGGCTCTCCGCCTGCAGGACGACGATGTTGACGGCCGCGGGCGCGATATCACCGCCAGAAGCAGGTCCCCCGAGACCGAGCTCGCGGCCGAGATACACCAGCGGCAGCAGATCGCCGCGCAGGCGATGGACCGCGACCCCCTGAATCAGCTCGACGCCCGACGTCGCTCGTTCACCCTCGAGGCGCACCAGCTCCAGCAGATTTGCTTGCGGTATCGCGAACGATTCTCCGTCGCTGACGACGATCAGCGCCGGGATGATGGCCAGGGTCAGCGGGATCTTGATGCGAAAGGTCGTCCCGGCCCCGACACGGCTCTCGACCTCGACGATGCCGCCGATCTTTTCGATATTGGTCTTGACCACGTCCATCCCGACGCCGCGACCCGAGACGTTGCTGACCTGCACGGCGGTCGAGAACCCGGGCAGGAAGATCAGCGCCTGCAGATCGCGATCGCTCATCCGGGCCGCTTCCTCGACGGTGATGAGGCCGCGATCGATGGCCTTGGTCTTGATCGCCTTGAGGTTGATCCCGCGGCCGTCGTCGGAGATCTCGATGTTCATTTGACCGCTGCCGTGGTACGCGCGAATCAAGACGCGCCCCTCGGCCGTCTTTCCCTGGCTCAGGCGATCGGCGGCCGGTTCGACGCCGTGATCGACGCAGTTGCGGATCAGGTGCGTCAGCGGATCCTTGACGGCTTCGATGATCGCCTTGTCCAGCTCGGTGTCGCGCCCCTCGGCCAGCAACCGAACCTGTTTGCCGCAGACGCGTGCCAGATCACGCACGACCCGCGGCAACTTGTCGAACAGTGTTGCAATTGGCAACATGCGCGTCTTCATCACGCTGGATTGCAGCTCTGTCGTGATATGGCTCAAGCGCTGCGACGTCGCGGCGAAGGTCTCGTCCGCCACCCGCGGCGCCACCTCCAGGACCTGGTTGCGCGTCAGGACCAGCTCGCCGACCAGGTTCATCAGCTTGTCCAGCAGCGCGACGTCGACGCGCACGAAACCGTCCGCGGCCGCCGTGACCGGAGGCTCTTCCGGGTCCGTCGCTGGGGGTGGCGGCGCTGGTGGTGCCACCGGGGCCGCGGCCGGCGGCGCCGCCTCCGCCGGTGGCGCGGGCGCGGCGCTCTTGGTTTGCAGCCGGGTCAGGCGTTCAATCAGGCTGGTGTGGTCGCCCTCGCCCTCGTCACCGCCGGTTTCGATGCGTCCCAGGATCCCGCGCATCGTGTCGGCCATCTCCAGGAGCGTGGTCACCATGTCGGGCGTCGGCCGCAGCTCGCCGTCGCGCAACTTCGACAGCAGGTTTTCCGCCACGTGCGCCACCGACTCCAACCGGGGGAAGCCAATGAAGCCGCACGCCCCTTTGATGGTGTGCACCCGGCGAAACACGCTGGCCAGGGTCTGGGGCGTGGCGGCGCTACCTTCCAGCGCCAGCAGCTCGCCGTCCAGCAGGTCGAGGTTCTCGCGGGCCTCGGCCAGGAACTCGGTGACGATCTCGTCCAGCTCGGGCTTCATGCGCCCGCCCGTCGCCTGTCACGCCGCGGGCAAGCAGCCACGGCGCGCAAGCGCGTAAAGCGGAGGTCGCCCCCCGGAAACCGTCCCATGATGCCTAGATCGGCTAATCGGGACGCCCGCTTAAGGGCTGCGTCAGGCCAGCACCGAATGAGGCCGGCCAGCGTGACGCGGTGAGTCTGCGCGGCCAGAGAGATTCGAACTCCCGACCCTCGGTTCCGTAGACCGATGCTCTATCCAGCTGAGCTATGGCCGCGTGTGGTCCACACGTATGCCGTGACGCCGCAAGGCCGTCAAGACATTCTGACCTCCCTCACGCCGCGGGGAGGAGGAGTAGGGATTCGAACCCTAGGCGCTTTCGCGCTACGGTTTTCAAGACCGTCGCCTTCGACCACTCGGCCACTCCTCCGGGCTACGCGCGAGACACTACCACGCAAGGTTTCCCCTCTCCCAGGTCCTCTCCCGCGAGCGGGCGGAGGGTTCACTGGATCCTACTTACTTCGGTATTGCGAGCGAAGCGCGGCTTTGCCGCGGGCAGCGAGGGAGACCGGGGTTCGCGAGCGGAATCGAGCCGGACCCTGTCAGATCTTGGCCCGCGGGAGGGTCTAACCCTCCCGCGAGCGAGCGAAGCGAGCGTCGCGGAGAGGGAGGGATTCGAACCCTCGATACAGATTTTGGTCCGTATAACGGTTTAGCAAACCGCCGCCTTCGGCCTCTCGGCCACCTCTCCAGATAGTGCGGGGTTCTAACACGGTTCACGGGACCAGGGCCATCACATCAAGGAGTGCCTCCGACGGGGTATTGCCCCCACCGCGGCGGGGACCCAGAATGCAGCGGCCGCATGATCCCGATCAGCGACGACAACCCGACGATGCGCACGCCGATCGTGACCATCGCGCTGCTGCTGGCCATGGCGGCAGTCTGGATCTTCGTGCAGGGCGCCGGCCTCGATCCCTACGCGCTGGCGGCCACCGTCTGCAACTACGGCCTCGTCCCGGGAGAGCTCACCGGACGGGCGCAGGTGGGGGCGGCCATGCAACTCGGCGAGGGCCTGGCCTGCACCGTCGACGCCGACCCCATCAACTATCTCACGCCGCTAACGCATATGTTCCTGCACGGCGGCTGGGGCCACCTGCTGGGCAATGGGATGTTCTTGTGGGTCTTCGGCAACAACGTCGAGGACAGCATGGGCCGCTTTCGGTTCCTGATCTTTTACCTCCTGTGCGGGCTGGCGGCGGCGGCGGCGCAGGTCGCCGTCAACCCGGCGGCCACCGTTCCGATGGTCGGCGCCTCGGGCGCGATCGCCGGCGTGCTGGGCGCCTATCTGATCCTGTACCCGCGCGTGCGCGTCAACGTCCTCTTCATCTTCATCATCTTCATCAAGATCATCCCGATCCCCGCGTACCTGATGCTGCTGTGGTGGATCTTCTGGCAGGTCGTCTCGGGGCTGCCGCAGCTGTCATCCGTGCGAGAAGCCTCCGCCGGCGTGGCCTTCTGGGCCCATATCGGCGGCTTCGGCGCGGGCGTGGTGTTAGTCAAACTGTTCGAGAACCGCAGCCTGGTCCGCGAGCGCACCGTCAAACGCCACTACCTCCACCCTGACCACCCGTAGCTATTCCTCGCGGATTGCCGGCTCCGGGAAGGGATACGGGCGCGGGTCGGGCTGGCGCAAGGGATCGCTGGGCTTGTCGCCGTTGTCGTCGTTGGTGGTGACGGCCGGTTCTTCCATCGCGCCGGCGGGC
>DASRQT010000348.1:0-6428 GCA_035696485.1 Polyangia bacterium | reverse complement strand
CACCGTGGCGTTGGTCGAGCTCCCATTTCCGAGTTGCGCGGCGCCGCCCCAGCCCCAGCAGACGACCCCGCCGCCATTTGTAAGGGCGCAGATATGTGAGTAGCCCCCGGAAACCTTCGTCGCGCGACCGAAGACTGGCGTGGGTCCCAGCGCCGACCGCTGGCTTGCGATCGGTTCTTTGCGCGTATCCCGGGACACGCACCCCGGTTCAGGCAGAAAAAGCAGAAGTGCCATCATCGGCAGCGCCAGGAACCGCGGCCGAAGCAACCGGGCGCGCGGATCCCCCCTTGTGAAATCAATAACCATCCTCGTCCTCCCCCTACCTCGCCCAGCGAAGCGAAACGTTGACTTGCCGACCAATCTCGTCGTCGAGATCGGTCAGATCCGAAGAGATCGTTCCCGTCGATGAGCGACCCACCTCATGGTGTCCCCTTGAGGGAGATGTTGATCTGGTGCACAACCTCGTCGCCGAGATCAGCCTTCAGTTGATAGGTCCCTTGCGTCTGGCCAGTGGTCTTCCAGCGGTACGCGTACCACTTCAGTATCGGGCGGTACTTGAAGATGAAGTCGGTGTCCGCGACGGTCTCGTCGCTCAGGTCCTCGGTGGTTCCTTGAATATTGTTCGAGATCTTCGTGACGATCAATTTTGCGTTGAGGTTGGTGATGCCCGCGCTGACCCCCGTGAGCCTGAAGCGCGCCGGCACCGGGCGGCCGACCCGGAAGATCGAGCTGCCATTGGCTCGGATGGGGAACAGGAAGAACGTGCCGTCAGTTGGAGCCTGGTACTTGACCCAAACCGTGAACGTCGCGGGGGGCGCGCTATGGCCCCGCGAATCAGACGCCGTGCAGGTCACAACGGTCTTCTTCGCCGGGAATTGGGCGCCAGGCAGCTTGTCGCAAGTGACGGTGCACAGGCCGTCAACAGCGTCAGTGGCGGTAGGCTTCACGAAGGTCACCGTCGCCCCTGCCGTGCTGGTCGCGAAGGCGGTGATTGTGCTGGGCACGTTGCTGAACACCGGTGGCAAGGTGTCCTGCACCTTGACGGTGAACGACGCCGGGGGGCTGGTGGCGTGCTGGCTGTCGGTCGCCGTGCACGTCACCGTTGTCGTTGCAATCGGGAACATTGTTCCCGACGCCGGTACACAGTTCGGGTTGAGGGGACCGTCCTGCGCGTCGGTCGCGGTCGCCACGAAGGTGACCACCGCGCCCTGGAGCCCGGTCGCTTCGCGCACGATGGGGGCGGGGACCGTGACCACGGGTGGCGTGTTCAACGGCAGGACCGTCACGTGGAACGAAACCGGGGGCGAATGGTTGTCGTGATGGTCCGTGGCGGTGCAAAAGACCGTTGTGGTTGTTCCCGCCGAAAACGGCGAACCCGACGCCGGGCTGCACACCACGGCGACATTGGTGCCGTCGACCAGATCATGGACCGCCGGTGCGAACGTCACCACCCTCCCGGCCGGTCCGGTGGCCGGCACGGTGATGTCAGCCGGCGCCACTATCGAGGGCGCCGTCGTGTCCACGACATTGACGGTGAAACTTGCCGGCGTGGTATTGCCGGCGCCGTCGGTCGCTTCGCACTGTACGGTCGTGCTGTTATCGAGCTGGAAGAACGAACCCGAGGCGGGATGACACGTGACGTTCGAGGGCCCGCTGACCGCGTCGTCCGCGGTCACGGTGAAGCTGACCATCGCACCAAGCGCGTCCGTCGCTTCTGCGATGACGCCGCCGACCGGGTAGGTGATGACGGGGGGGCCGTCGACGATCCGAACCCGGAACGAACCCACGGCGGTGCCACCACCCGGGGTCGGATCCGTGGCCGTGCAGTGCACGGAGGTGTCGCCGATCGCGAAGGTGGAGCCCGACATCGGGAGACAGCTCACCGCCACGCTGGTGCCCTCGTGACCGTGCACGACCGACGTGGCCGTCGCGGTGAAGGACACCAGACGCCCGGTGGGGCCAGGCGCCTCGAACTGGAGATTTCCGGGCAGCGACAACACGGGCGCGCTGGCCGGCGAGATGATTCCGATCGAAAGCAGGGCGGACTTGACGCTCTCCATCCAGCCGCCACCCAGCAACGAGTTGATGACCTGGGTCGCGTAAAGATCGTGCCAGCCTGGCCCGAGGATGAGATCCAGGGACCACGATCCGTCGGCGATCACGCGCGTGGTCCAGACCTGCGGCCCGTCGTAGACGTTGACGTCCGCTCCCGGGACCGCCGCGCCGGCGGCGCCGCCCACCGTGATTTCGCCGCCGGTCTGGGTTGTGTTCGGGGTCGGGGTGGTGATGTCGGGCGCGCCGGGCGTCACGTCCACCTCGACCCGGCTGGTGGGCGTGGTGGCGGAGCTGACGAAGGGGTAAAGCCCGTCCAGCACCTTGGTCTGATAGACCAGAAGCAGGTGCTTCCCGGGGCCAAGCGTGAGCGTTCCGGTAAAGGTGAAGATGCCCCCCGACTGGATCACTGCCCAGCCACCCGGATTGAGTGGTCCCGTACCCGTCGCCCCATCCATCTCGGCGACGTAGAGGCGGCCAAGCGCGGTCTCGGAGCCGCCTGCGCGCCCAGTCAACGTGACCTCCGTGTCGGTGGTGACGGTGCCGGTCGCGGGCGACTGCACCACGGGAGGTGGCACCTTCACGCTGACGTACACCGGCGATGTCGGATCGCTCGACTGCCCGGCAACGTCCTGGCGAAACACCAGCTTGTGCCAGCCGTCGGCGAGGGTGATGTTGGTGTCGAAAAGGCCAGCGCTCGCGTTAGCCGGAAACTGGCCTACCTGGGCGCTGGTGGCCTCGTCGGTCACCGTGATGGTGCCGCCCGGCGAACCCGCACCCGCCACGCGCACCAGATTGGCCTGCATGTGCGTCGGGTCTTTCGGATCACTCACGACCGGCGCCGGTGGCTTGTTCGACGCGCTGAAGGCCTGCACCGTGAACGACACCGTCGTGTAGGGGCTGAACAGGATCTGGCACGGACCGGAACCGCAGAATTGGTAACGCGAACGAACCTTGACGACGTACGGACCGTAATTCACCAAAGGCAGCGTGGTGGAAAATTCGCCAGTGACTGCCCCGGGGACTTGCGTGGTCGTGCCGAGCGTCTCGTTGAACACCTCCACCCGCGCGATGGTGCCGGCTTCGTTCGACTGCACGCCGTACCCGTGAATCTCGACGTTGAGGCTGGAGAGGGTCGCGCCGTTCTGGGGCGAAACCAGCGTCGGTGCCGCGGGTACCCAGTCGAGCGGGGAGGAAAGCGACGCCAGGGGCGTTCCGGTCGGGGTCTGTTCGGGCCCCGTCTCCGTGGGGCCCAACTGGAAGGTCTGCTCGTGGCGTGAGTCGGACGGGTTGCTGAGATCCGGCGTGATGACGCCGTTGTTGTCGTTGTTGTTGTAGTAGATGGCGTTGAAGCCGCTGCCCGCGTTCTCGGGGGCGGCCTGTGAAAAGAGGTAATCCTGCGCCACGACCGCGCGCGGTAATCGGGGGCTCTCCCACAGAAGCTGGAGTGACTCCTTGGCGGCGCTCGCGTGCTGGTGGACCAGCTCGATCTCGTGTTTGACCCCCGACTTCAGCGAGATTGGCGCCGACACGCGCGTGCGCCTGCCGGGCACCGGTTCGGCCGGGCAGGCCGACCCGCACAACGTCGCGACCTGGGCCACACACTTCGCGTCCCAGGTGGGCTCGCTCGCGTACGGGGACAGGTATCCGCCCTGGCAGCAGTACGGGTCCACGTTACAGATTGTGGTGGCGCAAGCGTGGCAGCTAGCCAGCAGCTTGGCACCTGTCGCGCAGATGTCGTGGCCGCCCGCCTCGGGAACCATGCAGCCGGGCGCCAACGCCCCCCCAACCGGTGGCGTGCCGCCAGCGATCACCGTGACGCCGTCAATCTTGAGCGTAGCGTCCCCATCGTCGATGACGACGAACTTGTAGGCATCAGTCGCGGGCGCCATCACCAGGCCCGTCCATTTTGCCGAGTAGGGATCTGGGTACGGGACAACCGGCGGCGGCGGCAGCGACGTAAAGTCGATCGACGGGTCCTTGCGGGCCTGCGCAGGACTGACCAGCCCGACGTCGTTGAAGTACTGCGCGTCCAGGCCATTGCCTCGACCGGGAGAGAGATTGTAGATGCTGGTCGGCGGGACCGGCACGTCGGAGACCGTCACTGGGGTCGCCCAGGTCAGCTCGTTCTCGGCCAGGAAGGGTCCGTCGAAGAAGTCCCAACGGATGTGGTATTTGACCCCGGCCAGTAGCCGCACACTGGGCGAAGCATACTTGCCGGGCGCAACGGTCCACCTGTCAATGAGCAACTGACCATTCACCCACAAGCGGGCGGCGTCATCCGCGTGGGCGTAAAAGATGTAGTCACCCGTAATTGGTGGCTCCACCCAGCCCGTGCGAACCACCGAAAAGGTCTCGGGATGCACGGTGGCCGAGCTCTCCGCGGCGGTGCACGCGTACTGATTGAAACTTGGATCGAGCGCGTCCCCGGAGCCGCCGGCCACTTGCACGCAACCGCCATCCCAGGTTGACGTGCAGCAATAGCCCATCCCCGGCGCCGCGCAGACTTTCGCAGCGCAGGCGCTGCAACTGCTATCAAGCTTTGCGCCGGTGCTGTACTCGCCGTGCGCGCAGGCACCGATGCGTCGGATACCGTTGCGCAGCAGCGTCGCGGGCGTCTTGGCCAGGAGATCCTCGGCGTAAACGAAGATCTTTCCAGCGAAAGGCTTCCTCACTGTCGGGGTAGAGTTGCCTTCGAGCCAGACGTCGAACATCCGTCGCACCGGCCCACCGGAGGGATCCCCACAGGCTCGACGGATCGGCTCGGCGTACAAAGGGTCGGCGGGCTGGTCGGCAAGAGTGAACTGCCCGCTGAGATCGATGCTGCCCGCTTCACCCGGCGGCGCGTCTTGATAGATGCGCACCCGCGAATGCACGGCCGCAGCGCTGGGGTCGCAGGCCCACCCGCGCACGCGCGTGACGGTGCCCTGTCCAGGGATGTCGTAAAGCTCGACCGATTCCACCGCGCCAATCGGCCCGGTCGAGAAGGTCAGCGGGCTTCCGGTGTCTGCGATCGCGGGAATCGCGATGCCTCTCGGAAACACCGGGTTCGAGGACGACTCGACGTGCGCGGGGTCGGGCAGACAGACCTCGTGACGTTTGTTCACGCACGCCTGCGTCCAGGCGCCGCCATTGGCGTCGCAACAGGCGGGGATGTCCTTACACACCCTGGCGGTGCAGCGGTTGCAGTCCCAGGCCAGCGCGCCACCGATATCCTGGTCGCTGTGGCCGCAATACGTCGGTGTCAGCACCACGACGCGCGCCCGGTCATTGACGAAGCTCATCCAGCGGGCGTCCTCGAAGAGATCTTTCTCGAGTCTGTCAATCCAGGGATAGGCCTGGCATTCGCCCGGCTGGGGCGCGATGTCGCGGTAGCGCGTGCGCTGAAGCCCCGTGCTGGTGAGCTTGGTGACAAGGGTCTGTTGCTCTGACGGGAGGTGCGACATGAAGTCGGAAGTCAGCTGGTCGGACACCCGGGCGTCGGGCGCGACGGCCACGCTGAACTCCTGCGCAAACATCAGCTGCGAGGCAGGATTTTCGGCGTTGTTGGACCAGATGAGACCGCGATTGTCGTAAAGATCGACTGTCGTTCCATTCTTGGTGAAGCCTTGCGGGTCCTGACAGTAGGCGGCGCGCGCCGCGATCTTGCAGGCGTCGTAGAAAGGTTTGAGATTCTGAGTGCCCTGGACCCACTGGTTGGTGGCGGTGTTGAAGGTCCAACCGACGGCGTCACTGCGCCAGGGCTTGTACCCCCAGTTGCGCGCGCACTTCGAGGCGACACCGGTCAGCGTACAGGCGAAGACAAAACGGTTGGGATCGGTGGCGGGATCTTCGGCTATCGCAATCGCCGAGGCCGCGCCGGTGCGCGGGTCGATCGGACAGATCGACACCCATTGTCGGTTCATGGGATGGAACGCGTAGACCGTGTACAACCAGACGTCTGCGTTGCTACGCATGCTCGCGTCATGAAACAAGTTCGACGAGAGGTCCGGCTGAATGGAACTGATGTAGAGATCGAGCGTCTCGCCGGAAATCTCCACGCCTGCCGCATTTTCCATATGCGCGACGGCGTAGTGACCGACGGCCGACCCACCCGAGACGGAGATGTATGTACCGTGCCCGCTGGTCGCGGCGTTGATGGCCATCACGTGATTCTCTGTCAGGCTGGTGGGCGTCGTACCGTTTACCGTGACGCGGCTGATCTGCGCGCCCGTGCGGTTGCCGAACTGGATGTCTGCACCGCCCACATAGACGCTTTGCGCGGACAGCCCCTGCGCGGATAGTCCCTGCGCGGATAGTCCTTGCGCGGATAGTCCCTGCGCAGACAGCCCCTGCGCAGACAATCCCTGAAGCTCTACGCCCTGCGCGGACAATCC
>DASRQT010000347.1:0-3646 GCA_035696485.1 Polyangia bacterium | reverse complement strand
GGCAATTCGGCGGCGGCAAATTCGGTATCATCGCCGGGCCATGCGCGGTCGAGAGTCGCGACCAGCTCAACGCCGCCGCGCGTGCCGTCAAGGCGGCCGGCGCACACTTCCTCCGTGGGGGCGCTTTCAAGCCGCGAACTTCCCCCTATGCGTTCCAGGGCATGAAGGAAGACGGCCTCAAGATCCTGGCTGATGCCCGCGCCGAGACCGGCCTGCCGATCGTGACCGAGGTGATGGACACGCGCGACGTCGACCTGGTGGCGCGCTACGCCGACGTCTTGCAGGTTGGGGCGCGCAACATGCAGAACTTCTCGCTGCTGGAGGCCGTCGGCGGTCAGCCGCGCGCCGTGATGCTCAAGCGTGGCCTGTCGGCGACCATCCAGGAGTTCCTGATGGCCGCCGAATACATCGTCAAGCAGGGGAACTACAACGTCATCCTGTGCGAACGCGGTATTCGCACCTTCGAGACCATGACGCGCAACACGCTGGACCTGGGATCGATCCCGCTCATCAAGCGACTCACGCACCTGCCGATCATCGTCGACCCCTCGCACGGCACCGGTGACCGGGCTTCCGTCCCGGCGATGGCGCGCGCGGCCCTGGCACTGGGCGCCGACGGCCTCATGGTCGAGGTTCACCCGAATCCCGAGAAGGCGCTGTCGGACGGACCGCAGTCACTGACGCCTGAAGGGTTCGGCAAACTGATGGAGACCCTGCGCGCCATCGCGCCCGTGGTGGGGCTCGAGATCTAAATCGTGAGGTTGGTGATGTACTCGCGCCCGGGCTGCCACCTCTGCGACGACGCGCTGGTCGTGCTGGAACGCGTGCGGCAGCAGATCCCGTTCGAGCTTGAAACCGTCAACATCGCTGGCAACCGATCCCTCGAAGCGCGGTACCGTCACGACATACCGGTCATCACCGTGGATGGAGAGGAGGCGTTTCGCCATCGCGTCGACGAAGCGACGCTGCGCGCGCACCTGCGGCCGGGGGAGACGGCGTCGCCGTGACGACCCTCAAGACGCGGACCATCGCCATCCCAACCCTCGTGACCGTGCTGGCGCTCGGCTATGTCGGGGCCCGATTTTTCGTGGGGGTGGCCGATACGATGGCGCGAACCCGCACCAACGCCTGCCGCGGGCTGAAACCCGACCCCGTCCCGGTGGCGTTCCAGAACCAGGACGCGCCCGACTTCACGCTGGTTGACGCGTCCGGGAAGAAGGTGTCGCTGCGCGCGCAGCGCGGACACCCGGTGTTCCTGAACTTCTGGGCGACCTGGTGCCCGCCCTGCGTCGACGAGATGCCGTCGATGGAGCAACTCGCGCGCGCCGTCGAGAACAGCGACATCCGCATGCTGGCGGTCAGCGTCGACGAGGGCTGGGACGTGATTCGCAAGTTCTTCGTAGCCGGCACCAAGATGGGCGTCCTGCTGGACGCCGACAAGGCGGTCTCGAAGAGCTACGGAACCGAGAAATATCCCGAGACGTTTCTGATCGACGCCAGCGGGCGCATCCGCCACTACTTCATCAACAAGCGCGATTGGAGCAAACCCGAAGCGCTGGCCTGTCTAGAAAGCCTGCGGTGACGTCGGTGACAGCCGCGCCAGCGGCGGGCACCCCGGGGTGGACGCCCGCGCCGCGCACGCGGGGCATCGCCCCGCTGCCGCTGCTGACGCTGATCAACTTCTTCAACTATCTCGACCGGCAGGTCGTCTACGGCATGACGCCGCTGATCGGCGAATACTTTACCCTGTCGAAGTTCCAGCTCGGGTGGCTGGCGCTGGTGAACCTGCTGGTGTTCGCGGTGTCGTCACTGGCATCGGGACCGATCGCGGACCGTTTCGGGCCGCGCAAGGTGATCTTCTTCGGCGTCCTGATCTGGAGCATCGCCACCATCGGTTCGGCGCTGTCGACGTCGTTCACCATGCTGCTCTGTTTCCGCGCGCTGGTCGGGGTCGGCGAAGGGGCCTACGGCCCCAGCGCGAACACGCTGCTGTGCGCGGCGGCGCCTCCGCACAAGCGTGGCCGCGCGCTGGGAATCTACAACGTCGGCATGGCGCTGGGCGGCACCAGCGGCCTGGTGCTGGGAACCGTGCTGGCGCCGCTGATTGGCTGGCGGGCCGTGTTCTTGATCGCCGGTGGCCCATCCATCTTGCTGGCGATCGGGTCGGCGTTTGTCGCCGCGCCCGACCGCATCCCCCGTCCGGTCACCCTGCCGGCCCGTGCCTATCTGCTGGCGCCCACGTACATGCTGGCTCTGGCCGGCGGCATCCTGGCGACGTTCGGCGCCAGCGCGCTGATTTTCTGGGCGCGCTGGATGCTGATCGAAGAGCGACATTTGTCGGTCACGGTCGCCAGCATCTTCATGGTCATCGTCGGCCTGGTGTGCGGGGCCGGCGGCGTGGTGGCCGGTGGTTACGCCGGTGACTTTTTCAACCGCCGGGCACGCGGCGGCCACGCCCTGGCGATCGGTCTGTCGATGGCGCTGGCCTTCCCGTTCGGGGTAGCGGCGTTGATCATCACCGGCAAGGTGGTGTTCATGGCGCTGATCGCCATCACGACCTTCTTGCTGTCGGTGTACAACGGCCCATCGGCGGCCGTGGTCGACGAGCTGGGGCCGCCCCAGTTCGCGGCCACGTTGCAGGCGGTCTTCATGTTCGGGATCCACGTGCTCGGCAACGCGCCGGCGGCGTCGGTGGTCGGCTGGGTCGCGGACCGTTCCTCGGTGGCGGTGGCGCTTCAGGTCGCGATGGCTGCTTTCCTGGTATCGGGGATCCTGTTTCTGCTGGTCGCCCGGCGACAACGGCGCGCCGCGCCGGCAGACATGTAGGCGGCGGGGGGAGTGGCGGCGGCCGGTCCTCCTCAAGCCATGTTCAAAAAGAGTCGAATGGAGAAGGGCAATGCCGCCGGCCCGATCTCCCGCGTACGCGAGTGAGGCTGTGTCAGCCGGGAATCGCCGCATCCTGGTCGTCGACGACAATCGGGCCATCCACAAGGACTTCCAGAAGATCCTGGGAGGCAGTGGTCCGGTCAGCTCGGAGCTTGAGGAGCTTGAGGCCAACCTCTTCGGCCACCGCAGCGCCACGCCGCTGCAGCCCTTCTTCATCGATTCAGCCTATCAGGGCGAGGAGGCGGCGGCGCTGGTCCGGCGCGCGCTCGACGACGGACGACCCTACGCGCTGGCGTTCATCGACGTGCGCATGCCGCCGGGCTGGGACGGTATCGAGACGGCGCAACACATCTGGGAGATCGATCCCGACGTTCAGATCGTGATCTGCACCGCCTACTCCGACTACTCGTGGGAGGACACGGTCGAGCGGCTGGGGGAAAACAGCGAACGTTTCCTGATCTTGAAGAAGCCGTTCGACCAGGTCGAGGCCCGCCAGCTCGCGGTTTCGCTGACGAAGAAGTGGGACCTGGCGCTCGAGGCGCGGGCGAAGTTCGACGAGATGGAGGCCATCATCCAGACGCGGACCACCGTCATCCGCGAGGCGCACGAGCGGCTGCAGCGCGAGATGACCCAGCGTCACATCATGGAGGCGCAGCTACGGCGCGCGCAGAAGCTGGAGGCCCTGGGCCGGCTGGCGGCGGGGATCGCTCACGAGATCAACAACCCTCTGGCGTTCGTGATCGCCAACATGAACCACGTC
>DASRQT010000346.1:0-14767 GCA_035696485.1 Polyangia bacterium | reverse complement strand
GACGATCAGCAGGACCGTGAGGCCGGCGAGACGACCGGCGGGAGGTTTCGAGGGTGGCAGCATGACGAGGCCCTCATCGGTGGGTTTTGCCCGATTCTGTACGCCGCGGGCGGGTGGCCCCCTCACTTATTGTAGGATGCGCGGCCAATGTCCAGCATCGGAATTGCCGTCGTCGGGGCGGGCGCTTGGGGAAGCCAGGTCATTCGCACCCTGGCCTCCACACCAGGGGCCTTGCTGCGCTGGATCTGCGACCGGGATCCTACCGCGCGGGCGCGGATTGGGGGGATCTATACCGGGGTCGAGCTCGCGGCGGGACTGGACAAGGCGCTGGAGGATCCGGCGGTCGAAGCGGTGGTGATCGCGGCCAGCGCCACCGAACATTACCAGCTGGCCAGACGAGCCTTGAAGGCCGGCCGACACGTGCTGGTGGAAAAGCCGCTGGCCCTGCGGGTGGCGGAGGCGACAGAGCTGAACGCGCTGGCCGGCAAGGCCCGCCGTACGCTGATGGTGGGGCATCTGCTCATGTACGATCCCGCCATCATCCTGGCGCGCACCACGATTGAGTCGGGTGAGCTGGGGGAGGTGCTGATGCTGCACGCGCAGCGCACCAACCTGGGGACTATCCGTCGCGGCGAGAGCGCGTGGTGGTCGTTGGCCCCGCACGATGTCGCCATCGCCCTGTATCTGATGCGCGCCGCACCGACCGAGGTCAGCGCGACCGGCGCCGGTTTCGTGCAGCGCGGACCTGGCATCGAGGACGCCGCCTTCGCCACGTTGCGGTTCACCGACGGGTCGCTGGCACACCTGCACGTCTCGTGGCTGGACCCGATCAAGCGGCGCGCGCTGACCGTGGTCGGCAGCAGGAAGATGTTGACGTTCGAGGAGTCCGCCAGCCAGCAGCGGATCAAGATCTTCGACCGGCGCGCGGAGGCCGATGGACCGGCCCGGGGGAGCGCGCCGGACAATGTGGTTCCCGTCCATCGCGGCGATGTCTATGCTCCGCCGCTGCCGGTAGCGGATCCGCTGCTGGTCCAGTGTGGGCACTTCGTCGAGTGTGTCCGGACCGGACGCCGTCCCCGCAGCGACGGGGCGCAGGGGTTGGCGGTGGTGCGTGTGCTGGAGGCGGGGCAGCGATCAATCGAGGCCGGCGGCGTGCCGGCGCCGGTGGGATGAGCTACTGGGCGCATCCGTCGGCCGTCGTCGACGGGCCGGCGACCATCGGCGACGGGACGCAGATCTGGCATTTCTGCCATGTGATGGCCGGCGCCCGCATCGGCGCTGGCTGCTCGCTGGGGCAGAACGTGTTCATCTCCGGTGGCGCCGTGATCGGCGCCGGCTGCCGCATCCAGAACAACGTCTCCATCTATGATGGGGTGGAACTGGGCGAGCAGGTGTTTGTCGGACCGTCGGCGGTCTTCACCAACGTCACCACGCCGCGCGCGTTCGTCGATCGAAAGCAAGACTTCGAGCTGACACGGGTCGGGCGCGGCGCCAGCGTCGGCGCTAACGCCACAATTCTGTGCGGCCACGAGATCGGCGCCTACGCCCTGGTGGCCGCGGGTGCGGTGGTCACACGCGATGTTCCGCCGTTCGCCCTGGTGGGCGGCGTTCCCGCGCGCCGGGTCGGTTGGGTCTGCCGCTGCGGCACCACGCTGGGCGTCGCGAAGGTCCGCGCTCGCGCGCGTGTCCTGCAATGCCCGCGTTGCGGTGAACGCTATGGCCGCGCCGGAGCCGGCGCCGCCGAGACCCTGCACGCGCTGCCCGCCACCGCGACGGGGTAGGGTCACCGCGGGAATGATCTAGGAGAAGCTCTTGATGGTGTCGCAGATGCGGTCGACGGCGTCCTCGCCGAGCTCGGGATAGATTGGCAGCGCCAGGGCCTCGCTGCACGCGCGCTCGGCCTGGGGAAAGTGACCGACCCGATAACCGAGATGCGCGAAACAGGGCTGCAGGTGCAGCGGCTCGGGATAGTAGATGGCGGTCGCGATCCGTTTGGACTTGAGGTGGTTGGCCAGGGCGTCGCGACGGCCGTTGCGCACGCGAATCACAAACTGACTCCACACTGACCCGGGATCTTCGGGCGGCAACCCCATCGGGGTGTTGGCCAGAGCGGCGCGGTAGCGGGCGGCGATCTGGCGGCGTCGCTCCGACCAGTAAAACAGGTGGGGAAGCTTGACGCGCAGGACGGCGGCCTGGATCTCGTCCAGGCGAAAGTTTCCGCCGACCATGGGATGATGGTATTTCGGTTTCGCGCCCTGGACGCGCAAGAGACGGAGGCGATCGGCCAGCGCGCCGTCGCTGGTGATCACCATCCCGCCGTCGCCCATCGCGCCCAGGTTCTTCGACGGAAAAAAAGACAGGCTGGCGGCGCGGCCGATGGTCCCGACCCGGCGGCCCCAACGGCTGTTATCGCCGCAGGCGGCGATGGCCTGAGCCGCGTCCTCGACCAGCGGTATCTGCTCGGCCGCGCACAACGCCTCCAGCGAGGGCAGGCGCGCCACCCGTCCGAAGAGATGCACGGCGACAACGGCCTTGGTGTGGCGACCGATGCGCGCGACGGCCGCATCGCTGTCCAGGTTGAACGTCTCGGGATCGATGTCGGCGAACACCGGGATCGCGCCCAGCCTTTCGATGACCCCGGCCGACGCAAAGAACGAAAACGGCGTGGTCACGACCTCGTCGCCGCGGCCGATGCCGAGCGCCATCAAGATCGCCAGCAAGGCGTCGGTCCCCGAGGACAACCCGACGGCGTGGGTCGCCCCCAGCGCAACGGCCGCCTCTCTCTCGAATGCGGCGACCTCGGTTCCGAGGATATAGGAACCTGATGCCGCCACCCTCATCACGGCCGCCTCCAGCTCGTGCGCCAGCGTCTGGTGGTGCGTCACCAGGTCCTGGAAGGGGATGTCGGGCAATTCAGGCCTGACCGGCATGACACCCGTGGGTCTATCACGGGCGCCGGATCGGCCGGGCATCGATTTTCCCGGTAAGCTGCCGCAGATGCCGAACGTCGAGCACGAGATATTGCGGAGCCTGTTCCGCTGCCTCGCGCCTGACGGCAAGGTGGATATCGGCCTATTTTTCGAGGACCACGTGACTCTGGTGGCCCGATACCATCGCCTGTCGTCGCTGCTGGGTTCGCTGCGAACGGACGGGGTTCCCGCCCGGTTGGCGGAACGCTTCCGCCAGGACCACATCTCAGCACTGGGGCGGAACACGTTCTTGCGACACGCCCTGTGCGACTGTATCCGGCTGCTGCAGGGGCACGGCATCGAGGCGATCGTGCTCAAGGGGTTGGCTTACGAAGAGCGCCTCTACACGCGACCTGGCTCGCGGCCCACCAGCGACGTCGATCTGCTGGTTCCAGCGCGCCACCGCCGCGCCGCTTTCGAGGCGCTGCACGCGGCCGGCTGGACGCCGGTGGCTGCCGCACCGGGCTTCGACGAGCCCGACTATCACGAGGTGGAATGGACGCGAAACGACGTCTACCTGGACCTACATTTCGCGCTGGCGCCGCTACCACGTTGTGGGATCGACTACGACGAGCTGTGGGCCGGCAAGCTGCCGATGCGCCTCGACGAGGTGGACGCCTTCCGTCTCGCCGACACCCACGCGGCCGTCTATCACGTTCTGCACATGGCGATTCACCACTTTGACGTGCCGGGCCTGTACCTGGTCGACCTCGCGCGGATGGTGACGAACGACGCCGAGTTCGCCGCGGTCGGCGTGCTGGCGCAAAGATGGCGCTGCTTGCGACCCTGGCAGACCAGCGTGATTCTGACCGCTTATTTTCTGCCCTGGTGGCCGCTGGCTGCGGCCGCGAATCGGTTCGCCGGCGATGCGGTATCCGGGCGAATAGTCGAAGGGTTTGGCACGGTCACCGGGCTGCCGCGGGCGTCGCAGCTGCGACGGAAACTGGAACATTTCGACGTCGCGTCCGACGCTGCCCGCTACCTGTTTCAACAGGGCCGGCGCATCGTCCGCGAGGCTGCCATGCGCCGGTTGACGAGTCGTTCGCCCGAGGAGCGCCTGGGCTTCCGCAAGCCCTAGCCAGGTTGCGCCCGCTCCACCCCTGAGCTACGGTGGGGACGTGGAATCGAGCCCTGAGCAAGCAGTAAACGATCAAGGCGCCGGCATGCCGGACGTCCTGGACGCCAACAAAATAGATTTCCGCAGTTACTGGCGCGTCGTCCGAAAACGCTGGCCGATCATTGCGCTGGCGGCTCTTCTGGGCGTCGGCGCGGCGTTTATATGGACGTACCGGCAGCCGAAGATTTACGAGGCCACGTGCCAAATCGTTATCGAAACGATGGCGCCGCAGGTCCTCAAGGACGTCAAGGACGTCGTCGAGTTGGGAACCGGATCCTACTGGGCCAACAAGGAATTCTACGAGACCCAGTACCGCATCATTCAGTCGACTGCAGTCATGAGAGGCGTTGTGGAACGACTGGGCCTGCAAAACGATCCGGCTTACGCTGGTGTTCCTGGCAACAAACCGGATCCAGTGGAGATCGCGCGCCGGCTTCTGCGGCAGGTCGAGGTCAAGCCGGTCAAGGATTCGCGCCTGGCCCAAATCATCGTCTCCGATCAAAAGCCCGAACGGGCGGTGGCGATCGCCAATACGCTGGCCGATACATACATCGAACACAACCTCTCGTACAAGTTGGAGGGGGCGCGCACGGCGACGGCATGGCTGACTGAGCAGTCTGCGGATCTGCGCAAGAAGCTCGAGGAGTCCGAGCTTTCGCTCTACGAGTTCAGGAGGAGTCGCAATCTACTGGCGATCAGCCTCGACGAAAAGGTCAGTATGACCAGCCAGAACCTATCGCAGCTCAATGTTCGTCTGTCGGAGCTTCGAGTGAAGCGGCTGGAGCTGGAGTCGACGCGCAAGCTGATCTTGGCAGCGCGCAACGACATGAACGAGAAGGAGAGCGTTCCCGAGATTCAGAAGGACACCCTGATTCAGTCCATCAGACAGGGCTATGTCCACCTGTCCAAGGAGAAGGGCGACCTGGCCAGCCGATACGGCGACGATCATCCTCGTATCAAGGCCGTGCAGGGTCAGCTCGATGAGATGAGAAGGCAGTGGGAACGGGCGATCGACCAGGTTCTAACCTCATTCGAAAAGGGCTATCGCGCGGTGGTAGACACCCAGGTCGCTCTCGAGAAGATGATGGAAAACGAAAAGAAGGAGGCCATCGAGCTGTCCAAGCTCGACCTTGAGTACAAACCGCTGGGACGGAAGGCGGAGGAAAACGCCAAGTTCTACGGCCTTATCGCCTCGCGCCAAAAGGAGATCGATCTCACCGGCGTCATGAAGGCCAACAACGTCCGGGTTTTGGAGCGTGCGGTGCTCCCGGGAGGGCCAGTCAGTCCGAAACCAATGCAGAATCTGGGGATCGGGTTGCTTGTCGGTCTCGCGGCCGGGCTCGGCCTGGGGCTGCTGATCGAGGCGCTCGACAATACATTGAAGACGCAGGCCAGCGTGGAGTCGCTGCTGGGCGTACCCGTGCTGGGGCTGATTCCCATCATCGGTGGCAAGCAGGAGGACAAGGACGAGCCAGAGGCGCTGCGCGAGCGTGATCTCGGCGTCTATCTCGATCCCCGGTCGCTGGCAGCGGAGTGCTGTCGGTCAATCCGAACCAACATCCTCTTCATGTCGCCTGACCACCCGCTGCGCACGCTGGTCGTCACAAGTCCCAGCCCGCAGGAAGGCAAGACCACCACGGCGGTGAACCTGGCTGTCACGATGGCGGAGACCGGCGGGCGGGTGCTGCTGATCGACACCGATCTCCGCCGGCCACGGCTCCATCGCAGTTTTGGCGTTCCCAACCAGGTGGGAATCTCGACGGTCATCGTCGGTAAATCGACGCTGGACGAGGCGATCAAGAGCACGGACGTGCCGAATCTCGACGTTCTCCCCTGCGGCCCGACGCCGCCCAATCCGTCCGAGCTTCTCCACACCGGGAGGTTTGCCCAGGTGCTGGCCGAGTGCGCATCGCGATACGAGCGCGTGATCCTCGATTCGCCGCCGTGTTCCGCGGTCACGGATCCGGCGGTTCTGGGCAACGTGGCGGACGGCGTGCTGCTGGTGGTCCAGGCGGGCAGTACCACGCGCGATGCCGCTGCCCATGCCCGTCGTCACCTGGCGTCGGCGAAGGCGCGCCTGCTGGGCGTGATCCTGAACGAGATCGACTTCTCGAACCCTGCCTACGGCTACCAGTACTACTACTACCAAAACTACGCTCGCTACGGCTACGGCACCCAGCCCGAAGAAAACAAGGCCTGAGCGAGAGGTCTGGAACCCTTTGAGGGTTCCAGGTTAGGCGTAGGAACGCAGGCGGCTTTGCCGCTGAAGTTCCATCGCGGGAGGTCTGGAACCCTTTGAGGGTTTCAGGTTAGATGTTGGGCGTTGCGGTCTTGGCCGGGCTCGTGGCGTCGGCGGTCTCGCGGACGCGGTCGCAGGCCTGGGCAAGGTAGTCGCAGAACAGCTCGATGGCGATCTCGGTATCGCGGTCCAGCTCTCTGCGTCCGTCATCCCAGGCCATCTCCATGGCGCCGTCATCCGGTTTGACGCCCACCAGGACAAAACGGGCGCGAAAAAGCTTGGAGCTGATGCCCATCTCCGCGGCTTCGTCGTAACCGTAGGCGAAGCTCACCGGGGTTGACGACCGACCATTCTGCCCGCGGGACGACAGGTCCAGGCGCGCGCACTTGGCGGCGAAGACACCCATGACGTCGCGGATGCTGCTCCATACCTCATCCAGATTGGTCGCGCGGCGAAGGCGATCGGCGAACGGTCGCACGGCGGCGCGAAGGGCGCGGCTGCGCCGGCGCTGCTCGGGCAGCATCTGGCTGAGCTGGATATAGCCGAGCCAGCGCAGGAACAGAAAGGCCAGGATTCCCAGAACGATCAGAATCGCCGCGGTCTCGCCGCTGGTGGCGTAGGTCAGCGCCAGGGCGACGGCGCCGAAGAACAACGTCAGGCCGTAAAGCAGCAGGACGGCCTGCCGGTGGCTGAGCCCGACCGCGATCAGGCGATGGTGAATATGTTCCTTGTCGGCGCGAAACAAAGGTCTGCCCCGGACGGCACGGCGGCTCATCGCCAGGATCGTATCCAGGATGGGCAGCCCCAGGGCGATCGCCGGGATGATCACGGCGACCGCCGTCGATGACTTCTGGTTGGTCTGAATCGCGGCAGCGGCCAGGACGAACCCGATGAACATGCTGCCGGTGTCACCCATGAAGATGGACGCCGGGTTGAAGTTGTAGAAGAGAAAACCGAGGATCGCCCCGCCCAGCGCGGCGCAGAACAAGATCATCAGCGGGTGACCGCGCTGGAGTGCGACCAGAAACGTCGTGATGACCGCGACCAGGCCAACCCCGCCGGCCAGGCCATCCAGACCGTCGATCAGATTCATCGCGTTAACGACGCCGACCATCCACAGGAGCGTGAACGGCAAGCCGGCCCATCCCAGGTGCAGCGGCTCACCGAACGGATTGGCCACCGCGTCGATGCGAAAGCCCAGGTAATAGAGCAGGCCCGCGACCGCGAACTGCACGACGAACTTGCGCTTGGCGCCGGCGCCCCAGAGATCGTCGTAGATTCCCAGAAACGCGATCAGGAGCCCGCCCATGAACAACCCGACGGCCTGGTTGCGTTCGGCCAGGAACATGCGGCCCACTTCGCTGCGAAAGAAGTTGAGCGCGATGAGCGGTACATAGAATGCCGCGACGATCGCGATCCCACCCAGCCGTGGCACGGGACGGCCATGAATCTTGCGCGACGACAGCGCGTGATCGAGGACGCCCAGGCGCAGCGCCAGGGTTCGGATGAGCGGGGTCAGAAGCGCGGCGCACGCGGTCGCTAACACAAAGGCGATGGCGGCGGTTCTCATGTCAGGTTAGGCAAGGTTGGCTATTCGGTGCGAGTCAAGATCCAGTTCCCCAGCGCCAGCACGTCCATGCGGGTCTTTAGGTAGCATGAGATGGCTTCCGCGGGGGTGGTGACGATGGGCTCGTGTTCGTTGAAGCTGGTGTTGAGCACCAGCGGAATGTCGGTCTGGCGTGCGAACTCGCTGATGAGTCTGTGATAGCGCGGGTTGGTCTTGGCGCTGACGGTCTGCAGCCGCCCGGTGTCATCGACGTGGGTCACCGCCGGGATTCGGGCCCGTTGTTCGGCGCGAACCTTGTAGACCATCAGCATGAAAGGGGAGGGCTCCCCGCGCTCGAAGAAGTCAGTCACCTTCTCCTCGAGAATGCTGGGGGCGAACGGGCGGTAGGTCTCGCGGTGTTTGATCCGGGTGTTCAGGATCTGCTTCATGTCGGCGCGCCGCGGGTCGGCGACGATCGACCGGTCGCCGAGCGCCCGCGGCCCAAATTCCATGCCGCCCTGAAACCACCCGACCACCTTGCCGGCGGCGATCGCCGTCGCGACATCCCGGAAGAGGACGGCGTCGTCGACATGACGAATGGTGATCCCGGGGTCCCAGCCGTTGGCCTGCGCCTTGCCGATCGCCGCTTCAACCGCGCCGTCGTCAAAGGACGGTCCGGTATACGCGTGCTCCATGACGAACGAACGGGGCTGTCGCAGGATGGCGTGCTGGACATAGAAGGCTGCGCCGATCGCGGTGCCGTTGTCACCGGCGGCCGGCTGCACGAACACCTCGCGGAAGGAGGTCTCTTCGAAGATCTTGCCGTTTGCGACCGAGTTCAGCGCGCATCCCCCGGCCAGCGCCAGCCTGGTCAGGCCGGTTCGCTGATGCAGATCGCGCAGGACGTGAAAGAAGATCTCTTCATAGACGACCTGGGCGCTGCGCGCGATGTCCGCCCACTTGCCGAAAAATTCCGGGTCTTCGGTGTCGCGCGGCGGGCCCAGCAATTCCGCCAGCTTGTTCGAATAGACCTGCCCTATCTGGGGCGAGCCCTCGTCCCAGGACATCTCGACGCCTTCGGAGTGATGCCGGAAGTAATCGAGATCCAACTCGAAGTGCCCGGCGGGCAAGGGGCGGATCACCTTGCGGAGGGCGTCGGCGTAGGTTGGTTTTCCGTACGGGGCCAAACCCATCATCTTCCATTCCTCGCCGTAGCGCAGGAAGCCCAGGAATTGGGTTATGGCCGTGTAAAACAGCCCCGCCGAGTGAGGGAATTCGACCCGGTCGAGAATCTCGAGGTCACGGTCGCGGCCCACGCCACGCATGGTCGACACGAAGTCGCCGAAGCCGTCGATCGACAGGCACGCGGCCTCCTCGAACGGGGAGACGAAAAAGGCGCTCGCGATGTGCGACTTGTGGTGCTCGACGTTGTGAAACTTGGCCTTCATCTGACCGGCCTTGACGTTCAGCGCCGCATAGAGCGAGTCGGCCACACCGCGCACCTTGGCCACGTTGGCCAGCCGATTTTTCACCAGCTTGGTGAACGACGGGCGCTTCTGCAGCGCGAACAGGATCTTCTTGTGCAGGTTCGCCTTCGGGTCGCGCGAGATGGCCACGTGATCGAGGTCGGTGGCTGCCACCCCGGCCTGGCGAAGGACCGCCTCGGCAGACAGAGAGGGGAAACCCGCGCAGTGCTTGCGGCGGTTCAGTCTTTCCTCTTCGATCGCGGCGACCAGCTGTCCGTCCTTAAGCAGCACCGCGGCGGCGTCGCCGTGGAACGCGTTCAACCCCAGGATATTCATGTGTTTGCCCAGTATAGAGGCGGCATCTGCAAGCCGCCTACGAATCTGACCCGCGGATGATATACGTTGCCGCGGTCGATGGAAACCGGGCGCTCGAAACCGGTCTTCTGTGACCGCTAGGTCAGGGCGCGAACCAGCGCGTCGTCCACGTCGTGCCAGGTCCACCGTTCGGCGCGCGCGCGGGCGGCCCGGCCAACGGCGAAGGTGGCGTCACGATTCGCGGCACAAAAACGCAACCGTTCCACAAAGGCGTCGACGTCGCGCGGTGGCATCAGCCAGCCGTTGGCGCCGTCGTCGATACATTCCGGACCGCCCCCACAGGGCGTGGTGATCACGGGCGTGCCGCAAGACATGGCTTCCTGGATCACCAACCCGAACCCGTCGCCCAGGGTGGGAAATGCCAGCACGTCCGCCGCGGCGTAGCGAGCGGCGAGATCCGCCTTCGCGACGTGTGGCCAGTGAAGAAAATGTCCGGCGTATCGGTCGAGGAAGGTCTTCGCCAGGCGAAGCGGCCCGACCAGATGAAGCTCGGCGTCTGGAATCGCCGCGCGCCGCCACGCCTCCAGAAGGTAGGGGGTCCCCTTGCGAAGATCGTGGGTCCCCACGGCCAGGACCGTGAACTTGCCGCTGGGCGCATCGACCCGCGGCGTGAACGCTTCGACCGGGAAGCCATACGGGACGACGACGATCGGAGCCCGGACATCCAGGCCCTCGAGCGATGTCTTCGAAAAGGCGGACGCCACCGACACCTTGGTCGCGAGCGCCAGCTCCGCGTCCTTGCGCTTTCGCTTCCAGGCCGGTTCGCTGTGCGGGGGAAAGTCGATCGAGCCTGGCCAGCGCCGCGCCTCTTCCTGCCACAGACGTTCGATCGTCAGGTAGTGCGGCAAGGGAAGATCCCAGATCCGTCCCAGTCCCTCGCGCGCGGCGCGCTGAAATGTCCACAAGGCTGCGTCCTCGTAGGCATAGACGCTGCCCGTGTCGCGGGGCCACGGCATGCGAGAGACCGCGGCGTCGTGCGCCGTGAAGAGCGCGTCGTAGAGAACGGGCGTTGGCAGGCCGGCGGCGCGCAGACAGCGAACCACGGCGCGCGTGCCGAGCTCGACCAATGGCAACGTGCGCAAGCGCCCGCGCGGGATATCGGGAAGAATTCGGTTGCGCAAGGTCGGCCTGCGCACGGCGGCGGCCGCGGCCAGTCGGCCCGGCCAGCCGTCCTGCCGGAACGCCACGCCGGTAAAAAACGCGCTCAATCGGCCCGAGCGGGCCAGGGACGCGGCAAACCCGCACGAGACCGCGGCGGCGTGCGGATGACTGACGAGGACGCCGCTCACGGTCGCAACAGCGCTAGGTCGCTCGAGCCGCCTTGACCATGGCCCGCACGACGTCGGGCATTCGATACTGCGCCTTCCAGCCCAGTTTCTCGCGCGCCTTCTCGGCCGAGCCCACGCTGCTGCGAAGGTCCGCCGGACGAAAGAGCGTGCGGTCGATGTCGACGTGGTCCTTCGAGGCGAGGCCGACGGCGGCAAACACCTCGTCGACGAAGGCCGAAAGCGGCACCGTCTCGCCGGTGCAGATGACGTAGTCGGTCGGTTCGTCCTGCTGAACCATTCGCCACATCGCCTCGACGTATTCGGGCGCCCATCCCCAGTCGCGTCGAACCGACAGATCACCGAGCCGCAGGCGCTCGCGGCTGCCGTTTGCGATCCGGCAGGCGGCGGCGACGACCTTCTGCGTGACGAACCGCTCGGGACGGAGCGGCGACTCGTGATTGAACAGGATGCCCGAACAGGCGTGGATCTTGTATGCCTCTCGATAGCTGCTCACCTGCCAGAAGGCGGCCGCTTTTGCCACGGCGTAGGGGCTCCGCGGACGAAACGGCGTGTCTTCGTCGGCAGGTTCTCCCTGGTTGTCCCCGAAACATTCGCTGGAGCCCGCGTTGTAAAAGCGCACCGGCCGCTTGAGCAGCCGGATCGCCTCGAGCAAGTTGAGTGTCGCGAAGGCGATGCTCTCCAGAGCCTCGGCGGGCTGTTCGAAGGAAAGGCCGACCGAGGTTTGTCCGGACAGGTTGTAGATCTCGTCGGGCTCGACCTCGAGGAGGACGCGAATGATGCTGCGAAAGTCATTGAGCGCCGCCGAGGCCACCTTCACGCGGTCGCGAATTCCCAGCTTGACCAGATTGCTGAACGAGGCCATCGCGGCATCACGAGACGTCCCCACGACTCGATAGCCACGCTCGAGCAGCAGCTGCGCAAGATAGGCAGCGTCTTGCCCGGAGATCCCGCAGATGAGCGCGGTCTTGGCTGCACCTTCTTCCCTCAATTCAGCCCCTTCCCAGCGGGCGACTCTACTCAATCCCCTCCGCCGCGTAAAGTCGGCCCGACTAGCTTCCCTGTTTTCGTGGGTGTATAGGTCCGATTCGCGTGTCATCGGTGCGCCTGACCATCTGCATCCCCACTTTCGATCGCCTCGGCTATCTGAGAGAGGCGGTAGCCTCGGCGCGCGCCCAGACCCTGCGCGACATCGAGATCTTGATCGGCGACGACGGCGATTCGCCGGAGTTGAGATCCTGGTGCCTGTCTCAGAGCGCGGAGGATCCACGTGTGCGTTACGAGAAGACGCCAGGGCGGCTGCGTCTGGCCGGAAACTGGAATTTCCTGGCAGGCCGGGCGCGCGCCGAATACGTCACGCTCATGGGCGACGACGACCGGCTGCTGCCCAGTTTCGCAGAACGTCTGATCGAAATGGCCCAGACGACAGCGCAGGCCCCGATCGCGGTCGTCTTTGCGAACCACTACATGATCGACACGCACGGCGAAAGGTTAATCAACGAATCCCACGAGACCACCCGGCGATATGGACGGGCCCGGCTCCGCGATGGTGTCGTGGAGCGCGTGCAGTCTGTCGTATGGGGCAACGCCATAGCCATCTCCGCCTCGATCGTGCGCAGGGAAGACGTGGTTCGACTCGGTTTCAAGAACGACATCAACACACCGGAGCTGGAGCTGTTCGCGCGAATGGCCTCGCAGGGGGCGCGCTTCGCTTTCGTGAACGACTACCTCGCGGAATATCGGACTCACCTGGGGTCCGAGACCTCCAGCGGGCTGACCATCGATCGGTTGGCGGAGTACCTGGAGGTGGTGGACGTTCCGAGTGAGGTCGAGCCGGCGAAACGGCAGTGTCTGCAGGCAATGCTGGTCAGGGGTGTTGGTATCCGCCTTGGGCGTGGGGACGTCGAAGGTGCCCGGTCGCTGCGGGACAGCCGGTACTATCCGCGCACCTTGATGGACGCGCGGGTGTGGGCGCAGCGCTTGATTCTGACCCTCCCTGATTCACTGGTGCCGCCGGTGTACGCGTCGCTGCGGCGGCTCGATCGTTCGGTGCGAGGTGATCAGTGAAGACGCTGTCTGAATACAACCTTGAGAAGTACGCCTCGCTGCAGACCGACCTGCGCGAATCGCGGTTGAAGAAGGTCGCCCGGTTGATCGTGGACGAGAACCCGGGGAGCCTTCTTGATATCGGGTGCGGTAACGGTGGATTCAGCTCGCGATTCATCGGGCTGGGATTTACCGTTCACGGCGTTGATCTGACGGACAACCAGATCGCGGCCGCGCGCGCCAACGGTTTGCTCGCGAAGCAGCATGATATCGCGTCCAGCCGGCTGCCTTACGAGAGCGAGACGTTCGATATCGTGTTCGCGGGAGAGGTCATCGAACATCTGGTCGACACGACCTCTTTCTTGAAAGACATCCATCGTGTGCTGAAACCCGGCGGCTGCGTGATCCTCACGACGCCCAACCTCGCCAGCTTCGAGAACAGAGTCCGCATCCTGTTCGGCGTGTATCCCATATGGGTGGAGTACAAGCTGGAAGACGGTCAGGGCCACGTGCGCGCATACACACCGCGAACCTTGAAACTACATCTGAAAAGCAGCGGATTTGGCGTCGAGACCCACCTGGGTAACTGGGTGCCGTTCATTCCTCAACGTTTCACCGATGACGTGAGGCTGCCGTTCATTGCAAAAACCGGGGACTGGCTGCCAAGCCTGTCGATGGACATCATCGTCAAGGCCCGGAAGCAGTAGTCACGCTGCTCCGTGGGTGGTGACGGGTGGTGACGTCGGCGTACATGCCTGCCAGCAGTCGGCCGATCGCGGCGAGCGAAAAATTCTCTTCAACGATGGCGGCGCCGCGTGAAGCGACACGGTCGCGCAGGGCGCGATCTCCCAGCGCTTTCACGATCCCCTCTGCGACGGCGTCCGCCCGGCGCGGCACCACGAACCCCAATCGTTCTGATTCCACGACCGGCGCAAGCTGCACCTCGGGTGTGATGACAACGGGCGCGCCGGCCGAGATCGCTTCGATCACGACCACGCCGAAGTTCTCCTGGAACGACGGCAGCACGAAGAGGTCGGCGTTGGCGAGCGTATCGTTCTTTGCACCTCCGCTGACGAAGCCGGTGAAACTCACGCTGCCGCCGGCGATGGTGTCGGCGCGCGCGCGCAGCGATTCCACGTAGGCGCGGTCGCCGTCCCCCGCGATGGTCAACGTCGCCTGCGGCAGGCGGCTTCTGACCATGGGCCAGGCGTCGAGCAATACCTCCAATCCCTTCTTGGGGTGAATGCGCGAGAGAAACAGGACACGCGTTGATTGCGAACTGACGTCGCGGGCCGGGAAACGGAAGGGATCCGCCAGCGGCGGCGGGATCACAAAGCTTCGTCCCGTAAGCGGGATGCCGTGCCAGGCCGCCTCGTCGCGTTCGGGGCCGGTGCAGAAGTGCAGCGCGGCCGCGCGGCGCAGGTTGGGGCGATCGAGCAGCGCCAGGTAAACGCGCTTGAGCGCCCGCCGCCGATGGGTGTACGTGTAGCGCGACATGGTACCGAACGGGCAGATCACCAGCGGGAATCGCCGCCGTAGCGCTTTTCGCGCCGCCAGTGAGCTGACCAGGTTTAGGAGGCCGTGCACGTGAATCACGTCATAGCCGGCTCCCTGTTCCTCCAACCAGGCGACGAGCCCGGGCGACCAGACCGCCGTGCCTGCCGTCAGCGCTGGAAAGGTGTGGACCGCGACCGGCGATTCCCGCCGGAAGGCCGAAAGATCG
>DASRQT010000345.1:0-3276 GCA_035696485.1 Polyangia bacterium | reverse complement strand
GTAGGGCTCATTGCGTGGTGGTGGTCAGGGGCTTGCCGCCACGCTGATATTTGGTCACCGCCGCCTCGTGTTCGCTGACCGTCTTCGAGAAGACGTGGGTGCCGTCGTTGCGCGACACGAAGTAGAGATACGGCGCGTGATCGGGCGCCATCACCGCCTCCAGCGCCTTGCGCCCCGGGTTGGCGATCGGCCCGGGCGGCAAGCCCTCGTGGGTGTACGTGTTGTACACGTTCTCCTTGTCGTCGAGGTGAATCCGGCGGATGCGCCCCTCGAATTCCTGACAGGCCGCCGAACGGGGCAGCGCGACCGTGCAGCCGTAGATGATGGTCGGGTCGGTCTGCAGCAGCTTGGGGGTGAAGGTCGGAAACTTCAGCCGGTTGATGAACACCTGCGCGATGCGCGGCCGCTCCTGCGGCTGGCCGGTCTCCTTCTCGACGATCGAGGCCAGAATGACGATCCGGAAGTCGTCAAACCCCAGCGCCTTCTTCAGCTCCGCGATGCCCTTGCGGTGAGTGTTGCGCAGCTCCTCGAACACCTGGCGGTGCCGCCGCACCAGCGGAATCAACGCGCGCGCGGCCGGCGTGTGCGGGCGCAGCCGATAGGTGTCGGGGAACAAGTAGCCCTCCAGGGTCGACCCCGGCAGATCCAGGCTGGCGCTGAAGGTCGGGTCCATGGCCTGGGCCAGGAAGTCTTCCCTGGGCGTGATGCCGGCGGCGTCGAACAGATCAGCGACGTCGCGCAGGTTTTTCCCCTCCGGGATGGTCACGCTGACCAGCTCGTCGGCCGCGCCCTTCACCAGCACCTCGAGGATCTGTTTGGGGGAGGCGGGCGCCATGATGGAATAGCGCCCGGCCTTGAACCGGCCGGCCACGCCGCGCTGGCCGGCGTACAGGCGAAAAATGGCGGGCTTGTCGATGAGGCCGGCGGCGGCCACGCGTTCGGCGACGTCGCCGGCGGTCGCCCCTTTCGGGATCTCGACGTCGACCTTGCCGGTGGCGCGACCGCTGGGGGTGTCGCCGTAGCGCCAGGCCGTGCGAGCGACCCAGCCCACGGCGCCGAGCCCGACGACGGTGGTCACCACGAAGACCTTCAGCGCCCAGCGCATGGGCGCCCTCATGCCAAAACCTGCCGTCTTGCTTCCAGCCACCGCTGCAGAATTACCGCGGCAGCCACACGATCGACAACCTGCTTTCGCCGTGCCCGCGATAGATCGGCGCGCAGCAGCACGTCCTCGGCCTCGACGGTGCTGAAACTTTCGTCGATCAGATCGACGGGGACGGTCAGAACCGCGCGCAGCCGGTCGGCGAAGACCTGGACGCTCTTCGCGGCGCGGCCGGCCTCACCCTCGGGCGACAGCGGCAGGCCAAGGACCACGCGCTCGGCGTCGAAGCTGCGCACCAGCGCGGCGATGGCATCAAGGTCACGCTGCCCTCCGTGCCGGTCCAGCGTGGCGTGGGGTTGCGCGGTCATGGCCAGCGCGTCGGTCACCGCCACGCCGATCCGGCGCGTGCCGAGATCAATCCCGATCACCCTGCGCGACACGGACGTAGTGTATACCTCACCTCATGGCTGACACCTCCAAACCGCCTGGCGGCGATCCATCTGCTGCTGCGACGGCGGCGCCGCAGATCCAGATCGACATCGATGAGGTGACCGCGCAGGGGGCTTATTGCAACCTGGTCCTCATCAACCACAACGAGACCGAATTCGTTCTGGACCTAGCCTACCTGCAACCATCGGCGCCGCGCGCGCGCGTGCGCACCCGCGTGATCTCATCGCCGCGCCACACCAAGCGGCTGCTGCGCGCGCTGGAGATCAACATCCGTCGCTATGAAGAACGGTTTGGGACCATCGAGGAAGACGCGAGTCCGCACGATCCCGGGCAGATGATCAGCTGATTGCGCGGATTCCCGGTCGTCTTTCCGAGGTGATCGAGGAGCTCAAAAGATGCGTTTTGCGTTGATTTGCCTGGGCGGCGCGGCCGGAACCGGCGCGCGTTTTCTGCTGGGCGGCTGGGCCGCCCGCGTGTTCGGCCCGGCGTTTCCTTACGGCACGTTGATTGTCAACGTGACCGGATCGTTCCTCGCCGTCGTCATCATGGGGCTCTCCATCCACAGGGGCCTCTTCTCTGAAGACCTCCGCTTCGTCCTGGTGAGCGGCGTCATGGGCGGCTTCACAACCTACTCCGCCTTCAACTACGAAACCCTCAGTCTGTTTAACGCCGGGAGCCCAGGCCTGGCAGCGCTCAACATCGCCGCGACCGTGCTCGGCTGCCTGGTGGCGGGCGGGCTGGCCCTGCTGCTGATGCGGCTCGTCCCCTGAGCGGCAGACTCGACTAGCGAACCGCCCCTTCCAGGGCGGTCAGCGTCTCGTGCCGGGTGTCCAGCTCCACCAGCGCCCCGAACGGGATCGCGGTGTTGCGCGAACCGTGTCCCACGGTCGCCCCCAGCGCGACAGGAATGGGCAGGCGACCCAGCCGTTCCAGCAATACTTCATTGACCGTCGGCGAGTCGGCGCGCGTCGCCTCCGGTTCCAGGCACGACGAGAAGTCACCGACGACGACCGCGCTGACCTTGTCGAAGACGCCGGCCAGATCCAGGTACGTGATCAGCCGGTCGACGCGGTATGGGCGTTCGCCCAGATCCTCGAAGAACAGGATCGCGCCCGCGAGGTCGGGCAGGTAAGGCGTCCCCACCAATCGTGAAAACACCTCCAGATTCCCCCCCAGCAGACGCCCCTGCGCGCGCCCCGGGATCAGCGCCTCCAGCCCCCCCAGCACGACGCCCGGGTTCGGCTCGTCCAGAAGATGAAACAACGCGCGGTGGTCGGCGACGGGCAGGTTGCCCAACTGGCTTATCACCGGCCCGTGTATGGCGGTCACGCCGGCGTGCGCGGCAAACGAGAGCAGCGCGGTGCCATCGGAGAAACCGACCAGCACACGCGGCTGCCGGGCAAACTCAACGGCGTCTAGAAACGGCAAGATTCGCATCAGGCCGTACCCGCCGCGCGCCATGTACACGGCGCGCGCTTCGGGATCCGCCAGCGCTGCCTTCAATTCAGCAAGCCGCCGCTCGTCGGGGCCGGCAAGGTATCCGTCGCGCGTGAAAATCCCTTCGTCGTAGCGGACGTCGTATCGTTCCTTGAGAACGTCCACGCCGGCCAGGAACGCCTCGCGTGGCACCGGGCCTGACGGAGCCACAACCCGGATGACATCGCCGGGATGTAGCCGGGGCGGCTGGATCACCGCCGTCTTCTTCGCCGCCGACCGCCGCCGCC
>DASRQT010000344.1:0-2397 GCA_035696485.1 Polyangia bacterium | reverse complement strand
CGCCGGCGGCGGCGATGGCGGCGTCGATCGGCGGGCCGACGACGATGCCTCCGATGATTCGGTTGACGACGACGGCGCGGACGGTCTCCCCGGCGGACTGGAAAATGGCCAGCCGTGCGCCGATGGGCGGGAATGCGCGAGCACCTATTGCGCCGACAGTGTTTGCTGCAGCTCCAGCTGTGTCGGCACCTGCCGCGCTTGCAACATAAAAGGTAGCCTGGGTGCCTGTACCGCCATCCCCGCCGGTCAGGCCGCCTCGGGGAGCGAATGCCAGGCGACTGATCCCGCGATGTGCGGCGTCAACGGAAAATGTGATGGAAACGGCGGCTGCCAGAAGCACACGATCGGCACCACATGCAAACCGGCCGCGTGCGACACCGTCGGGGGCAGCCTGATCTCTTCGTCCCAGTGCGACGGTGAGGGGAATTGTGTCGCGGGTCAAACCATCTCGTGCGACCCCTTCATCTGCGATTCCTCGGCAAAACGTTGCTACACAATCTGCATGGGCAACTCACAGTGCATGCCGGGTCGCGCCTGCAACGCCCAGAGCACTTGCGGCAAGAAACCGAATGGAGCCGCGTGCGCCGGCGCGACCGAGTGTTTCACCGGCAGCTGCGTCGACGGAATCTGCTGCAACATCGCTTGCGCCGGCTCGTGTGTTTCGTGCAGCCAGCCGGGTAAGGAAGGGCTTTGCAGCCCGCTGCCGGCGGGCGTCGTGGATCCGCGCGGCATCTGCCGCGATACCGGGGTCGCTACCTGTGGCACCAACGGGTTGTGCAACGGCCTGGCCGGATGCCAGCACTACGCCGCCGGCCTGGTGTGCTCGCCACGACGCTGTGGAACGCAGCCGGGACAGGAGATCGCGGCCCGCACCTGCGACGGCAATGGCACCTGCGGCGGCGGCGCGACCAGCACCTGTGCGGCCAACTTTGCCTGCAACCCTGCGACGGGAGCCTGTTACTCGGTCGTCTGCACGAACAACGCTCAGTGTGCCACCGGCTCGTGCAACATCAGGAACGGCCGCTGCCGCTAGGTGTCGATCAACGCTGCGACTCCGCGTTTCCGAACATCAGGCGGGCGGGAGGCTCCACTGGTCGGGATGGTTGCACCAGCGCCGATGCCGCCGCCTGCGCCTGCGCAACGCTCCCGCGCGGCCTCACCCTGATCTGCAGTCCCAGCGCGGCCGCCATCCCCAGCAAAACCAGCAGCACGCTGGCCAGCACTGCCCCCCGCCGGCGGCGTCCCCAGAACAGTTCGCCCAGGGTCCTCATCCTCCACACCAGGCCCAGATCCTTGCGCGTACGTTCTGGCGCCCGCGCCGGTGGCGGGGTCACCAGACGCAGCGGGCGTGGCGTCCTGCCATGGCGGGCCGCCTCCGCCTCCAGGTCAGCAATGAAGGCGGCCATGTCCTCGAAGCGCATCTTTGCCGCCAGCACGACCTCGTCCAGATCGCGCGCCATCTCGGTGGCGCTGGCGTAGCGCTGACGACGGTCGCGTTGCAGGGCGCGCATCACGATATGGTCGAGCTCTGGCGGCACGTCGGAACGCTTCGCCGAGGGCGCCGGAATCTCCATCTCCATGATCTTTTTCACGGTGACGAGATCGCTGTCTCCGGCGAACAGGTGTTCCAGCGTCAGCATCTCGTGCAGCACGATCCCCAGCGCGAACAGGTCGACTCGGCCGTCGATGGGTTTGCCCTCAAGCTGTTCGGGCGCCAGATACGCCGGCTTGCCCTTGACCGTTCCAGTCTTCGTCAGCTGCTGTGCGCACTTGAACTTGGCGACGCCAAAGTCCAGCAGCTTGACGCCCCCCACCGCGGTCATGACGATGTTGGAAGGGGTCACATCGCGATGCACAATGTTCAACCGCTCGCCCGACTGGTCCCTCAGGTCATGCACGTAGGACAGCGCGCGGCACACCTCGCGTGCGATGTAGGCCGCAACCACCGGTGGAATCTTGCGGTTGGCGGCGCGCAACGTACGCAGCAGGCGGGACACGGACGGACCGTCCACGTATTCAAGGGCCAGGAACAGCGTCCCGTTGTCGTCGCCAAAGTCGTGGGCCTGGACGACGTTTGGGTGATGAAGCATCCCCAGGATCCGTGCTTCACTTATGAACATGCTCACGAATTCCGGATCGCTGCTCTGATCCGGGAGAATTCGTTTTATCACCACCTGGCGCTCAAATCCCCCGGGACCCACGCTCCGCGCCTTGTAGACCTCGGCCATTCCGCCCGCGCCCAGCGGCGACAGCAGTTCGTAACGACCGAGGCGTGTCACCTCCGGAACGCTGGTCCCACCGACCACCCGTAGAACGCCCCGGACAGCAGACGCCGCTACCGGAATCGGCGGCGGCCGGCGAACCGGCGTCCGACCCTCGGCTTTGGGTAAACGGAAC
>DASRQT010000343.1:0-4169 GCA_035696485.1 Polyangia bacterium | reverse complement strand
GCGACATCTCTATGCCTACTACTACCGTGACACGCCCGAGATCGTGTACTGGCGCGACGCAAGGACCGACAAGGAGGTCGACATCGTCGTGAAAAGCCCGCAGTACATCCTACCGGTCGAGGTAAAGTACCGTCAGAACGCTGATCTCGAACCGTCTTCCGGGCTCGTTGAGCTCTGTCGCCGCGAGTCCGTCAAGCAGGCGTACCTCGTCACGAAGCGAGAAGATGACTTTGGTCCGCAGACGTTCCCCGATGTGGAGGCAAAGCTACTGCGCGTGCCCGCGCACATCCTCTGCTACCTCCTCGGGCAGGCTGAACGCCTGCTCTGGCTATGAGTTCCTACGGAACGATGGCCAGCGGCACCACGCGTTTGACCGCCTTGGCATCGCCTCGGACGTCGCCGTCGAGAACGGTCACCGGCACGGGCGGCGTCAGCTCGAAGCGGTAACCCTTGTTCTCGCTGGTGAGGGCTATTTCCTGGCCCTCATGTTTGAGGTTCCGCACATAATCCTCGGGCACGAGGCCCTGGCGCACGTGCGCCCGGTGTCGCACAAGGAAGCCCGCCAGGCGCAGGGCCAGCTGGTTGTGCAGTCGGTGGCAGCCGCTGCTTTCGCCGCGCTTGACGGATCGGTAGGCGGGTGTGCCGTGGGTGCGGATACGGTGGTCCATCAGCTGTTGTTCGCCGCGTTCGTTCACACCCTCGATCTGGTGGTGCACGATCGCCACCAGACCGTAGGCCGCCCGGTAGCCCGGGCCGATGATCTCGGTCTTCGGCTCCCAGGTATCCCCCCGCTTGACCAGCAGCTTGCGGGTGGGCAAACCCGACCCCGGGTGCCAGGTCGGGGTGGCCAGAATCCCCGACCAGAGGGCGTCGCCCGTCACGGACTCCTTGTACTTGAGCGCCATGCTGCCGTCGGATTTCTGGATCGTCTTCCACCCGCCGATGGTGGTTGGCCAGCGGGACAGGGCTACCTCGCGATCGCCCACGCGCGCGTACAGCGTGAGCGTCGGGCGGTCGCTGACCGGGGGCTTCCACTTCTTCTTCCCATCCTTGTCGAGGGACGGCCGCGCCAGGACCACCTCGCCGCGATCTATCTCAGCGCGCAGCTCCATCTTGGGACCGTGGTAGGACGGCAGCGGCGGCAGGCGGACCGCGACGGCCGAAGGCAGAGGGACAGGCCCCCGGGGCGCCGCCGTTTTGCGCCCGGGTCGTCGCGATCCAGGCGGCGGCGTGGGAGGAACGACCAGCGTGCTGGCGAGGACGGCGTCCGGTGACGTCCATCCCAGCGCCTGGCTGGCCGCTTGGGTGGCCGCGCCGATCAAATCAGCGGCCGGAGTGATCTTGGCCGACGCCTCGGCAGCGGCGGCGGGTTTTCCTTGGGCCGGTGGTGCCTGGGCGGGGGACGACGGGGCGGGCGAGGGCGGGTTAGGCGCTTGCGCGGCCAGCGGCTGAAACTCGGCGCTGTCCAGCGTGCGCCCCTGCACCTGACCCTGGACCCCCAGCGCCGAGCCGTCCTCGAGCAGCCCGGTCGCGTCGACGACGCGCTCGCGTAGCACGCGCAGCAGCGCGCGGAAGTCCTGCTCGCGGCTGTTGTCGAGGAGCGTGGTGCGGGTCTCGAGATCGACGCGCCCGCTATCCGCGGTCATCTGCAGCCGCTGGTAGATTTTCAGGCCCTCGACCGTCCGCCGATCCATCCGGCCAGGGGTCGCTTTGCCGGACAGCAGATCCTCGCAGCGCAGGTGGGCCTGCATCGCGATCACGGCCCGCTTTTCGTCCGCGGTCAACGGTCGCGGCGAGATTGTCCGCCCGGTCAGGATCATGGGCTTTTCGCCGATCGTCGCGGGGTCGGGGTTCGGGACTTTCTCCGGCTCCTCCGGCGGGATCACGTTCTTGGGCGACAATTCCTCGAGCACCGCGTCCTTCACCCGATCGTGGCAGGCGTGGCGCTTGGTATCGGCCAGCCGCCGCCTAACCAGATTAAGGCTGGGCGAAATCCCGAACGCCTCGAAGAAACGGTCCTCGCGGGCGCGCGCGTAGGTCTTGTTCGGGCGCATCCGTCCGTTGGCCAGATCGACTAGATACGGGCGCAACGGCTGCGGCTTCCCGGGCTCCTCCGAGAAGACGTTCTGCAGCCAGTCGTCCGAGAGGTCGACAACGGTCAGGCCGTCCCGACGCGCGTTCTCGGGCGTCGTCGCGCCCACGGAGCGCCCTCCCTCGACGACCATGAGCGCGCCGCTCGGCGCCGCCGCCTGGGCCACCGGAGCCGTCTGGGCCACTGGCGCCGGCTGGGCCGCCTGCGTCGTTTGTCCGCTGCCGGCCACAAGGCCGGCGAGCGCCAGGGCGGTCGCGCTGGCCCCCAGCGTGCGGGCGGTGCGGGAACGTCTTGAGGCCGGGCGCCGTGGGTACTTATCTGTCATGCAGACAAGAGCGTAGAATCTTGCCCTTCGCAATTCAAGGCGCGGGTTTGCTGCAATCCGACTACAGGTAGGGGCTTGTCGCCCGGGATTCCATCGGTTACGCCTGATGTATTCGCCGGGGGGAACTGAAGCGACGGCTGGCCGAGTTGCGGCTGTCCGAGCGGCTGCGAGGGCTGAAGCGGCGGCTGGCCGCGCGGCTGCGGCTGCGCTGGTGGCGCTGGACATTGCTGCTGCTGGTGCCGCTGTGCCTGATCAACGTCTCGGTCTCGGTGTTCGGACGGTGCCGGGTGTTCCCGCTGTCGCCGTTCTATCTGCGGTACAAGCTGTCGGCGCTGGCCGCCTACGCGTGGCACCGACCGCACTGCGTGTTCGTCGACGATGCGCCGATGGAGCCACTGTTGGCGCGCGCCGAGCTCCGTCACCGGTTGCCATGCGGGCTGCTGGGAGCCATCGTCCAGGTGGAATCGGGCGGGAGGCCGCACCGGATCTCTTCGGCCGGCGCGATGGGGCCCATGCAACTCATTCCGCCCACGGCGCGCGCGCTGGGCGTGAACGACCCCTTCGACCCGGAGGAGAGCCTGGACGGCGCCGCCCGCTACCTGGCCGCGCACCTGGCCACATTTCACAGCGTGCGCCTGGCGGCGGCCGCCTACAACGCCGGCCCGGGCTCCATCGTCGGCCGCGCCGTCCCGAAGAACGGCCAGACCGAGATCTATGTCGAGCGCGTGCTGCTCGCCCTCGCGATCGAGCGACGGGCGCGCTGCGTGCCCCCTCCCCCTCGCGCTTCCGCCGTGGAGAAGGGTGCGCCGGTGGTGAACACCTCCTCGCCGACCTGTCCGGTTCAGAAGATACGGTTCACCAAGGAGACAGGTTGCCGGAACGACGGGTCGGTCGAGTTTTGCCTGCCGGCCAACGACAAGAAGGTTCGCGCGGCCGTGAAGGGGATTGCCCGCAAAGTCGAGAACCAGGGACGCCAGAGATGCGATCCGAAAACGGAGCTCCTGTTCTCCCTTCCTGTCGACGTCGAATCTGGCTCGTGCGTCGAGCGCCGGGGTGGCATGACGGACCGCGCATGGGGTCAGGTCTGCGCGCTGGCCCGATTGCCCCAGATCCGCTCGATCCGACCCACGATTCACGAGTAGAAATTAAGCGAAATATGCTTCTCTGCGATGGCGATTCCTTGGGCGGTCGGTGACCATGGACGCCATGAAGTTGGTAGCCATCCCGATGCTGGTCGAGGCGGCGCTGTCGTTGGCCGTGTGCGCGTGCGCTTCGTCCGGCGCTTCGGCGACGCGGTCCCCGGGGGAGCCGCGCGTTCCGATGCCACGACCGGTTCGGTTTGGGCACCGGCCCCGGGGGCATTCGCGCATGGGTTGGCTCGCTGTAAGGCGGGGTTGACAGGCGGACATCGTCAAAAAGTCGTGGTTACCCGGCTTTTCGACCCATGCCGCGACATTCAATGCCGGTTTTCTTGCAGGATTCCGTCTAACCTAGGGAACAACCGGGAGGCGCCGCGATGTCGATGCTGAAGAGCGGGCTCTGTAGGGTCCCAATGAACTGCCGTACCTTGGTCTGCGTGCTCGGTTTGGCAGCCTTTCCGGTTGCCGCCGCTTGCAGCGTCGACAGCGGCCCGCTACCCGGCTCCAGCCCTGGCGGTTCCGGCGGGTCGGGCGGTGGCGCTGGCGCCTCGGGCGGGACCAGTGGCACCGGCGGGGCCGCCGGGATCACCGGGTCGACCGGTGGCAGCTCCGG
>DASRQT010000342.1:0-21307 GCA_035696485.1 Polyangia bacterium | reverse complement strand
CATGAACATCCCGCCCCAGCTCTACAACGTGCTGCAGCGTGGACTGAGCATCGAGACCTGCCCCTCGTGCCATCGCATCATTTACTGGGAAGATCTGATGAAGGGCGACCCTCAAAGCTAGAGTGCCGACCACCGCGCTGGTGTTCCTCTTGCTCGTCGCCGCCGGCTGCGGAGGCGGCGGCGTCGTCGGTGGCAGCGGTGGCTCGTCGGGTGGCGGTAGCGGCGGTCGGGCAGGGGGGACGGGCGGATCTGGCGACGCCGGCCGCCCGGACGGCAATCGCGATGTCGGCGCGCAGGAGACGAGCGCCGACGCGCCCGGTGACGAGAAGGCCGCCGACGCTGGCGGCCGCGACACGTACGTCGTCGAACGCGGACCGGACGCCACCGGCATCCTGATCCACGTCGCGAACGGCTGCTCCTTCGATCTGTTCATCCGCGGCGAAGGGTCGGGCGTGGTGCTGCAGCCGGACGGCCTGCGCCTGCCGACCGGTGAGGCCCACGACTATCTCGCACCGGACGTTTGGGCCGCCGCCCGCGTCACCGCCTACCTGGGCGTGCCGCCGCAGGATCAGATCGACAAGGTCGAGATGACGCTGGAGAAGAAGATCGACACCGGCACGCTGCAGAAGGTGCTCAACTACAACATCACGTACGTCGACTGGCTGGGGCTACCGATCGAGATAGTCGGGATCGGCACCGGCGGCGACTGCAAGCGCGTCGGCTGCTATGTGCCGGAGGCGCAGGTCTTGACCGGGTGCCCCGATGGTCTGCTGTCCGGGAAGCGGTGTCTGTCGGCCGGGACCTTCTGCAGCGATCCCGGCAAGCGCGCCACGCCGTTTTGCCACGCCCTGGACACGACCACCGCGACCTGCGCGCAGGATGCGCAGAAGTATCCCGGTTGCGCGGGCGCCGCCGGCGTCACCACCCCCAACGTGTACTCGTGCGCCGGTGGCTTCTTCAGCCAGCAGCCCAAGTGGTGCGCGGCGCTCAACCGCGGGGTGATCGACGATCCCGAAAACGGCGACATCGCCGCCTACTACCAGAAGGCTCCCTACAACACGTACTCGAAGTGGGTCCACGCGACCTGCCCTGGCATCTATGCCTTCCCCTACGACGACTACGGCAAGACCAACGAGAGCGGCTTCCACAGCTGCGTCGGCGGCACGCAGCTGAACATCACGTTCTGCCCCAGCGGCTAGCCCAAGGGTACGTTCGGGGCGGTTAGGGTTCGACGATCGCGAGCTTCTTGAAATAGTCCCGGTAGAAGCCCCGGTCGCGGGTCAACAGGGCGTCCGCTTGCAAAAGAGCGTGTGCCCCGACCAGGAAGTCGGCGACGACGCGGCTGCGCTTGATCGCGCTCCTGCGCCTGTGTTCGCGCCACAGAGCACCAGCTAACTCGCCACCCTCGGCGGTGACAGGGGCGAAATGAACGCCCATCATCTTCATCGCCGCTTCGAAGGAGGCATCATCGGCAAAGTGCGCACGAACTTCGGCCCAAACGATTTCGCCGGCCAAGAGGGCCCCCGCGGAATATGCGGTCTTGAGCGCGACGCGTGACCGTTCACCGAAGGATGGATCGGCTCCCAGAATGTCCAGCAGGACGGCAGTATCCACCGCCGTCTTCATCGACGGCGAGCGCCACGCTTTGCCGGCTGCGGTCCTCTCATCTCGTCGACCAACGAATCAACGGAACCATCAAGCTTGAGAATTCCGTAAGCATCGTCCACGGGGTGCTTGTCCCGTTCGCCCTTCCTGAGCAGAGCGCCTCCCTCTACCACTTCGAAGTGGACCACCGTCCCGGCATGAAGACCCAACTTCTCTCGGACCTCGATGGGGACGGTGATCTGACCCTTGGAGGAGAGGCAGCTTCTCATGAGTAAAGCGTATTAATCTTTACCTATAAAGTCAAGAGTGGAGCGTGCAGGCCTCGGTCAAAGGAAAAAGTGCGTCTCGCCGGAGCTGGCCGTAAGCCGGGTTCTGTTCGGCGTTGCCGCCGTGATGGTCATTCCTCTAGGCCGGCCGTTGCCGGACGGCTCGTGCGACCAACTCGAGATCGAATCGACGCGGGTCACGCCGGCGAGGTTTCCCTCGCGATCCCGTACCGGTCTTGCTCCAGGTGGGGTTTGCCGTGCCCCCGCCGTCACCGGCGGGGCGGTGCGCTCTTACCGCACCGTTTCACCCTTGCCGGAACCCTTGCGGGCCCGGCGGTTTGTTTTCTGTTGCGCTGTCCTTCGAGTTACCTCGACTGGCCGTTAGCCAGCACCCTGCCCTACGGAGCCCGGACTTTCCTCGGCGGGACCTTGCGGCCCGTCGCGACCACCTGTCCAACTCCGGCGAGACGCGGGCGGAGTATAGCAACTCCGCCAGCGTTCAAATACGCGACAGCTTTGTCAGGTTCTGGACGCTCGGGCCGGCGAGTGTGGCCCGAAACCCGCCCGGAAGCCGAGAATCCTCGGCGAACCCGGCCGTCACGGCCGGGTGGTACGGACGTTGCTCTTCCGGTTGGCAGTCGTGAACCTGGGGAAGGACAAAGCCATATGAAGAGCCTGACGTTCGCAGTCTGCTTGCTGCTGCCCGTGACCGTGCGCGCGAGCGAGGTCTTGGCCGCGGTAGCACCGGCGCGGTTGGCCTTGCTCCCGGTGTCGGGGACAAACGTCCACGTCGGCTACCTCGACGCCGCCCGCGACCTGCTCAAGGACCACTTGCTCGCGACGGGACGCTTCGTCGCCATCACGGTGCCCGGCGAGTCTGGGACGGTGGAGATCGCCACCGACCAGGCGGTGCAGCGCGGGCGCGAAGCCAACGCGGAGCTGGTCCTGGTCACCCACCTCACGCGCCTCCAGGGCGTGGGCCGCCTGCGCATCATCGCCTATCGCGTGACGGACGGCTCGGTCGCGCACGCCGACACCATCGGCATCTCCGGCGGGCCGGATGATCTGGATCCCGCGCTCAAACGGCTGGCGGACGGGCTGGCCTCCGGAAAGCCGGCGCAGCAGACGGCCGACATTGAATCGGTCACGCAGCGGGAGGCCGATCCGCTGCTCAAGCAGAGCGCCACCAAGGTCGTCGGCGTGCGCCTGGGCGCGATTGTTCCCCTCAGCCGCCCCGCGGGTCTCGACGCAGCGGCGGCCGGCGGCCTGGGAATTTTCTGGCTCTATGACGCGCGGACCTTCCTGGGGGAAATCGCGCTGGATCTGTATCGCGGCGACAAGGCGACGTCGTTCGACATCGGAATCGGGGGCTTCTACCCGTTTTCGCGCGGCAACATCACGCCCTATCTCGGGAGCGCGCTGTCGTATTCGATCACCGATTTCGGCGGCGCGGGCGCCAACGGGCTGCGCATCCAGCCCACGTTCGGCGTGTTGTTCGGGCGCCTGTCGACGGTGCAGGTGCGGGGTCAGGTCGGGTACTTCTTCAACACCTTCGGCGAACGCGATGGCGCGTCGGCCTTCGGTGAAGTCCCCAGCAGCGCCAGCAAAACCTACGCGCACGGCCCGGCGATGACGATCGGCCTCGGGTTCTAGGAGATGGCGATGCGGTGGAGCGTGAAACAGGGCTGCGCACTGGCGGTCGTCCTGACGGCCGCGCTGGGCGGCGCCGGGTGCGGAACGACCAGCATCGTGGCCACCGATCCCGGCGCGCGCATCTTCGTCGACAATCAGATGATCGGACGCGGGCACGGCGAGATCACCCAGCGCGGGACGCCCGGCAGCGCGACGGTCGTGGTCAAGACCGACGATGGCCGGCATGAGCAGACCGTGATCAGGCGCAAGGTCACGGGCCTCACCTTGCTTGGGGCGCTTCTCACCTATGGCACCTGTTTGATCTTCTGCTGGGAGTACCCCGACACCGTGTTGGTGACGCTGCCGCCGCCCGGTCATTCCTCCTACGCATCGACATCCTGGGGGATGTCGGGCGGCCAAGGCGCGCCGCCGGGCGTCGTCAACGATCCCTGGCTGCAACCTCCGCAGGGCTGGTCAGCAAAGTAGGAAAGGAGGCCTACGCGGCGGTGGTGGCGCGGGCACGGCGGATGCCGAGCAGCGGCGCCAAGAACTGCCCGGTATAGGAACCCGAGACGCGCGCGACCTCCTCGGGCGTCCCGGCGGCGACGATCTGGCCGCCCTTCGCGCCCCCTTCGGGGCCAAGGTCAATGACATAGTCGGCGGTCTTGATGACGTCGAGGTTGTGCTCGATCACCAGCACGGTGTTGCCGCCGTCGGTGAGGCGCCCCAGCACCGCCATCAGGCGCCGCACGTCCTCGAAGTGCAGGCCCGTGGTCGGCTCGTCCAACAGGTACAAGGTCTTGCCGGTGTCGCGCTTGGCCAGCTCGCGCGACAGCTTGATCCGCTGCGCCTCGCCGCCCGACAGGGTCGTCGCCGACTGGCCGAGGGCGATGTAGCCGAGGCCCACGTCCTCCAGCGTCTTCAAGATGTTCGACAGCGTGCGGTGATGCTCGAACAGGCTGACCGCGTCGGCCACGCTGGTCTCCAGCACGTCGGCGATGCTGCGATCCTTCCACTTCACCCGCATCGTCGCCTCGTTGTACCGCCGCCCGCGACACACCTCGCACGTGACGTACACGTCGGGCAGAAAGTGCATCTCGACCTTGCGGACGCCGTCGCCCTCGCACGCCTCGCAGCGCCCGCCCTTGACGTTGAAAGAGAACCGCCCCGGCTGGTAACCGTAGGCGCGCGCCTCCGCGGTCATCGCGAACACCTCACGGATGCAGTCGAATGCCTTGGTGTACGTCGCCGGGTTGGATCGCGGCGTGCGCCCGATCGGCTTCTGATCGATGTCGATCACTTTATCGATGGCCTCGATGCCGGTGAGGCCGCCGTGCGCGCCCACGCGGTCATAGCTGCCCAGCAGCTTGCGCCGCAAGGCCGGCTGCAGGATGCCGTTGATCAGCGACGACTTGCCGGCGCCCGACACGCCCGTCACGGCGACCAGTACGCCCAGCGGAAACGCCACGTCGATGTTCTTGAGGTTGTGCTCGCGCGCGTCCTTCACCTTCAGGAACCCGTTCGGCTTGCGACGTTCGCTCGGGACCTCGATGCGCTCGACACCCGACAGGAACCGCCCGGTCGGCGACGCCGGGTCGGCCTTCAGCTGCTCGGGCGTCCCCTCGGAGACGACACGGCCGCCCCGGCGGCCAGCTCCAGGACCGAAGTCGACGACGTGATCAGCCGATTCGATGGTCTCGGCGTCGTGCTCGACCACGATCACGCTGTTGCCGAGGTCGCGCAGCCGCCGCAGCGTCGCGATGAGGCGCAGGTTGTCGCGCTGGTGCAAGCCGATCGACGGTTCGTCCAGCACGTACATCACGCCCGATAGCTCCGACCCGAGCTGTGACGCCAGTCGGATCCGCTGCGCCTCGCCGCCGGACAGCGTCGCCGCCGCGCGGTTCAAGGTCAGATATTCGAGGCCCACGTCCAGCAGGAACCCCAGCCGCGCGTTCACCTCCTTCAGGATCTCGCCCGCGATCTGCGCGCGCGCACCGCCCAGTCCCAGGGCCGCGAAATATTTGCTGGCCTCGACGACCGTCATGGCGCAGACGTCAACCAGGCTCTTGCCCCCCAGCAAGACGGCTCGTGACTCGGGCCGCAGGCGCTGCCCCTGGCACGCCGGGCACAGCTGCTCGCGGAAGTAACGCTGGTACCACTGGCGCGTCACCTCGGAGCTGGTCTCCTGCATCCGCTTCTTGATGGTATTGATGACGCCGGCGAAGCGCATGGCCCAGGACCCGCCGCCATGCTTTCCGTTCCAGGTGACCTTCATCCGCTTCTCGCCCGCGCCGTACAGCAGCACCTCGCGCTGCCGCGGCGTCAGGTTCTTCCACGGCTTGTCCAGGGGGATCGCGAACTCGCGCGCGACGGCGGCGGCGACGTTGGCGGTCCACCCGTGCTCTTTGCTGGTGCGATCACCCCAGGGCTCGATCGCCCCTTCGTTGATCGACAGCTCGGTGTCGGGGACGACCAGCTCCGGGTCGACCTCAAGGCTGGAGCCCAGGCCGTTGCAGTCGACGCACATCCCCAGCGGGCTGTTGAACGAGAACGACTGCGGCGACAGCTCCGGCAGCCCGACGCCGCAGTCGGGGCACGCGCGCGCTTCGCTGTACGCGCGCTCGCGCGCCTCGCCCTCCACCGCCACGATGACCGAGCCGCTGCCCGCCTTCACGGCCGCCTCGACCGAATCGGTCAGGCGCGCCCGATCGCCGGGGTCGATGGTCAGCCGGTCGATCACGATCTCGATGGTGTGTTTCTTCTTCTTGTCGAGAGCGGTCACGTCTTCCAGGCGCTGCACGACCCCGTTGATGCGCGCGCGCACGAAGCCGGCCTTGCGCGCCTCCTCGAACACCTCCCGGTACTCACCCTTGCGGTTGTCGGCCTTGCGCGCCATCAGCGTGGCCTTGGTCCTGGGGGGCAGGGTCAGGAGCTCGTTGACGATCTCGGCCGCCGACCGCGCTGTGACCTCGCCGCCGCAAAGGTGGCAGCGCTGCTCGCCCGCGCGGGCATACAGCACGCGCAGGTAGTCGTAGATCTCGGTGACCGTGCCGACCGTCGATCGCGGGTTCGACGACGCCGACTTCTGTTCAATCGCGATGGTCGGCGACAACCCGCGCAGCGATTCGTACTTAGGCTTCTCCATCTGCCCCAGGAACTGCCGCGCGTACGACGACAGCGATTCCACATACCGGCGCTGTCCCTCGGCGTAGAGGGTGTCGAAGGCCAGCGACGACTTGCCCGACCCCGACACGCCCGTGAACACAACCAGCTCGCGCTTGGGAATGCGCAGGTGATCGATGCACAGGTTGTGCTCGCGCGCGCCGCGCACCACGATGAAGTCGGGCTCGTCGGCGGCTTTGCGCGCCCCGCCGATGAGATTGGGATTGGATGGCCGCGGACTCACGCGCGGGAGTCTAGCGGACGATCCGACCGACGGCAGGACGGAGTTAGAGGGCGACGTCGATTTTTTGGTATCGAGAGAAAGGCTCTTGCCAGTTGTCCGCCGGGTTTTCGTCGGCGCGGATGATGACGCGCCAGTAATAGCTTCCCGGCGGAACCTGAACCATCGCGATCGCCTGCCGGAGCCCGCGCTGCACGACCACCAGATCGCCCGGGGCGAACGCCGTCGTCGCGCTGACCTCGAGGTCGTAGCTGAAACCCCCGCCCTGCAGGTGATAGGAGGGTGACCAGGAAAAAACCATCGGCTCGCCCGCGTGCGACGGCGGCACCGGCGTGTACAGCCAGATCGGCATTGGACGCCCCATCACGGCGCGAAAGTCGGCGTATCGCCGCCCCACCACGCCGCCGAGGCGGCCGTATTCCGTCTCCCACTGCGCGATGGCCTCGGCGTCGCTCATGGTCATGAAGGTGGGAAGATTCCACAGGTCGGGCGGCATCGATATCTTCGCCCGCACCAAATCGTGATAGCTCGCGACGCGGGTCATGACGTTGGCGTCGGACAGCTGATCGCGCGACAACGTCTCGATCACTTCGGTCAGATCGCGCACGTTGTCGGGATCGCGCAGGAAACGCTGGTGCAGCGGCACCGACCACCAGTTGCTGAGGCCGGTCCGCCAGCGCGGCATCTCCGGGTTCCCCGGCTGCTGGTAAAACTCCATCGAACCGTCGTAGTCCCAGGGCAGGAAATACCAGGCGTCGCACCCGGACGGGCTGTAGAGGAACCAGTTGCTGGACCCCGTGTCCATGTTGCCGAACAGGACGTTGGACGCCAACCAGGTCATGTAGTTCTGCCGGTTGAAGTGACGGCTCATGACGTCGTTGATGTTGTTGGACGTGTCCAGGACGTCGCGCAGCATGCGGTTTAGCCGCGGCAGATCAGGATTGGCCTTGGCTTCGACGATCTTCCCCAGCGCCACGGGGTCATTGGCGGTCTCGTCATCAATCACGCGCCAGGTGAAAACGCCGGCCTTGTAAAGCGTCCCGGCCGGATCAAGTTTATGGGCGGCGAGGAACCGCTCTTCCGGCGCCTCGATCTGCGTGAACAGGCCGTAGTCCTTGCCGTTGACCACCAGGTGCACGAACTGCGTCTGCAGGCTGGTGATGTTGGGGATGGTCTGGAACAGATCGAACGCCAGCTTGTTGCGCACGCGCGTCAGATCGTACGGGTGCTTGTTGAGATTGATCCGGCGGTTGCCGCGCCACAGGTCGGTCTTGCTGTCGAGGGTGATCTGGAACGACTTCTGGATCGTCAGCCGCGTCGATCGCCCGCGCACCTCCATGATGGCGTTGGGCGCCGCGGCGTCGGCGCCGAAGCTGCCTTCTTGAAAGGTCACCGCCGCTTGCGCGCCGTCGACGTCGTTGTTGACGTCAGCCAGCGCCTGCGCGTCGGGAGCCGTGACGCGGACCTCCCAGACATCGAGGTTCGACGACGCATAGACCGCGCGATTCTCCTGCAGCGGGGGCAGCTTTCCCCCTTCGCAGACGGAAGTCACAACCACGGCGCCGGTTCGGCCGCCGCCGGCTTCGCCGCCGGTCACGGCACCGGTGCCGCCGGCACCGGCTTCGCCGCCGGTCACGGCGCCGGTGCCGCCGGCACCGGTTTCGCCCCCGGCACCGGTTTCGCCGCCCGCAACATCGCCGGTTCCGCCCTCGCCGGCGGGTGGCGGGGGTGGCGTGTGTCCCGACGTATTCGCCTCGCCCGCGACGCCGGGGTCAAATTCGCCGGTTTGGTTCGGTCGCTCCGGGACCGAACAGGCCGCCGCCAGAATTACAAGACATGCTAAGAGCCGAGAGTACCGTCTAACCACGACACGCACCGGAGCTTACCGATATCAAGTGTCGTGCCAGCGCAACCCCGCGATTATTCGTAGTTTCGCGAAGGCGCGGGTAACGGCGGACATCGCTCTGTTACGATCTCGTGCCATTTTAGCTACGGGGTAGCGAGCGCACGCACAGACAGATTTTTCGCGAAGAGCCAACTGCCTACACATCCAGCGGCAAAGCCACCTCCGTAACTGACTGGTGATGAAGGCAGGCTGGATATGCGCGCTCTCCAGTGTCCTCGTGCTGGCCGCCGGCTGCGAAGGACAGATTGGCGACCCCGGGATACCAACCGCGACCCCGGGCGCCATCGGCGCCGGAGATTCGGAAACGCCGCCATCGCTGCCGCCGGTCATTCCGGGCGGCTTCGAGCCCACCTCTGATCCCACCTCCGGAACCCCGATGCCCTCGGATCCGTCGCTGCCCGTTGACCCGACCAAGATCCCGCCGCCCGACTCCACGACACCCCCTTCCGACACCACACCCCCGCCACCAACCAACGGCATGCCGCCAACCGCGCAGCCTCCGGTCGTCATGCCGCCGCCGAAAGACGTGACCGGCACCATCGTTCCTCTCTACACGTCACCCAGCCACCCGTCCTGGACCGCGGTCATCGCCGCCAAGAAGTCGCACCCCACAGTCCCCGTAATTGCGGTGGTGAACCCCGCCAACGGTCCCGGTTCCGCCATCAATGCCGGCTACGTCGCGGGCATCGGCCGACTCTTCGACGCCGGCGTCAAGGTGATCGGCTACATCGCCACCGGGTACACGCGTGTTCCCGAGGCGACGGTGCGCGCCGACATCGATCGCTGGAAAAAATGGTATCCGCAGCTGGCCGGGATCTTCTTCGACGAGCAGTCGAACAAGGCTGGCCAGGAACCCTACTACCGCTCGCTGTCGCAGTACGCGAAGTCGGTGGGACTCCTCTACACCGTCGGCAACCCCGGAACCGACTCGGGCCCCAGCTACGTGGGCGTGCTGGACACCGTCCTCATCTACGAGAGCCAGGGCCTCGCGAACATGACCAAGCTGGCCGGGTGGCACGCCGCTCATCCCCCCCGCAACTTCGGCATCATCCCTTACGGGACCGCGCTGGACGTGGCGTACGTGCGCGCGGCCAAGGGCCTGGTCGGCTACATCTACCTGACCAACGACACCCTGCCCAACCCCTGGGACTCCGTCCCCGTCTACTTCGCCGACCTCCTGGCCGCGCTCGAGTAGCGGCGCTGACTGTCGCGCTAGCTGTTACCCTTCGGCTCCTCGTCGTCGCTGAGATAGGCGAAGGTCCGGACCAGGTTTACGATCTCTTCGCGCTGCTGCGTGGTGAGGTCGACGAACTGGACGCCCATCCCGGGGTTGATGTTGTCGTAGCTCCCGGGGCGAAAAGGGTTCACCCACATGACCCGCCCCTCCAGATTCAACTGCGGGCGCCCCGCGGGCTGGAAGCGCAGGTTCAGCAGCGTCCCGGGCGGCTCGGGCGCGTTGGTGCGGATGAAGATGCCCATCGCGCTGATGTCGGTGATGTACGCGAACAGGAAGTTGTCGGCGCTCTTGTAGTCGACCTCCAGGTCGACCATGACCCGGGTGTGGACGCGGCGATCAACGCCCGAACGCCGGCGATCCGCGGGAACGTCGACCTCTTTGCGACGGCGATCTTTCCCTCTACGCGTCGACATGCGGTCACGTTTCCGATCGGGTCTTAGCCCATATCGGCGTGGGCCTCAAGCACATTGCGGATGCGCCGCGCCGCGAAAGCGGTCGCGCCGCCGTCACTTTATTTCCAACGTGCCGATGCGTACGCGGTCGCTGCCGTCGTTGGGTCCCGCGGTGATCTTCAGACGCTTCCCCTCGCCGCCCGGCCAGAAGCCGACGAACAGCGTGTACGTGCCCGACGGGGTCGTCATCAGGGGCACGTCGACGTCAAAGCGATCGCGGACGTATTCACCCGGCAGCCAGTGCGCCGTCGGGAATGCCTTCCCCACCGGATCGTGATCGCCGATCAGGCGCGGCGCCGCCCCGCCGTCAAAATGGACGAAGATCTTGAACCCGCCCGGCGGCCGCGCCTTCACGCGGAAGGTGAGGTCGAGGGGAATCTTTCCCGGGCGCCGGATCGACGTCGGGTACTCGGCGCCGACCAGCTCGATGCTGTCCGCGAAGGTGGCCGCCACCGGAACCCGCCAGGTCCACGGCGGCTTTTCATTCGCCTTCCATTCGCCGCTCGGCGTTGTCGGCGGCGTCGGCGCCATCCAGACATTCTCTTTCAAGGGATTGCGGTCGCTCTCCCCTTCGCCCAGGCGATTCGACATCAGCAGGAATCGCGACGACGAGGCGTCCACGACCACGTAGTTCAGCGCCGCGCTCTTGAACGCGTTATCAAGCGCGGCCAGATCGTCGGTGGACACCAGCGCGAACACGCGGCCGCCATCGCGCAGGAACTGAACCAGCTGATCCTGCGAAGGAATGTCGACCATCTTCTCCCGGCCATAGAACCCGGCGCCGTGCCCCTCGACGTGGTACTTGCCGATCTTCTCGCCGGCCTTGGCAAACTTCGAATAGGACTCGAGCACCGGCTTGAAGGAGAAGTGGGTCGACAGCGCGGGGACCAGGTATTGCGCCACGACGAACGAAAAGAAGACCGCGCAGCCGACCGCCACCTGCAGCCCCCAGCGTCCGGTGGCGATGACCAGCGGCTCCACCCGCCGCTGCCACGCGCGCGCGCCGGTCAGATCGCGAGGCGCCACCTTCCCGATCGCCCGCCCACGCGTGGCCAGGCCCGTGTACGTTCCCAGCGCCACCAGAAAGCCGACCGCCATCACCAGATAGCCGATCGAGACCGTGGCCGGCCACTTGACCTTGTCCAGCAGGTGAACCGAGACCAGCTCTTCGGGAGTCTGGAAAAAGTCGCGCGCGATGACCATGGTTCCGGTCGCCATCAGGAGGCCTGCGACCGGCTCTGGTCGGTTTCCTTCCAGGGCCTCGTCGAGGAACACGCCCACCGCCAGCGCCAGCGCCGGCAGCGCGACGTAGCGCCCCTCACCCAGGATCACGACCAGATAGGTCGACAGCGCGAAGCCCAATCCCGCCAGGAAAAAGGCATACAGCTGCCCGAACGCCAGGCGGGTGTTGGTCCGCAGCCCGTCGGCATCGTCCAGCCGAATCAGCGGACGCGCCAGCGCGAAGATCACCACCGCGCTCCACGGGAACAGCCCGAACCCGAGCTCGCGAATCAGGTACTCGAAGTTGTGCGCCGAGGTGCCGCCGCGCGGGATGCCGCCCAGTAGCGCCGAATATTTTCCGGCGACGATGTTGGTCATCGACGCGATCGCGAACACCAGGCTGGCGATCGCGATGCCCACGAACGCGAAGAATCCGCGCGCGCGCGGCCGCAGCGTGCTGTCCCCGAACGGTCGCCCGGCCACGATGTCGGGGCCGGTGCCGGGCGCCGCCAGGTCACCGGTTCCGTCGTCGACCTTGCCGTCCGAGGCCACGAGGCCGTACCCGACGATCACCGCCGCCAGCAGGCTCACGCCCGGCAACACCACGCCCAGCAGCGCGCCGCCCGCGAAGAACCCCAGGATCATTCCCGCCACGCCGATCGCCAGATCGCGCAGCTGTCTTTGCCCGGTCGCGGGCCACGCGTAGCGCCCCCAGCCACCGATTGCCAGGGCCAGCGCCGCCATCATCGGCGCGTCCGAGGTCAACTGCCGCGCTTCCAGCACGAACAGCGTCATGCTGCCCAGCACCAGCGTCGCCAGCAGGCCCGCTCGCCGCCGGTAGAGCCCGGTCCCTGCCCAGTACACCGCCATCAGCGCGCCCAGCGCCGACAGCGCGTTCAACAGGCGGGCGCCGAACTCGCCGGCGCCGAAGATCTTGATCCCCAGCGCGGCGAAGAACGGCGCCAGCGCCTTCATCGCGGGATATCGGCCCCCCGCGGTCGAATCGAACAGCTGGCCGCTGCTGGCCATCTCTCGGGCGCGATCAGCGAGCTTGAGCTCCCACGGATCCCAAAAACCAAACGTGCCCAACCTGGGCAAACAGATGGCCAGCGAGAACAGCAAGGCCCAGCCCCACGACGGAACTCGGCGAAGGCGTTCGGTCAACACGGGGCGAGATATTAGTCGATCTGACGGGGGCGTGGTTCGCTGTCGCTCACACGCCCCCGGTCCCCCCTCGCTCCGCGCGGCAGAGCCGCGCTACGCTCGCGCTCACGATTGATGGGCATCAGTCTATGCTCGTCTCGTTGTCGGCGGTGTCTGCTGCCGCCTCGGGGACACCGCTATCTGCGGCGCCACCCGAGCCGCCGGCGCCGCTGTCGCGGTTGCCGCCGGTGCCGCCGGTGCCGCCGGTCATTCCGCCGGTTCCTACACCCTGTGGACCGCCGTAGTCGCGGCAGGTGGCGGCGCCGGTCCCGAACGACAGGCCGAGGTCGCAGATGTTGCCGACGTACGGATCGCAGTAGGAGGCGGCGGGCACGCAGTCGTCGCTGTTGCCGCACGCCTGGCCGGACGCCACGCGCTCCTTGCAGGTGCCGTCGCAGCGCAGAGTTTCCAGGCAGGGGGCTGTGCCATCACACGACTCGCCCGCCGCCTTCTTGGGCTCGCATTTCTGAACCGCCATCACCATCGTGCAATACAGGCCCGCCGCGCAGACCTCGCCCGGGTTGCCGCACAGGGCATCCGCACCCTTGACGACCTTCGCCGCGCACAGCCCCTTGTCGCAGATGAAGCTTCCCTCGCAGTCGTACTTGACCATGCAGGGCTGCTCCTTCTTGACGTCGCCCTGAAAGACGTACGAACAGAGGTCCTCCATCGTCGCCAGCTCCGCGGCCGTGATGGCGGTCGGCTTGGCATAGAGGTCCCTGGTCTTGTCCAGGCATTTGGAGGCGTTGGCCGGCCGAAAGATGCGCGGCGCCGCCGTCTGAGAGGCGGCGAACGTCAAGCAGACTGATTTGCGCTTGGCCAGACAGGCGGGCATGTCGGCGGTCACGCAGCGGGGCACAACCTGACATTCCTTCTCGGCTTTCTGGGCACAGAACTGATCCGTCGTGAGCCCGCCACCGGAACCACCGCCGCAGCTTGTGGTCACGACCGCCAGAAACGCGCTGTAAAGAAGCCAATTTTTAATTCTCATAGCGGCGCAGTTTCTACTTGTGAATGCGACTGGTCAAGAGCGCTGCCGCACACTCTTGTCGGATGCGCTCGACCTTCCCTCTGGTGCAACGTTTCACCTCGTCGAAGGCCCAGCGCGGGCGAGGCGCGGATCCAAACACTCCTTCTATTACTTTTGGAGCAACGAATCTGGCTAGATTAGAGTAATTTACAATGCATTAATAAATGAAACCATAAGTAGGGCGTTGGGTAATGTGCAGCTAACTATGCTAGATAACTATGCTTACTGCAACATTCAGGGTTACGTCGTGGCATCGTTGGCAACGCAATTTGGCCGCAATCCGGGAAGCATTGCAGCAACCAAAAGCCGGAAAGCCGTCGGTGTGGATGTGGTATAAATAGAGCCTGTCGCCTGACGTCCGTCAGGCTCCGGGTTGGGACGGGGGTTGGTGGAGTTTCCGTCACCGTAGAGCCATCGTCAGCAGTTGGAGTACGCATGGGCTGCCCCGTTCCGAAACACTGGAGGTCAACCATGATCGAGCGTCAGCAGGAACGAGCATTTGGGCGTGCGGCGCCGAGGTGCAGGTGGATGACCAGCGGCGCGCTCGCGATCCTGCTCGGGTTTGGCGCGTTCGGCTGCAACGGGCTCATCGGTGACCCCGGCAAGGACCCCAGTCCCGGCCCTGGTCCTGGCCCCGGTCCGGGACCTGGCCCCGGCCCCGTCATTCCGATGGGCAACAACTTCGCCCCTGAACAGACCGGGTTGCGCCGTCTGACCATCCCGCAGTACCAGAACAGCCTCAAGGACCTGTTCGGCGACACGACGACTTACACGACCGTCTTTGAAGAGGACACCGAGCTCAGCGGCTTCGCGTCGATCGGCGCCGCCCGGGTCGGGTTGTCCCCGGCCATCACCGAGCAGTTCGAGGCGACATCGTACCAGGTCGCCAAGAACGTCCTGTCCGACACCACGCGCCGCGCGGCGCTGGTCGGCTGCTCGCCGACGGGCGCCACCGACGACACCTGCACGACCGCCTTCATCACCAAGATCGGCCGTCGCGCCTGGCGCCGCCCGATGACCGCCGAGGAGGTCACCCGCTACGTCGGGGTGGCGAAGAACGCGCAGACGGTTCTGAAAACCTTCTTCGGTGGCCTGGAGTACGGCCTGGCCGGCCTGCTGCAGTCACCGTTCTTCCTCTACCGGAGCGAGCTGGGACAGCCGGATCCGAAGAACGCCAACCGCGTCGTGTTCACCGACAACGAACTGGCAACGCGCCTGTCGTACTTCCTGTGGAACAGCACGCCGGACGATCAGCTGCTGGACGCGGCCGACGCGCGCATGCTTACCAGCGGCGGCGGCCTGACGACCCACGTGCAGAGGCTGCTGGCCTCGCCCCGGGTCTCGGCCGGCATGCAGACCTTCTTCACCGAGCTCTACCGGCTCAAGGAGCTCGACAACCTGCCGCAGGATCCCAAGGCGTTCCCGGCCATGATGAGCCCGACGCTGGGTGCTTCGATGCGCGCCGAGACGCTGCGCTTTCTCAACGAGATGGCGTTCGTTCGCACCGGCGACTACCGCGACATCTTCGATTCGCGCTCGACGTTCGTGAACGCCGAGCTGGCGAAGCTGTACGGCCTACCGGCTGTCAGCGGCACGGCCATGACGGCCGCCACGCTGCCGGATACGGGGATGCGGGCAGGGCTGCTGGGCCAGGCCAGCTTTCTGGCGATTCAGTCGGCGCCCAATCGCAGCTCGCCGACCCGCCGCGGGAAGTTCATGCGCGAGATGGTCCTGTGCCAGGCGATCCCGTCGCCGCCGCCCGACGTCCCGCCGTTCCCGGAGGCAATGCCCGGCACCGCGCGCCAGAAGCTGGCGATGCACCGCGCTGTCGAGCCCTGCAAGAGCTGTCATTCAGTGATGGATCCCATCGGCCTCGGTCTTGAGAACTTCGACGGCATCGGCGTGTTCCGTACCACCGACGCCGGCATGCCCATCGACGCCAGTGGCGACCTTGACGGCACGACATTCGGTGGCCCGCGTGAGCTGGCCACCGCCATCAAGAACCATCCCGACGCCACGACCTGCCTGGCGCGCAGCATGTACCGCTACGCCCTTGGCCACGTCGAGGGCAATGGCGAGGAAGATTCCATCACCCTGCTGGCCAAGGACTTCAAGGACCAGACCTACAAATTCCGCGCGTTGCTGGAGGGTGTCGTCAAGAGCCCCGGCTTCGCCTACGCGGCCAAGGCTCAATAACCACCCGACCACCAAGGAGACGTCATGCCGACATTCAAGATCAGTCGACGAACGGTGCTTCGGGGAACCCTCGGAGGCGCAGCCGTGTCGTTCGGGCTACCGCCCCTCGAGGCGATGTTCAATGCCAACGGGACCGCGCTGGCGCAGGGAGGCGCGCTGCCCAAGCGTCTGGGCATCTTCGCCTGGGGCGGCGGCATCAAGCGCGACCGCTGGATCCCGACGGCGACCGGCGCGACATGGGACCTGAGCCCCGAGCTGGCGCCGTTCGCGAACGTCAAGGACTACATCAACATCGTCACGGGCCTGGCCGTGAAGACCGGCAACCCACAGGGCCACCACGCCGGCTGGGGCGGCATCTTTTCGGGCTCGTCGCTGATCGTGCAGCCCAAGGGCTCGGCGCCCTTCCGTTCGACCTTCGGCACGAAGAGCGTCGATCAGTTCGCCGCTGACTCCATCGGCAAAGAGACCAAGTACAAATCGCTGGAGGTCGGCATCTCTTCGGGTCTGAACGGCGCCGAGGGGACGACGCTGAAGTACCTGTCGCACAACGGGCCCGATCTGCCGATCTCGGCCATTTACGAACCGGGCGCGTTCTTCGATCGCGTGTTCGGGACCGGCTTCACGGCGCCGAGCACGCCGGCGATGCCGGTGGTGGACCCCACCAAGGGGCTCAGGCGCAGCGTGATGGACGCGGTGCAGGCCGATCTGACCAGCCTACGCGTGCGGCTCAGCACGTCGGACAAGCTGCGTCTGGATCAGCACCTCGAGAACGTGCGCAACATCGAGAAGCGCCTTGCCATGGACACCGTGCTGCCGGCGGCGTGCAAGCTGCCGACCAAGCCCGGCGCGATCGCGGACAGCCGCGGTCACGAGCTCCTGGAAGAGCGGGTCAAGGCGATGAGCGATCTCATGGCGGTGGCGCTGGCGTGCGATCAGACGCGGGTCTTCTCGATGCTGTTCTCGGGATCGACGGCCAGCACGGTCTACTGGCAGGTGGGCGTTAGCGAGGGTCACCACGGCCTGACGCACGACGAGGGGGGCAATCAGCCTCAGGTCCACGCCACCATCGTGTACACGATGAAGTTGTTCGCGTACCTGCTGGAGGCGCTGAAGAACATCCCCGAGGGCGCCGGCAACGTCCTCGACAACTGCGCGATCTATGGCAGCTCCGACCTGTCGGACGGCAAGGCGCACGACCTAATCGACTATCCGATGGTCATCGCCGGCGGGGGTGGTGGGTACCTCAAGAAGCCCGGCTGGCACTACCGGTCGATGACGGGTGCCGGGACTATGAACGGGGAGAACGCCAACAACGCTATTCTCACGGTGTTGCGTGCCGCGGGTGTCACCGATGCCGCCGGTGGGCCGCTGAAACAGTTCGGCGGCGGCAGCGCGATGACCACCACCAGCATCACCGCCATCGAAAAGTAGCCGGGTCCCTATCTGCGGCGAAACGCGCAGGTCTCGCCGTTGTTGAGCAGGGCGACGCGGCGGCGATCCTCGTCGTTGAGGGTGCCGACCAGGCCGCGCTGGCGGGCGAGCTGGCGCAGCCAGGCGGTGGGCGCCTCCAGGGGCTCGTAGCTGAGCGGGAACGAGCCGTGGTTGATGGGGATGAGCACGCGCGCGCCCAGGTCCTCGAACGCGTAGACGGCGTCCAGCGGTGACATGTGCTGGTCACGAAAGCCGTTGGGTTCGTAGCCACCGATGGGCAGCAGCGCGACGTCGGGGTTGAAGCGGCGGCCGATCTCGGCGAAGCCCGAGAAGTAGGCGGTGTCGCCGGCGAAGTAGAGCGTGGTGCCTTGCGACCGTAGGACGTAACCGGCGGCGCCCCGTCTGGTGTAGTCGCCGAGGCCGCGGACGCCGGAGTGTCGGGCCGGCACGGCGGTGATCTCGACGTCCTTGTGGCTGACGCTGGCGCCGGGGCCCAGCTCGACGACGTCATCGAAGCCCAGGCGGGTCACCAGGGCGCCGCAGCGAGGGGGGACGATGACGCGGGCGGTGGAGGGGAGGAGGCGGAGGCTGTTGTCGTGAAGGTGGTCGCGGTGAGCGTGCGAGATCAGCACCAGGTCGACGGCGTCGCGGTCGGCGTGGTGCAACCCGGCGGCGGTGGCGCGCCGCAGCCCGAAGAAGAAGTCGTCGAGCATCGGGTCGGTCAGGACGCGCGTCCGGGGGGTGGTGATCATGACGGTGGCGTGACCGACGAAGGTGACGGCCAGCGCCCCCTCGGGCGGGTGCGAGACCTGAAGCGGGCGCGCCGGTTGGGTGCTGCCGCGCAGGCGGGCCCAGGCGGTCGACAGGAAGCGCAGCGACAGCGTTAGCCGCGCCGCGCCACGGAGGCGCTTGCGGTGCTCGAGATCCAGCTGCTTGACGCGGTCGATGGCGCCGCGATCGCTGCGCCGTGTGTCGTTGTGGTGCAGTCTCGACGGAGGCACGCGGAAAGCCCTTTGACCCTCGCCAGCATTAACACAAATGGCGTTTAGAACAACTCCGTGGCCCGGGTCGCATCGTTCATGCTAAGTGACTATTTTCCCGTGAGCTCTCCAGAGCAACGCAGGAAGGTCGTCATCCTGGGCGGCGGTTTGACCGGCATATCGGCCGCGGTACATCTGCGCGCGCCGTGGGTCCTGTTCGAGAAGGAACAGCGCCTGGGCGGCCACGCGCGCACCGACGAGCACGGCGGTTACCGGTTTGACAAGACCGGTCACTGGCTGCACCTGCGCGATCCGGCCGTCAAGCAGATGGTATCGGAGATCCTGCCGGGCGAGATGGTGCCGGTGCAGCGCAAGGCGCGCATTTTTTCCAACGGCGTGCTGACGCGCTATCCGTTTCAGGCCAATCTGCACGGGCTGCCCCCCGAGGTGATCAAGGAATGCTTGATGGGGGTGATAGAGGCACAGACCGCCGGCGGCAAGGGCGCGGCGGGTGCGCAGGCGCCGCGGAACTTCGAGGACTACTGTCTTGCCCACTTCGGAGCCGGGATCTCCAAGCACTTCATGGTCCCGTACAACGAGAAGCTGTGGGGTGTGTCGCCGCGCGAGATCACGGCTGACTGGTGCTCGCGCTTCGTGCCGTTGCCGAACCTCGAGCAGGTGGTGGCGGGCGCGGTCGGCGCGGGACCGGGTGAGATGGGGTACAACGTCGCCTTCCTGTATCCCAGGAGCGGTGGCATCGAGACCTTCACGCGCGCGCTGCAGACGCGGATGGCGGGCGGGCAGGTTCACACCGCGACCAGCCCCGACGTGATCGACTATGTGCGGCGCGAGGTGGTGGTCGGTGGCGAGCGCATCCCGTATCAAGCGGTGGTCGCGTCGATTCCCTTGCCCGAGCTGCTGAAACGCATGCCCGGGCTGCCGCCCGAGATCGAGCAGCACGCCGCGCGCCTGCGGTGCACGACGCTGCGCTACCTCAACGTCGCGACGCGGTCGCCACCGCCGGCGGACTGGCACTGGATCTACGTGCCCGAGAAACGCTATCCGTTTTACCGGGTCGGCATCTTCAGCAACGCGGTGCCTGCGATGGCGCCGCCCGGGAAGGGGGCGCTGTATGTGGAGCTGGCCGACCGGGCGCCGATCTCGGAGGCGGTGATTCGCGAATCGGCGGCGGCGCTGGCCGAGGCGGGGGCGATCGCAGCACCGGACGACATCCTCTTTGCGGACCGGCAGGAGATCCAGTACGCCTACGTGGTGTTCGACGAGCACTATTACCCGGCGACCACGGCCATCTTTCATTTTCTGGAGGCCCATGACATCTACCCGCGAGGGCGGTACGGCGCGTGGACCTACAACGCCATGGAGGACTGCGTGCTGGCCGGGCGCGAGGTGGCCGCGACCATCGACGCCGGGGCCGCGCGCGCCGTGGGGGCGGTCTCGTGACTGAACCGGCGGCGCCGCACGTGTCGATCGTCATCCCGGTCTACAACGAGGAGGGGATCCTGCGCGGATCGGTGCTGGAGCTGGAGCAGAAGCTGAAGCCGTTCGGCTGGAGCTACGAGCTTTTGCTGTGTGAAAATGGCTCGCGCGACCGCACGGTGGAGATCGGGGCCGAGATCCAGGCGCAGCACCCGCAGGTGCGGATGATCTCGATCGGGGCGCCCAATTATGGTCTGGCGATGAAGACCGGGATCCTGGAGGCGCGCGGGGACTACGTCATCTGCGACGAGATCGACCTGCTGGACACCGAGTTCTACGCGCGCGCGCTGGCGCTGCTGGAGCGCAGCGACACCGAGCTGGTGGTCGGTTCGAAGGCGATGGTGGGGTCAAACGACCAGCGGCCGCTGTTCCGTCGCGTCGCGACCCGCGTCTACAACGGCATGTTGCGGGTGGTCTGCCACTATCGCGGCACCGACACCCACGGGCTCAAGGCGTTTCGCCGGCTGGCGTTGCTGGAGACGGCGCGGCGGTGCGTGCTGGACCGCGACGTCTTCGCCAGCGAGTTCGTCATTCGCGCCCACCGCGAGCAGAAGAAGGTGGTCGAGATCCCGTTCGCGGTGCGCGAGAAGCGGCCGCCGTCGATCAACCTCACGAAACGCGTGCCGCACGTCTTGAAGAGCGTCGTGAAGCTGGCGATCTCGGTTCGCCGGAACCCGTCGTCTTGATCCCCAGCCAGCCGTCGCGCACGGCGATGGCGCCGGCCCTGGCGGCGGGATCGGGCTTGACCACCAGCTTGCGTTCGGGGTTCTCGGTCAGGGTCAGCGAGGCCTCTTGCAGTAACTCGCGCCGAAAGTAGGCGATCCGGCACGCCTGGCCGGGACGGCGGTCGGCGATCCGCTTGGCGAAGGTGGTGGCGTTGACGCGGTAGTCGTCGACGGCGACGATCTCGTCGTTGAAGGTCAGGCCGGCGCGTGCGGCGGGCGAATCGGGGACGACGTTCTTGATGGCGGTGCGCTCGGGGTGCAGGGTGATGCCGGTCCAGGCCCGCTGGCGGTCATCCTTGAGGACATCCCGCTGGCGCTGGCGCTGGTGATTGCCGGCCGCGGGTGCCGCGCCCGCGTCCTCGGGTTCCCATTCGGCCCGCGCGCGCGCGCTGAGGCCAGCCTGTCGCAGGAGAGCCGGCACCGGCAGCTCGTCGGTGCCGTGGATGTAGCGGTCGAAGAAGTCGTCCATCCGCCGCCCGGCCAGCGCCGCGGTGGCGTCGCGGACGTCGGTCTCCGTGATGGG
>DASRQT010000341.1:0-11713 GCA_035696485.1 Polyangia bacterium | reverse complement strand
TCAAACGCTACGTCCACCTGTCGACCGGCAACTACAACCCCAGCACGGCGCGGATCTACGGCGATCTGTCCTACTTCACCGCGCGCGATGCCTACGCCGACGACGCCGGGGCGCTGTTCAACCTGCTCACCGGTTATTCGTCGCCGCCGTCCTGGAAACGTTTCCACGTCGCGCCGCTGGGCCTCGCCGAGCGAATCCTGGCCCTGATCGACCGTGAGGCTGCCCTGGGCAACCGCGGGCGCATCGTGGCCAAGATGAACTCGCTGGTGGACGCCACCGTCATCAAGGCTCTTTACCGCGCATCACAGGCAGGGGTGTCGATCGACCTCATCGTGCGCGGTATCTGCTGCCTGCGGCCGGGCGTTCCGGGGACCAGCGACAACATCCGGGTCACCAGCATCGTCGACAGATTCCTGGAGCACGCGCGGATCTTCTACTTCGAGAACGGCGGCAAGCGAGAGGTCTACCTGTCGTCGGCCGACTGGATGCCGCGCAACTTCGTCCGTCGCGTCGAGGTCATGTTCCCGATCGAGGATGAGGGTCTGCGCGACCGCATGGTGGAGGAGATCCTCGCCATCTCGCTGGCCGACACCGTCAAGGCGCGGCGATTGTTGCCCGACGGAACGTACGTGCGTGTACGTCCAGAGGTGACCGGGGCATCGGCGGCCGGCGCCGACAACGGAAGTGGCGCCGGTCACAGAGATGTCACAAAGACCGGCCTGCGCAGCCAGCAGCGGTTCATGGAGCTGGCGCGGCTGAAGGCGCAACAGGGGCCGTCACCGTCGCTGGCACTCCCTGGTGCGGCGGCACCTTACCCCGTGCGCCCGCCGCCACCGACACGAGCCGCGGCCACCTCCGTGACACCGCCACCGGTGCCGGTGACCCCAGGGACCGCCGGGACCGGCGGCGCGGCCAGTTAAGCCAAGAAAGGCAAACGGCGGCAAAGACGGGCTATATTTATACGGATGCCTTCCATACGTAGATTGATCTCATTGTTGGCGCTGGTCCTGCCGGTGATGGCGGTCTCGGCTGCCGCCTACGGATCGCTGGTGATGGCGCTGGATCTGCCGGCGCTGGTTGCAAAGTCTGACCACATCGCGGTCGCCGACGTGTTGTCGGTGCGCGCGGCCTGGGACGAGCGACACGAACGGATCGAATCGACCATCGAGCTGGCCGTGGTGGAGACCTGGAAAGGCGCGATGGCGCCCGCCTCGCACCTGACCATCGTGCAGGCCGGCGGCACCGTCGGCGACATCACCATGGTGGTGTTCGGGATGTCGCAGTTCAAGGCTGGCGAGAGGTCGCTGATCTTCGCGCGCGGGCCGGTCAGCTCGGCCAGCGTCGTCGGGATGTCTCAAGGCAAGCGGCCGTTGCGCCGGGAGGATCCGACCGGGCGCTGGATCGTCGACGGGCCCGATACCAGCGGCGTCAAGCTCGTGCGTCCGCAACCACAGGTGTCACCGGCGACGCCGGTGCCGCCGGCGCTGGTCAGGGCTAGGCCGCTCGAGGAGCTGCGCGATGAGGTGCGTGGGATTCTGAAGGCCCGTCAATGACCCAATTGGCCCCCGGGCGGATGCGTGCCCGCGTCGGCGGCCGCGCGCTGGCGGCAAACGCCGCGGCAACCACGGTTGTCGCCGCCGTCATCGGCGCCCTCGTGGCCTTCGCGGCCGCGCCGGCGCAGGCGTACGTTCGCTATCTCACCGACACCGGGCAGCCGTTTCACTGGGCGCAGACCTGCGTCCCTCTGGTCGGGTTTCCAAACGATCTGCCGGAGATGACCCCCGATCAGATCAACACCGCCGCCACCGCCGCGGCGGCTGTCTGGAGCGCCGACGGGCTGCCCTGCACCTATATGCGGATCAACGTCGAGATGTCGTCCCGGCCAACGGTGCGCGCCAAGTTCGACAGCGCGAACTACCTGATCTTTCGCAGCGACTCGTGGTGCCGGCAGGGTGACAAGGCGGGAACGTGCACCAACTATGACCCGTCCGCGCTGGCCATCACGTCGGTGTTCGTCAACACCAAGGACGGCCGCATCCGCGATGGCGACATCGAGGTGAACGCGAAGTACTTCGTCTGGGCGAACCTGGATGCCAGCAACGTTCCGGGCGATCCGCGCGATCTCCAGGATTTGCAGAATGCGCTGACCCACGAGATGGGCCATTTGATCGGTCTGGATCATACCTGCTTCGGCGGTGGAGACCGACCGCGGCCCAATGACAACACCGGCCAGCCGGCTCCCGATTGCGACAAGGCCTCGCCTGCGATCCGTGAGACCACCATGTTCGCGTCCGCCGACAAGGGAGACATCAGCAAACGAACCCTGGCGACCGACGATCAGCTGGCCGTGTGCGAGATCTACCCGGTCGCGCAGGACCCGCTCAATTGCCCGGTCGCCAACCTGCTGGGCGACTCTGGTGGCGGGTGTGGTTGCGCGGCGGCGGGCGGCGCCGGTGGCAAAGGGCGACTGGCCCTGCTGGCAGCGGCTGCACTGGCGCTGGGGACGGCGCTGTCGCGACGGCGGCGTCGCCGGTGCCGGCGGAAGTTTTCGGGATAAATGGCGGTGCGAAACCGGGCGGCGATCGCCATTGGACTCCTGGCGCTGGCGGCCCCGTCACCCGGCTTTGGCTACGTTCAGTACAAGACCGACGACGGCAAGCCGTTTTACTGGCCGGAGTCATGCGTTGCGCTCAACGCCTACGCCGGCAACTTCAAGGAGCTGCCGCTCGGCGAGGTCGAACAGGCGATCAACGCGGCAGTCAACGCCTGGACGCCGCCGCTCCGCGCCTGCGCCTACCTGGACATCGCGATGACCATGCATCCGGGCCCGTCGCCGCGGGCGGCGTACGATGCCAGCAACAACCTCATGTTCATCACCAGCGACTGGTGCAAGTTCAACCCCAAGTTCAATCAGTGTGACCGCGACGACTCGGCGCTGGCCCTGACCTCGCTGTTCGCGAAGGCCGACGGCCACATCGTCGACGCCGACATCGAGGTCAACGCCGCGATGGACCGGATCCTGTGGATGAACGCCGACACGAACGCCAAGCCGGGCGCGCACGATCTGCAGAACACGCTGACCCACGAGATGGGTCACTTTCTGGGTTTCAACCATACCTGCTACACGCCGGGCGAACGCCGCCCACGTAGCACCGACAATCTGGGGATGCTGGTCGGCGACTGCGCCGTTGCCACCGAGGCGATCCAGAGGACGACCATGTTCGCCGCCACCACGCCCGGCGAGACCGACAAGCGCATGCTCAAGCCCGACGATATCCAGGGCGTGTGCGAGGCCTACCCGCTGTCGCTGGATCCCAAGATGTGCGAGGTCGCCCAGGTCGGCCAGCCGGCCGACAACTGCGGGTGCTCGACCCCCGCCGGTCCGCCGCCATTCGCAGCCGCGCTGCTGACTGCCGGTCTGGCGGCGCTGTCTCTCGGCCGCAGGCGCCGGCGACGGCGCTAGCGCGGCTTTTCCAGCTCGACGCGGACGTCGCGGACGGACGGTTCGCCCAGCGTCGTGCTGGGCGGTACGTCGACGCTCTGTTCCCCCGCCTTGTACCCGGGGGCCTGCACGGTGATCGTCCAGCGACCGGGCACGAGACGGGACAGCGAAAACCCGCCAGCCCTGGCAGCACCGCCCGCGATGCGTCCGTCGGGGCCTTGCGCCTCGACCCGGTAGCGGGCGATCACCGCGCCGGTGACCTTTTCGTGCACGGCGCCGACGATGCGGCCCGGGATGGGGAGCGCGACGGTGGCGAAGGTTCCGGGCGTAGCGGCCATCACCACCGAGGGGTATTCGCCGTGTTTGATCTCGATCCAGATGGAACGCATCGGCAAGCGGCGCAACGTGAAGAAGCCGCCCGGATCGGTCACGGTGCTGGACAGCGGCCGCTGTTCAGGCCCGCGTTTCGAGGCGCCGGGATTCTGACCAGCCGCGGCCGGGGCATCTGGCGCCGTCGCCCACGCCAGCACCTCGGCGCGCGCGACCGGACGACCGCCGCTGTCCTTGACCATCCCCGCCAGGGTGGAATCGGCGCGCGTCAGCTTGATGTTGATCGGCCCGCTGGGCGCGCCGCCGGGACCGGCGATGGCGAGGGGCACGATCTGTTCGATGTTGCCGGCCGCGCTGACCGCCAGATTGTACGACCCGGGGGGGATGGCCAGCCCAAACTGCCCGGCCCGGTCGGTCAGCGTGACCACGGAATCGACGCCCTTGAGATCGGCTGGTCGCGCGTTGATCTGCGCGCCCTCGATCGGTGTGTCGTTGTCATCGACGACGCGGCCACTGATCCGGACGCCATCGCGAAGCGTGACGCTGCCGACGTCGACGCGCTGGCCGGGACCCAGCAGCCACTCTCCCGTGCGCAGGGAAACATACTCGCCGCGGCTGACGTCCAGGCGGAATCGGCCCGGCAAGAGGTCAGGCAGCGCGAAGCGACCCGCGGAGTCGGTCAGCACGTTGCGTGTGCGTCCCAGCGCGTGGCCGGCGCCCGGCGGCAGCGCGGCGGCTTCGGCGGCGAGCGGCAGCGGATCGACCAGCACCGTCAGATCGGCTCGCCCCGGCACCAGGCAGCGGACGATGGCATTGGGCAAGGCCGCGCCACGCTCGTCGACCACGCGGCCAACCATCTCGGCGCCGCGCACCAGCTCCAGCGTCAGCGAGCGCTGTGGGTTGGGCGCGCGCGCGCCCAGGACCACCTGCACCGGGGCGCGCGTGACGAATCCAGGACGCCGCGGGGTGATCCGGTATTCGCCGGCGGGCAGCGCCCGTGACGTCCAGCGGGCGTCGCGATCGGTGCGCTGAACCTCGGGGACGTTTTCGTTGTCCGAGACGTTGTCGATGCGAACGTCGCTGCCCGGAACCGGCTTGCCGCGATCGTCGACCACGCGACCGCCCAGGGTCCAACCGGGCGTCAGCGTCAGGTGCACGGGCTGCGGCCGGTCACCCGACGGCGACGCACCCAGCACCAGCTCGCCGCTGGTCTTCGACGCGACGCCGGCCAGCACGGCGCGCACCGCGTAGACGCCGGGACCAAGGCCGGCGATGCTGAACGCGCCGTCGGCGGTGGTGGTGGTTTCGCGGGGCGGGCTCAGCGTCTCGCCGCTTATGAGCACCAGCGCGCCTGCGGCGGGCCGCCCGCCCTGGGTGACGGTGCCGGCGATGTTCCTGCCGTCACCTTCAAGGACCACCACCACGTTGGCTGCCGGCGTCTCCACCGGTCCCATCGACGTGGGGCCAAATCCGGGCGCCTGCACCAGCAGGCGGTGCTGGCCGCGGCCGAGCCCGGCGAAGGAAAACCCTCCGTCGGCGTTCGATGCGGTCTCCTTCGGCCTGTCACCTTCGGCCAGCGTCCAGAGCAAGACCCGGGCGGCCGGGACGGGGCGCGCGTGGCGGTCGACCACGCGGCCGGCCAGCGTCTCGGCGCGCGGAAGCCGCAGCACGGTGACCACCGTCTCGCCGCCCGTGGTCTCGAATCGCACGCGGGCGTCGGCATGACCGGCGGCGCTGCCGCGCAGAACGTAGCGACCGGCGGGCACCTTTTCGATCCGGAATGTCCCCTCGCGGCTGACAGTGACCTGCGCCATGGGGACGCGGGTCAGCGGAGCGGACGTAACGCCGTTACCGTCAGACGAAGCCGTCCCCTCATCGATGTCGAGGCGGGCCTGGGCTTGAGTGAGCGGCAGCTCGGGGATGCTGATGAGGCGGCCGCTGATGACCGCCAGGCGGGCCGCGCCGCCAGCCCCCGGGATGGGCGCGCGCTTGGAGCATGCCGCCAGCCCAATGAGCGCCGCAAGCAAGCCCAACAGCGCTCGTTGGGTCAAATGTCGCCGGCTTGCGCAATCCATCCGTGGATGCTAAAGGTACCCGCCTTCCGGAGGAAATCTCATGCCAGCGCAGTGTGCCATCTGCGGTAAACAACGTCGAGTCGCCAACAACGTCAGCCACTCGAACATCAAGACCAAGAGTATCCAGCGTCCGAACCTGCGCCGCGTCCACGCCAAGGTGGGCGGAATCGCCAAACACATCCGCGTCTGCACGCGCTGTCTTCGCTCCGGTCTCGTCAGCAAAGCCGGCTGAGGCTGCGCCCCGCGCGTGCCGTGCGGTCTAAACTCGTTGCGGAGTGGGCCCGGTCGCGCTTATGGTGATCGGGTGAACCGAGTCGATGGCAGCAAGGTGATTCGGCGCAAGCGGCGCGAATCGCTGGAGGCGCCCGAGACCTCAGCCGCGTTGATGGGCCAGGTGCTGGCCCGCCTGGGTGGTCAGGGGCGCGCGCTCGAGTTTCGCGTGTTCGACAGCTATCAGCGCAGCGTCGGCGAGATGCTGCGCCGCCGGACCGAGCCAGAACGGCTGGCCGGGGCGACGCTGATGGTGCGGGTCGAGAGCTCGGCGCTGGCGCATGAGCTGACGATGTTGAAGGGCGAGATTCTGGAGAAGATGGCGCTGGGCCTGGGCCCGGCGGTCGTGACCGACATTCGCACACGCGTCGGCATCATCGCGGCGACGTAGTTCGGAGGGTTTCATGAAGCGGGCGACGCCATCATTTTTAGCGCTCGCGACCTTGCTGTGGGCGGGCGCCGCCTGGAGCAACGGAGTCGTCGAGGGGACGGTTCGGCTGGAGGGTCCGGCGCCGGTGCTGACGCCCCTGCCGGTCGTCAAGGACGCGTCGACCTGCGGTACGGAAAAACCCAACGAGACGATCCTGCTGGGACGCCAGGGGACGCTGAAAAACGTGGTGGTCTTCATCAGCGACGTGAAGCCCCCGGTCCCGCCCGCGCCGACCGCGAACGCCAGCGTCGATCAGCAGGGTTGCCAGTACCAGCCGCACGTGCAGGCGTTGACGGCGGGGACGTCGCTGACGCTGATGAACAACGATCGCGTGTTGCACAACGTCCACGCGAATCTGGGTCCCATCCAGGTGTTCAACGTCGCCATGCCCATCAAGGGGCAAAAGCTGCCGATGAAGCTGGCCAAGCCGGGGGTGATCAAGCTCCAGTGCGACGCCGGGCACACCTGGATGAGCGCCTACCTGCACGTATTCGACCATCCCTACTTCGCGGTCACCGACGACAAGGGCAACTTCGCGATCAAGGACGTGCCGGCCGGGCAGCACACGATCGAGTACTGGCACGAGACGGTCGGCGGCAAGGGGCCGGGCGTTTTCAAGACGGCCAAGGTGACGGTCAAGGCCGGCGGCGCGGCCCGGGCCGACGTCGCCATGAAGCTATAGCGGCGAAGACGCCAGCGCGTCGCGCAGCGATCGAACGAAGGCGCCCAGCTCGGGAACCGGATCACGGCCGGCGGCGATCGCGCGTTCGACCAACTGGATGGCGGCGCTGCCGACCACCACGCCGTCCGCGAAGGATGCGATGGCGCGCGCGTCGGCCGGGGTCTTGATGCCGAAGCCGACCACCACCGGAACCTTGCCCGAGGTGGCGACACGAATTGACTCAACCTGACCGCGCGGCGCCTCCAGATCCTCGAGCTTGGTCCCGGTGATGCCTGTCAACGAGACGTAGTAGATGAAACCGCTGGCCACCGCCGCCGCCGCTGCGATCCGCGGCGGGGTCGACGTCGGAGCCAGCAAGGGAATGAAGTCCAGGCCTTGCCGAATCAAAGCTGAAGTTAATTCTCGATCGGCGTCGGGCGGATAGTCGACGCACAGCACGGCGTCGGCGCCGGCGTCGGCGGCCCGTAGCGCGAACACCTCCGGGCCCATCACGACGATCGGGTTGGCGTAGCCGAACAGGACCAGGCCGACCAGCGGGTACTTCTGGCGGACCAGCTTGCAGATGGCCAGCGTGCTACGCAGGCCGCCGCCGGCCGCCAGGGCGCGGTGCATGGCGGCCTGGATCGCCGGACCGTCGGCCGAGGGGTCTGACCAGGGGACGCCGATCTCGATGATGTCCGCGCCGGCCCCGGCGGCCTCCTGCAGGAGCCGCAGGCTGGTCTCGCCATCGGGGTCGGACGCGGTCAGGTAGATCACCAGCGCCTTGCGGCGCTCGGCGCGCGCGCGCGCGAAGCAGTCGGCGATGCGGCTCACAGGGTGACACCCAGACGTTTGGCGATGGTCCCCATGTCCTTGTCGCCGCGTCCCGAGAGGTTCACGACCACGACGCTGTTCTCGGGCAGGTCGGCCACCACCGCGCGCAGCGCCGCGATCGCGTGCGAGCTCTCCAGCGCCGGCAGGATTCCCTCGGTGCGGGCCAGATCTTGAAAGCCGGTCAGCGCCTCCTCGTCGGTCACCGACAGGTACTTGGCGCGGCGCGAGTCCTTGAGGAAGGCGTGCTCCGGCCCCACCCCGGGATAGTCAAGCCCGGCCGAAATGGAGTGGGCGTGCGAGATCTGCCCCTCATCGTCGCATAGGACATACGATCGCGCGCCGTGCAGGACGCCCACGCGGCCCAGCGACAGGGTCGCGGCGTGCAGCCCGGTGTTGAGGCCCTCGCCCGCCGCCTCGACGCCGTAAAGGCGAACGCCCGGGTCGGGGATGAAGGCGTGAAACAGGCCCATCGCGTTCGAGCCGCCGCCCACGCAGGCGACGCAGGCATCCGGCAGGCGCCCCTCCGCCTCCTGGATCTGGTCGCGGGCTTCGCGGCCGATGATCGCCTGCAGCTCGCGCACCAGCAATGGATAGGGGTGCGGGCCGGCGACCGAACCGATGACGTAGTGGGTGGTTCCCACGTTGGTCACCCAGTCGCGCAGCGCCTCGTTCATCGCGTCCTTCAGCGTGGCGGTCCCGTCGGTGACGGCGTGGACCTTCGCCCCCAGAAGCTTCATGCGGAAGACGTTCAGCGACTGGCGCTCGACGTCGACCGAGCCCATGTAGATCTCGCACGGGAGACCGAACAGCGCGCACACCGTGGCGGTGGCGACGCCGTGCTGGCCAGCGCCGGTCTCGGCGATGATGCGGGTCTTGCCCATGCGCCGCGCCAGCAGGATCTGGCCGATGCAGTTGTTGATCTTGTGAGCGCCGGTGTGGCACAGGTCTTCGCGTTTAAGGTAGACGCGAACCCCGCGCCCGATCTCCGCGGACAGGCGACCTGCGAAGCTGAGCGGCGTCGGGCGGCCGACGTAGTCGCGCAGCAGGCGATCCAGCTCGTTGGTGAACGCGGTGTCGACGGTGGCGGCGGCCCAGGCCGCGGTCAACTCGTCCAGCGATGGGATCAAGGTCTCGGAGACGTAGCGGCCACCGAAGTCGCCGAAGCGTCCGGCGGCTGCCGAGGCTGACGGGGCGGTCATGGTCGGCGAAATATATCCGAGCGCCCCCTCAGCGCCCGATCTTTCGTGTGTCCGCGGCCGCGGCGACGGCGGCGCGCGCCGCCTCGACGAACGCCGCCATCTTGGTCGCGTCCTTGCGGCCGGGCGCGTGCTCGACACCGCTGGCGACGTCGACGCCGTCAGGCCCGACGGCGGCAATGGCGGCGGCGACATTGGCCGGCGTCAGCCCCCCGGCGAGGATAAAGGGCTGCACCGCGAGACGGGCGACGAGCTCCCAGGGCGCGGCCATGCCACCCCCGCCGAACCCGTCGACGAAGGCATCGTAAAGACGCAGCCCGGGCGGCCAGGCGGCGGCCTCGGCAAACGAGCCTTCGCCCCGCACGCGCACGGCTCGAATCAGGCGCGCCGGATCCAGCGCCGCGAAGTCGGCGGCGCTCTCGTCGCCGTGCAGCTGCACCCGGTCCAGGCCAAAGGTGGCCAGGGTCTGGAGCACCGTCGCCAGGTTGGCGTTGACGAACACCCCCACCTTCAAGATGCCTGTCGGGATGGCGGCGGCCACCCGGTGAGCGGCGACGTCTGATCCGATGAACCGTTTCGAACCGGGCCAAAAGTTGATGCCGACGGCGTCGGCGCCCGCAGCGGCAGCGGCGGCGGCGTCTTCGGGCGTGGTGATGCCGCAGATCTTGATCAGGAAGCGCCGGCTCATGTCCGTCCCTCGCTGCCCAGCAGGGCCCGCAGGGCTGCCCCCGGGTCGGGCGCGCGCATCAAGGTCTCGCCGACCAGGACGGCGTCGATGCCGGCGTCACCGATGCGACGCACGTCGGCGCCGTCGCGGATGCCGGACTCCGCCACGATCAGGCGATCGGCGGGGACCAGCGCCCGCAGGCGAACGGCCAGCTCCCGATCGAGCGTGAACGTCTTGAGGTCGCGGTTGTTGATGCCGACGATGGCCGCGCCCAGAGCGACCGCGCGTGTCACCTCTTGCCGATCGTGGGCCTCGACCAGCACCTCCAGGCCGAACTCGCGCGCGTCGGCCAGCAGCCCGGCGATGGTGGCGTCATCCAGGGCCGAGACGATGATCAACATCGCGTCGGCGCCGGCTGCGCGTGTCTCGGCGATCTGGTAGCGGTCGATCATGAAGTCCTTCCTCAAGATGGGCACCGCAACCGCCGCCCGCGCGGCAGCCAGATCCTCCAGACCGCCGCCGAAGAATGGCCCGTCGGTCAAGATCGACAGCGCCGCGGCGCCGGCCTCCACGTACGCCATCGCGATGTCGGCCGGCAAGGCATCCTCACGAATCCAGCCCGCGGAGGGCGAGCGCCGTTTGAACTCGGCGATGCAGGTGACCCGTCCCGGCTTTCGCAGCGCGGTGGCAAGGCTTCGCACCGGCGGCATGGTACGCGCCGCTGCTTCAACCGCCGCCAGCGGACGCTGCTGGCGGCGGGCCGCCAGGTCGGTGCGCGTGCGCGCGATGATGTCGTCGAGGATCACGCCTGCGAAGGATATCAGATGACCTCAGGCCTGGGCCTTGGCGGGCGCGAGGGGGACGATCGATCGCAACGTGTCCAGCACGCGCCGTGCAGCTCCGCTGTCGACGGCGGACTGCGCGCGGGACGCGCCGGCCCTCAGATCGGCGGCCTCGCCCACGACGTACAGGGCGGCGGCGGCCGCCATCACGGCGGCGTTGCGCACGGCCTGGGGTCCGGCGCCCGCCAGCACCTCGGTCATGACCTGCGCGTTGAACGCCGGCTCGCCCCCCAGCAGGCCTGCCGGGTCGGTGGCCGGCAGGCCAAAGTCGGACGGCGTGATCTCGTACACGCGCACGGCGCCGTCGCGCAGCTCGGCGACGTGGGTGGCGCCCGACGGGGCGATCTCGTCCAGCCCGCCCGCGCCGTGCACCACCAGCGCCCGCTTTGAACCGAGCGCGCCGTGGGCCTGGGCCAATAGCTCACAGCGATCCTTGTGGAAGATGCCGTTGACGTGAAACAGCGCGCCGCACGGGTTGGTCAGCGGTCCCAGCATGTTGAACAGCGTCCGAACGCCAAGCTCCTTGCGGACGGCGGCGACGTGCCGGGTGGCGGCGTGGTGCGCGGGCGCGAACAGAAACGCCAGCTTGGCCTCGCGCAGGCAGCGCAGCGCATCGTCCGGCGCCGGCGCCGGATTGAGCCCCAGCGCCTCGATGACGTCGTGGGAACCGGAGCGCGACGACTGCGCGCGGTTGCCGTGCTTGGCCACGACGACGCCGCAGCCGGCGACGATGAACGACGCCAGGGTCGAGATGTTGACCGACCGCGAACCATCGCCCCCGGTTCCGCAAGTGTCGACCAGCGTGGGACTTGAAAACGCCACCGGCGTCATGCGCGCGCGCATGGCCTGCGCCGCCCCGACGATCTCGCCGACGGTTTCGCCCTTGCAGCGCAGCGCCACCAGCAGCGCCGCGATCAACGCAGGCGTCCCCTCCCCGTCCATGATCTGACCGACGGCCGCCGCCAT